>NZ_JBFAKB010000008.1:0-315258 GCF_040655495.1 Nonomuraea sp. NPDC050404
CCCCGCCCGCCGCCCCCCCCCCGGCCACGTGGCCCGGGACCCCGCCGGCCGGCGACCACGCCCCGGGGCGCCCCCCCCCGGCGCGGGGCCGCCCCACACCCCGGCCGGCGCGCCCCGCCCGGCACCTCCCCGCGTCGAGGTGCAGGGGCAGGAGGATGCCCGCCCGGTGTCGTGCGCGGCTGGCTCGGCGGCGGCTGCGTTGGGCAGGAGCAGCGCCCCGAGCGCCAGCCCGATCAACCCGGCGACGCCCGGAGGCCGGCCGTTGCCGGACTCCGGGCCGCGTCGTGTCGCATCGCGTCGTGTTGTGTCGATCCGGCCACCTGACGGTCACTGCGGCCGAGGGGTGCCTCGCTCGTCCAGAAGCGGAGCGGTGCGGTGTGGTCAGCCGGCGAGTAGCAGGGGTGGCAGCACCATGGTGATGATCGTGGCCGCGGGGCCGATCAGGACCATGGCGAATCCCCAGACCGTGAGGCGTCTCGACAGCAGCGGTCGTTCGTCCTCGGCCGCGGAGGCGACGATCGTCGCACCCGTGGTGGAGAACGGCGCGCAGTCCACCAGCGACGCCGAGATGGCCAGCGCGTAGATGAACCCGGTCATCTCCAGCCCGCCCCCGGGCATGAGGAGCGGTACGGCCAGCGGAATGAGTGCGCCGAGAATGCCGATCGTCGAGGCGAACGCCGACACCAGGCCGGCGATGACACAGATGACGATGGCCGCGATCAGGGGGATGTTGACCGACCTGGCCAGTTCGCCGAGCTGGTCGATAGCGCCCAGCCTGGTCAGTACGCCCACATAGGTCATGATGCCGCCGAGCAGCAGGATCGTCCCCCAGTCGACCTTCGACATCGCGCGGCGCCCCACGTCCGGCACCAGGAGGGAGAGGATCACCGCGAGGGTGAGCGCGACGACACCGAGATTGACGTCGACGTCGAGCACGGTGAGCCCGAAGAACCCGGCGATCAGGGCGAACAGCGCGCACAACACGATCACCTGGATGCGAGTGATCGGCGGTGGCGCCGCTGCGGTGGTGTCGGTGATCGCCAAGGTGCCGGTCGCAGTACCCGCGGTGCCGGTCGCAGAGCCCGGGGTGCCCGTCGCGGAACCAAGGGTGCCGGTCGCGGAACCCGGAGTGCCGGTCGCGGAACCCGAGCCACCGCTCCCGGCAGGCTCGGCGGCCGCCGCGGTTCCCCGCCGCGAACGGCGGATCAGTTCCGGGCCGCCGAACATCAGGAAGGCGGCCAGGACCACCAGGGCGTTCACCCCGACCGACAGGACGAACATGAGCCCCGCGTTGTACGGCAGCCCCGTGTCCTCGGCGATGGTGGCGACCGTGATGCCGTTGATGCTCGTCGGAGCCAGCGCCCCGCCCACGATCGCGGAGCTCATGGCGATGCCCATGAGCGTCGGGCTGATCCGGTGCGTCGTGGCCAGTGACATCGCGATCGGCACGACGGCGAACGCCGCGTGAGAGGTGCCGAGACAGGCCACCCCCGTGCCGATCAGCCACATCGCCCACGGCAGCAGGGAGACCCGTGGGCCGACCAGACGCACGGAACGGTCGACGAGCCAGTCGATCGTGCCGGTCTCCCTGGCCATGCCGAACAGGTAGGTGATGCCGAGCAGGATGAGCAGCGTATCGACCGGGAACGCCTCGAGAATGTCGTCGAGTCCCTCGCCGACGAACCCGATACCGACGATGAAGGCGGCGACCAGCGCCAACGCCCCCATGTGCACGTTGCGGATCGCGGAGACGGCGAAAACGCCCGCGAAGACGATCAGCGCGATGATCTCGACGCTCATGGTCCGTCCCCTCGGGGTGAACGCGGGGGCAGCGTCGTCATTGGTCGGTTCCCTTCGGCTGGGGGGCTGGGGGTGCTGCGGCGAGATAGGCGGCGAGCGGTACGGGCGCGACGTTCTCGAGGTCGTCGAGGCGCACGAGCTCGCCCGCCTCGACCCGGCGGCGCAACCGCGCGTCGCCGAGCAGGTAGTAGGGCGCGAGGCCGGCGTCGGGAGCCACCATGACCGGGGCGACGCCGTCGATCTCGTGATGGTGACCGGCGACCCGGAACGGCGTACCGGCCTCCAGGGCCGTGGCGGTCCTGGCCGCGAGCAGCACCGTCGGCCGGGGGCGCGGCGCGACGCCCGCGCCGGTGACGGCGGCGTGGATGGTGAGCGGGGTTTCGACGCCCATCGCGTGGTAGGGCCAGTAGAGGCAGGCGTAGCGGCCGTCTCGGCTGACGACGTGCCCCTTGCCCCGCAACATTTCCCAGGTCGCCGGATCGCCGGTACGCACCACCGCGAACACGCCGCCGGCGAAGCTCGCCTCGCCGGGCAGGCGCAGCGCGGAGAACACGTCGATGACGCCGTCGCGGCCCACGAGGCCGCCGTCCTGACGCGTGGCGTAGATGTCGGCGAGTTCGGCGATCCTGGCCACCGGGTAGTGCAGGCTCTCCTCGTCCGGCACGGCGCCCGTGCGCATCGCCACCACGGTCATCTCGCACAGGTCGGCGGCCGCCCTGCGCTTGAGCCCGGCGACGAGATCGGCGCGGCGGCGCAGCGCGGCGAGCGGATCGTCGCCCAGATCGAGCACCTCGGCCAGGGCGGGTGCGTCGATCGTCACCCCGGCCTGCGTCACGGTTCCCTTGCCGGGGTCGAAGACGAGGTCGTACTCGCCCGATTTGCCGATGGCGACGATCTCCAGGCCGGTGGCCGAGATCCAGTCGACGAGGCGCAGCAGGTTGGCGGGCTGGTCGCCGTCGCCCGGCAGGTAACGTACGCCGGCCGCCGCCGCCCTGGCCGCGAGGGCGACACCGGCGACGGTGTCGACTTCCTTGCTGACCATGACGACGTGCACCCCGTGCGCCAGCGCGTCCTCGGCGTAGGCGGTGCCGGAGCTCACGTGGCCGGTCGCCTCGACCAGGACGTCCACGCCGTCCCAGCCGAGCGGGGCGGCGTCGGCGAGCAGGACTGTGCGGCCGGCGGCGACGGCGGCACGGAACTCCTCGCCGGTGGCCGGCGCCGCGAGGCCGGCCGCGTCGTGCCCGAGTTCGGCAAGCATGCGGCGCACGCCGTCCACGTCGGGATCGATGAGCACCGCCGGGATCAGTTCGGGCGTGTGCTGGAGCTGCGCGAGCAGCGTGCGGCCGTATCCACCGCCTGCGCCGGTCAGCGCGACTCTGACGGGAACGTGATCCCGCACGGCATGGGAATGGATCACCGTAGCTCCAATCTGGCAAAGCGCCGCCCAGGTGACCAGGGACGACGCTGGCCGCCACTGTTACACAGGATCTAGAATTTTACAAATTTGCATCAAATATTCACATGAGATGAAATGTAGGCATAGGCAGGCCTGACGAGGAAGAACGAGGTGCGACAGTGCTGGGTGCCATCGCCGACGACTTCACGGGCGCGACGGATCTCGCGATCATGTTGCGCCGCAACGGTTATCGGGTGGCCGTCGCCATCGAGGAGCACGACCCGGGCACATCGGCGCGCGCCGATCTCGACGCGCTGGTCATCGCGCTGAAGACCCGGACCGCGCCCTCCGGCGAGGCGGTCGCCTCCTCGCGCGGCGCGCTGGACAGGCTGCGGAGCTGGGACGCCGAGCAGATCTATGTGAAGTACTGCTCCACCTTCGACTCCACCGACGAGGGCAACATCGGGCCGGTCCTGGACATGGTGTCGGAGGAACTGGGCGCAGAGCGGGTGGTTGTCGCGCCCGCGCTGCCCGCCAACGGCCGCACGGTCTACCACGGTCACCTCTTCGTTGGCGGCGACCTCCTCGAACACTCCTCGATGCGGCACCACCCGCTCACGCCGATGACCCGCTCCCGGGTCGCCGACCTGCTCCGCCCGCAGACCCGGCACGCCGTCTCGGAGATCCACCACGAGACGGTGCGGCAGGGTCCGGAGGCGGTCCGGGCCGCCATCGCGGCCGCGCCCGCCCGCTACGTCGTCGTCGACACGATCGATGACGACGACCTGCGCGTCCTCGGCGTCGCGGTCGCCGGCAGCCCGCTCGTGAGCGGCGGCTCCGGCCTGGCCCACGGCCTGCCGAGTCCCGGCGCCGCGGCGGACACCTGGTCACCGGGCCCGGACGCCGGCCGCGTGGTGTTGTGCGGCAGCGCGTCGGCGACCACGCGGCGGCAGATCGCCACCGCCGCCCGCACCCAGCCGGTACGCCGGATCGACCCGGCGACGGCCGTACGCGACCCGGAAAGCGAGATCGACGCGATCACCCAATGGGTCCGGGCCCAGCCGGACGGCGCCGCACCCGTCGTGTACGCCGCAGGGGAGCAGGCCGACCTCGTCCACGAGATAGCTGGCCGGCCGGTCGCGCCCGCCGTCGAGCACGTGCTCGCCCGCGTCGCGCAGCGGCTGGTCGAGCGGGCCGGCATCACCCGCCTGCTGGTCGCCGGCGGCGAGACCAGCGGCGCGATCGTCCGCGCGCTGGGCATCGGCCTGCTGCGCATAGGCCCGGAAATCGCCACCGGCATCTGCTGGAGCTCCGCCACCACCGCCGGCGGAGAGGTGGTCGCACTGGCGCTCAAGAGCGGCAACTTCGGGCCCGACGACCTGTTCACCTCGGCCTGGGACCGGCTCGCGTGAGCGCGCTGGACGACCTGCTCGCCGCCGGTGTCCGCGTGGTCGAGGAGGGCCTCAGCCCCGGCACCAGCGGCAACCTCAGCGTCCGCGCCGGTGACCGGATCATGATCAGCGGGACCGGCGCGCCGCTGGGCCGGATGCGGCCGGAAGACATCGCGGTGCTCGACCTCGACGGGCGTCACCTCGACGGCGCGAAACCGTCGAAGGAGTGGCCGCTGCACATCGCCTTCTACCAGCGCGATCCCGGTCACCGGGCGGTGGTGCACGTCCATTCGCCCTCGGCGGTGGCCGTCGCCTGCCTGGAACCGTGGTCGGAGCACAGCGCGGTGCCCCCGCTCACCCCGTACTTCGTGATGCGCGTCGGTCAGACGCCGCTGCTGCCCTACCGCCGGCCCGGTGATCCCGCTCTCGGCGAGGACCTGCGCACCTGCCCCTGGGAACTGCGTGGCGCGCTGCTGGCCAACCACGGATCGGTGCTGGCCGGCACGGATCTGGACGAGGCCGTTGACCGCGCCGCCGAACTTGAGGAAGCCTGCCGGATCACGCTGCTGACCAGCGGAATGCCGCGCCGGGAGCTCACTGCCGAAGCGGTGGCCGAGCTTGCCGCGCGCTGGTCCAGCCCGTGGGGGGAGCGCACTACACTGAGCCCCGGCGAGGAGGTAGTCCATGGCGAGGCCGCCACTCATTCCTGAGCAGCGCAGGCAGGAAATCCTGCGTCATCTGCAGCATGCCCACGTGCTGAGTTACCGCCAGCTCACCGAGCTCCTCTCCGTCAGCCACATGACCATCCGCCGGGACATCATCGCCCTGGAGAAGCAGGGCAGCGTCGAGGCCACGCCGGGTGGGGCCAAGATCGTCACCCGGCTGCTGCGCGAGCCCGACCGTACCGAGAAGGCGGTCACCGACCAGGCGGGCAAGGCCGCGATGGCGCGCGCCGCGGCCGGGATGGTCGCCGACTCGATGACCATCTACCTCGACGCCGGCACCACGATCCAGGCCGTCCGCCCCTTCCTCGACGAGGCGCGCGACCTGACGGTGGTCAGCAACGACCTGGCGACCGTGACCGACTTCATCGACCACCCGGGCGTGGACCTCATCTGCGTCGGCGGCCGGGTCGAGACCGCGAACCGTTCCACCTCCGGCAGGCTCGCCACCCTCGCCCTGCGTGAGCTCTCCCTCGACATCGCCTTCCTGTCCTCGAGTTCCTGGGATGTACGGCACGGCGTCACCACGCCCGTCGAAGCGAAGATCGATGTCAAACGTGCCGCACTCGCCGCCGCCACCACGTCGGTCCTCGTCGCGGGCAGCGCGAAGTTCGGCCGGTTCGCGCGCTACCGGGCGCTGCGGCTGGACGAGATCCACAAGATCATCACGGATGACAGGCTCGACGACGAGGCGGCCGCGGAGATCATCGCGGCGGGCCCCCACCTCATCCGCGTGAGCACCGACGCCACGTGAGCCGTCGAAGGCGATGCCAACCCACCAGCGTCAGGCGGCCCCTGCGAGCCGGTCCAGCGTACGCTTCACGGCCGACTCGCCGCGCCTGAACACCGGCTGCGGATCCACCCCTGCCGCGCCCTGCCACCGCAGGTAAACGGCCACCGCGCCTTTCCTTACGGCGACCGCCACATGGGCATAGGAGTCGCGGTAACCGGAGGCGGCGGTCGCCTTCGGATGACGTGCGGCGAATCGCTCGATCTCCCCGGTCCACTCCCCATGCCGGAAGGCCGTGACCGACGGTGCGACGCCCTTCGCCTCGGTCTGCGCGCTGTGGACGAACCCCGGGTCGGAATAGCCGCAAGGGTCCGGCGGCGAGGAACTCGTCAGGTCATCGTGCAACCAGGTCCGCCGTACCTGCTCGGCGTGCTGTTCGTCACGCGCCGGCGACACCATCTCGTGCACGGCGACCTCGCCGAGCAGCGAGCGCCGCACCGAGGGCAGGAAGCCCGGAGGGTGCTCCCTGGCCGGTACGGTGCCGCAGGACAGGTCGTTGCTCATCGGCGGCCCCGACCCCTGTTCGCGGTACTGGCGCGGCTCGCCGGGCTCCGGCCAGACCTTCAGCCGCTCACCGTAGGCGCCGGGATCGGGCAGGGCATGTACCAACCGGGTCGTCCGCTCCTGAGCATCCGGCGCCGTCACGCCGCCGTCGGCCACGGCCAGCACGGCCTGGGAGAGCTTCAGCCCCGCCTCGGCCCACCCGGGGTCAGGGGACCCGAAACGGCCGTCGAGGTCCCATTCCAGTTCCACGACCCACGCACCCTTGTTCACCACCAGAGCCCCCGAGGTGAACGGCCGGTAGAAGAACGGGTTGTCCGTGTCGCTTCCGCGCCGCCCGCTGGTGATGACCTGCACGCCCGACCAGCCGTCACGGTTGAAGGCGGACACGGTCGTCTCCGCGTCCATGCCCTCGCCCAGGGTGCCGCTCGCCGACCCGGCGCAGCCTTGAGCCACCCCTGCGGCCCGGGCCACCAGGCCGGCCGCCCGCGCGGCGTCGGGCATCAACATGAACCGCACGTCCACGGGCGGGGACGTCTTCAGATGCGCGACCACGGAAGGGAGCGCCTGCGGCTCGGCGGGGGCGCGGGAATCGAGGGTGCCCAGGCACAGCTGGAAGACGTCACCCACCGCGGGGTAGGACGAGTCCCCGCGCGACTCGTACGTGCGCAACTGGCGTGCGACCTCTTCGACCGAGCGGGCGGACCCGGCGAAACGCGGCAGGTCCACCGGGACGCCACCGCTACACCCGCCAAGCACCAGCACCAGCACGACGACGGCCGGCAGAATCCGGTTCATATGGGTCAGACGGGTCCCGTCGCGCGAAAGTTCGTCGCCGGGCCCTGCACTTTGGATCATCCTTCCTATACGTTGAGCCTGTGCCGACGGCCACCTCCGCGATCACTCGTGCCGGGCCGCGGGCGCCCGCCCGGCTCGCCTGGCTGGACGCATTGCGCGGCATCGGCGCCCTCGCCGTGGTGGGGGAGCACCTGACCACCTGGGCCATGCCCTGGCTGCGGCCCACCGCCTTCAACCTCGGCGTCTACGGCGTGCTCGTGTTCTTCCTGGTCAGCGGATACATCATCCCGGCCTCGCTGGAACGGCACGGCGACGTACGGGCCTTCTGGGTCGGCCGGTTCTTCCGCCTCTATCCGCTCTACCTGGCGGTCATCGCCCTGGTGCTCGCCCTGGCCTGGTGGGTTCCGATCCGTTCCGAGGTGGCCAGGGATCTGTCGTCCGTGGTGGCGCATCTGACGATGTTGCTGGACGCGGTGGGCATGGCGGGCGTGCTGAACACCATGTGGACGTTGTCGTACGAGATGATCTTCTACCTGCTGGCCGCCGCGCTGTTCGTGGCCGGCGTGCGCGACGGCCGGGGCCTGCTTCCGGCCGGGTTCGCGCTGATCGGCGCGATCGCCGGGCTGGTCTTATCGGGGCCGCTGTTGTCGGGCGGCTGGCTGGTGTGGGTGTCGTCGGGCCTCTTCGTGATCGGGCTCGGCTGCGTGGTGTCGGGGCGCGGGCGTACGGTCGCGGCGTGCGCGCTGGGGGTGATGGCGCTGCTGCTGGTGCTGCTGAGCAGCCGGGTCCCCTGGTTCGGGGCGGCCATCCTGGCCGTGATGTTCACCGGTACGGCGATTCATCGCTGGGAGCACGGCGGGGGAGCGCTCTGGCCGGTGGCCGGCGCCGCCACGCTCGTGGCCGCGACCCCGCTGTGGGCGCTCAACGCCGGCTGGTGGTGGGTGCGGCCGAACGTGTGGGCCCTGACCATCCTCCTCGCGGCCCTGACCTTCGCCGCCGCCATGGCCTGGCGCGCCCGCCCGGTGCCCGCCGTGCTCGCCTGGCTGGGCAAGATCAGCTACTCCCTCTACCTCGTGCACCTGCCGATCCTCCTGATCGTCATGCGGGTGGCGGGGGAGATGCGCTGGTCGCCGCCGCCGCTGCAGATCGGCGTCGGCGTGGGCTTCCTGTGCCTGCTCATACCGCTCAGCTGGCTCAGCCACCGCTTCGTCGAACGTCCCATGCAGTCCCTCGGCCACCGTCTGAACACGCGCTGGGCGTGCTCCGGCGAGCGCCGATAGCGAACAGCGCTCGGTAGACGCCTGGCGGCGCCGCCTTCACCACTATGGTGTGCCGCATGAAGATAGATACGGAGAGTAGCGTTATGCGTACTCTCAGAAGCGATCTCCCGGCGTCACTCGTCGTGTTCCTGGTGGCCGTGCCCCTGTCCCTGGGCATCGCCATGGCCGCCGGCGCGCCCCCGGCGTCGGGGCTGATCGCCGCCGTCGCCGGTGGCATCGTCGCCGGCTGGCTGGGCGGCTCGCCCGTGCAGGTGAGCGGCCCGACGGCGAGCCTGACCGTGGTGATCGCCGGCCTGGTGCACACCTACGGCTGGCGCGCCACCTGCGTGATCACCATTCTCGCCGGCGCCGTACAGGTGCTGCTCGGCGTGTTCAAGGCGGCGCGGGCCGCGCTGGCCGTCTCACCCGCGGTCGTCCACGGCATGCTGGCCGGCGTCGGCATCATCATCGCGCTGGCCCAGCTGCACGTCGTCCTGGGCGGCAGCCCGCAGCACTCGGCACTGGCCAACCTGATTCAGCTTCCCGGGCAGATCATCGACCTGCACGGCCACAAGGTCATGGTCGGCGTGCTCACCGTCACGGTCATGCTGATCTGGGGCCGGCTGCCCAAGCACGTCCGGGCGATCCCGGCCCCGCTGGCGGCGCTGCTCGTCGCCGCGGGCACCGCGTGGGTGTTCGGCTGGAACGTCACCCGCATCGACCTGACCGGCGCGATCACCACATGGGCGCCGCCCGCGCTGCCGCAGGGAGACTGGCACCACGTCGCCGGCGCCGTACTGCTGATCGCGCTCCTGGCCGGGGCGGAGTCCCTGCTCTGCTGCGTGGCCACCGACGGCATGCACACCGGCCCCCGCGCCGACCTTGACCGCGAGCTGTCCGGGCAGGGCCTGGCCAACGTGGTCAGCGGCCTGCTCGGCGGGCTTCCCGTGGCCGGCGTCATCGTACGCAGCACCACCAACATCCGGGCCGGCGCACGCAGCCGGCGGTCGGCCATCCTGCACGGCGTCTGGGTCCTGCTCTTCGCGCTCTGCCTCGGTGGAACGATCCAGCTCATCCCGATGGAGGCGCTGGCGGCCCTGCTGATCTACATCGGCATCAGGACGATCAGCCTCGGTCACGTCAAGAAGGTGCACGGCCACAACGAGGTGTCCGTCTACCTGGTCACCATGGCAGGCGTGATCCTGGTCGGCCTGGCCGAGGGCGTGCTGGCCGGCCTCGCCCTGGCCGCGCTGCTCGCCCTGCGGCGGCTGACCCGGGTGACGATCGACAAGCGCGAAGAGCTGAACGGGCATCTGCACACCACGGTCTCCGGCTCGCTCACCTTCCTCGGCGTGCCCCGCCTCACCCAGGAACTGCGCGCCATTCCCGCCGGAGCCGCCGTGGACCTCGACCTCAACATCGACTTCATGGACAACGCCGCTTTCGAGGCCATCCACAACTGGCGGCAGGAGCACGAACGTCTGGGCGGCACGGTGACCATCGACGAACTGCACGACGAGTGGTACACGATCGCCGCCAGCGGGGCCCGCATGTCTCCGGCCAAGAGCCCGCCCAAGCCGGCCGGACGCTGGTGGCTGCCCTGGACCCACCGCCGCCCCGACGCGCCCACGACCGTGGAATGCCGGCTCACGCAGGGCGCCGACGAGTTCCACCGCCGTACGGCGCCGCTGGTACGGCCCATCTTCACCGCACTGGCCGCCAAGCAGCAGCCCACCCACCTGTTCATCACCTGCGCCGACTCAAGGATCATGCCCAGCCTGATCACCTCCAGCGGCCCCGGCGACCTGTTCACCGTGCGCAACATCGGCAACCTGGTGCCGCGCGCGGGCTCCGCGCCGGGTGACGACTCGGTGGCCGCCGCCATCGAGTACGCCACCCGCGTCCTGGGCGTGCACACCATCACGGTGTGCGGCCACTCGGGCTGCGGCGCGATGGCCGCGCTGCTCGCCGGCCCGGCGGCCACGGCCGAACTGCCGCAACTCGGCCGCTGGCTCCGGCACGGCGATGCCAGCCTGACCGGGCTCCGCGCGGACGACGGGCACCTCCACGACGAAGCGCTGGACCTGCTCTGCCAGTTCAACGTGCAGCAGCAACTGGACAATCTCCGCAGCTACCCCCAGGTGGACGAGCGGGTCGATACCGGACGGCTCAAGCTGGTGGGGCTCTATTTCGACATCGGCTCCGCCAGCGTGCGCGTGGTACGGCCCATGACCTCCGCCCCGCCCGAGCCAAGCCAGGCGTGACCGGGTAGATCCGGGGCGCGTACGACCTGGCTCGTCACCCGGGCCGTACCGCCCCGCGCTCGTGCCCGGCCGACTTCGCCAAGCAGCCGAGATGGACGGGACGGGCGAGGCTGGGACATCCTGTGGCGTGTTGTTGCGCCAGTTGGAGTACCTCGTCGCCCTGGCCCGGGAGCGGCATTTCGCCCGCGCCGCCGCGGCCTGCCACGTCTCCCAGCCGTCGCTCTCGGCGGCCATCCGCAAGCTGGAACGCGAACTGGACGTGCCGCTGGTCCGCCGCGGCCGCAAGTTCGCCGGCCTGACCGCTGAGGGCGAGCGGGTGGTGTTGTGGGCGCAGCGCATCATCGCCGACACCGACGCCATGCGCCAGGACCTGGCCAGGATGCGCGAGGGCCTGTCGGGCACGCTGCGCCTGGGGGCCATCCCGACCGCGCTGACCGCCGCCTCGCTGCTGACCACGCCGTTCTGCGAGCGTTATCCGCACGTACGGGTGCGGCTGACGTCGTTGTCGTCGCGGGAGATCGCGCGGCAACTGGCCGAGTACGAGATCGACATGGCGATGACCTACCTCGACGACGATGAGGAGGACCTCGGCGAGGTACGCGCCACCCCGCTGTACGAGGAGCGCTACCTGCTGCTCACCCCGTCCGACGGCGGGCTGGCCGACCGGCGGGTGGTGCGCTGGGCGGAGGTCGCCGCGCTGCCCCTGTGCCTGCTCGCCCCCGAGATGCGCAACCGCCGCATCCTGGACGCCAACTTCCGCGAGGCCGGCGCGGTGGCCATGCCCGCCATCGAGACCGACACCGTCTCGGCGCTGTTCGCGCACGTCGCGACGCACCACTGGTCGAGCGTGATCGCGCACGCGTGGCTGCACATGTTCGGCGTGCCCGAGGGCATGCGGGTCATCCGGCTGGAGCGGCCCGCGTACGAGCCGCGGGTGGGGCTGGTGCTGACCGGCACCGGCCCCGAGCCGATGATGGCCAGGGCCGTGCTGGAGATCGCCCGGGAAGTGGACCTTCGCGCGGTGCTGGACCGGCTCACCGGCGAGCACCTGGCATAACCTGTCAGCCCATGGAGACGAGGATGGGAGCGACGTATCGCCCGCGGTCGCCCGGGTGGCGGTGGGCGCCGTAGACCATCGTCGGCAGGGCCGCGGGGCCTTCGGTGGGGCCCAGCCCGGTTAGCCACGGGCGCAGGCCCGGGTAGGCGTCCAGCAGGTCGATTCGTACGTCGCGGTCGGCGTCGTGGGCGGCGGCCAGGATGAGTTCGCGGGCGGCTTCCTCCGAGGACGCGACCACGGGGCCGATGACACGGTGGGGGCCGGCGTTCCAGGACACGGCGAAGCCGCCGTCGGTGACGATCGTGCGCTCGGCCGTGGTCAGCAGGGCGGTCAGCGCCTTGCTCCGGTCGGCCCCGGTGACCTCGGCGTCCAGGGCGAGGAGCGCGGCGTGGTCGTCCGGTGTGGCCACGCGGACCGCGGACGCCCATGCCGGCCCCCGCATCGGGCCCATGGTGATCGTCAGGCTGCCCGTGGGCCGGAAGCCCAGCCGCTCGTAGACGGGGCGCCCGAACCGGGTCGCGGTGAGCTCCACGGTACGGTCTCCGGCGACCTCCAGGGCATGCTTCATCAGCCGCGTGCCGAGCCCCTGCCTGCCGTACCGGCCGGCGACCAGCATCATGCCGACGGCTGCCAGCGTGTCGCCGTAGCGGGTCACCACGACGCATCCGGCCAGGCCGTCGCCGTCGTCCGCGTCGACGGCGTAGACCTCGCCCGCCTCGAACATCAGCCGCCATTTGGCCTCGTCGGTGGACCACTCGCGGTCGCTTTCGAGCCGCCGGCACAGGGGCAGTTCCTCGGGACCAAGGAGGCGAATATCACTCACAGGCGAGAACCTACTCTGTCGGGACATGGTCTAAAGGTGCGGTCCGAGCAGGCTCAGATCGGCGGGTGAGAGCCGGTCGGAGGCGGTCGCCGCCTGATGCCAGTACGGGTAGAGCAGCGGCTGGCGGCTGACCTCGTCCAGCCGGGCGCGCTGCTCGGCGGTCAGCTTCAGCTCGGCGGCGGCCAGGTTGTCGGCCAGTTGCTCGCTGGTGCGCGCGCCGACCACCAGTGACGTGATCGCGGGCCGCCCCAGCAACCAGGCCAGCGCCACTTGCGCCGCCGAAACCCCGTGCTCCCCGGCGATGTCGACCAGCACCTCGACGGTGTCGTACAACTGCTCCTGGTCGCGTACGGGAGGCTCGTTCCACTCGGTGAGCTGGCGGCCCTCGGACGGCTGGGCGTCTCGGCGGTAGCGGCCGGACAGCAGGCCGCCGGCCAGCGGGCTCCACACCAGCACGCCGAGGCCCTGGTCGATCGCGGCCGGGATCAGCTCGTACTCGGAGTCGCGGGCCTGGAGGGAGTAGTAGATCTGCTGGCTGACGAAGCGCGGCAGGCCGAGCCTGTCGGCGGTGCCCAGCGCCTTCATGAGCTGCCAGCCGGTGTAGTTGGAGACGCCGACGTACCGCACCTTGCCGGCGCTCACCAGGTGGTCGAGCGCCGCCAGGGTCTCCTCGACGGGGGTGCGGCCGTCCCATTCGTGCACCTGGTACAGGTCGATGTGGTCGGTGCCCAGGCGGCGCAGGCTGGCCTCCGCCCCGGTGATCACGTGGTGGCGCGACAACCCGGCGTCGTTGGGGCCGTCGCCCATCGGCATGCGTACCTTGGTGGCCAGCAGCAGGTCGTCACGGCGGCCCTGGATCGCCTTGCCGACGATCTCCTCCGACAGGCCGGTGGAGTACACGTCGGCGGTGTCGATGAGATTGACCCCGGCGTCCAGGCACATGTCGATCTGCTTGCGCGCCTCTTCCACCCCGGTGTCGCCGACATAGGCGAACTTGCCCCCGCCGCCGAACGTCATCGTGCCCATGGTGAGCACCGATACCCGCAGCCCTGATCGTCCCAGCTCGCGATATTCCATCCCGTCATCATTCCAATCGGCGAGTGCCACCGCCAGGACGCCGCCCTCGCGTGGCGTCGGCGGTCAGATTCCCGCGGCGAGCTTGAGGAGGGCTACGCCGCCGATGATCGCGGCGAAGGACGCGAGCTTGGCAGGCGTGATCTTCTCCTTGTAGATGAGGGCGCCGAGGATGACGGTGCCGATGGAGCCGATGCCGGTCCAGATGGTGTAGCCGACGCCGACGTCCAGCGTTCTGAGCGCCAGGCTCAGGGTGTAGATGCCGCCGGCGGCCGACAGCAGGGTGAAGACCGACGGCCAGAGGCGGGTGAAGCCCTTGGTGGCGTTGGTGCCGAGGGCGAAGCCGATCTCGAAGACGATCGCGATGGAGAGGTAGATCCAGGCCATGATGACG
Source organism: Nonomuraea sp. NPDC050404 (assembly GCF_040655495.1). Lineage (NCBI taxonomy): Bacteria > Bacillati > Actinomycetota > Actinomycetes > Streptosporangiales > Streptosporangiaceae > Nonomuraea > Nonomuraea sp. NPDC050404. The sequence goes on from NZ_JBFAKB010000008.1 coordinate 14,270, forward strand.
TTCCTTCAGGTGAGAGGGTGGATCAGGCCGCGGACGGCTTCTTGGCGGTCAGGCGGTCGGAGAGCTTGAGGCCCAGCACGCCGCCGATGATCAGGACGAAGGCCAGCACCTTCCAGATGGTGAACTCCTCGCCGAAGATCACCGCGCCGAAGACGACGGTGCCGACCGAGCCGATGCCGGTCCAGATGGTGTAGCCGACGCCGACGTCCAGCGTCTTGAGCGCCAGGCTCAGGAAGAAGATCCCGATGGCCGCCGCCGCGGCCGTGAGCAGGGAGGGCCCCAGCCGGGTGAAGCCCTCGGTGGCGTTGGTGGCCAGGGCGAAGACGACTTCGAAGACGGCCGCTATGAGCAGGTAGAGCCAGGCCATGGGAGTTGCTCCTACTTGTATGTACGTGCAAGTTTCTGACGCGACAAGATGTTGCATGTACATGTATCCTTCTGTCAAGCCGGTCTCAGAAATGCCTCCGGAAGGCCCGTACCGCTCGAACAAAGAGGTCTCATGACTCCCGCAGCCGCGCCACCCGTCTCGGACCTCGCCGCGACCTGGCAGCACGTCCTCCTCCTGCACACCCGCGTGGAGAACAGGCTCGCCACCGCGCTGCAGAGAAGGCACGGCATCGGACTGTCGGAGTTCCGCGCGCTGGGCCACCTCGCCGCCTCGCCCACCTCCGAGCTGCGCATGCAGGAGCTGGCGGACAAGGTCGGGCTCAACCAGAGTTCGGTGACCCGCCTGGTGGCGCGACTGGGCACGGCGGGCTTCGCCGTCCGGGATCTGTGCCCTGACGACAAGCGGGGGGTCTACACGGTCCTCACCGAGGCGGGCCGGACCAGGCACGCCGAGGCGAGCCGCACCTATGAGGAGACGCTGGAGGCCGCCCTGGAGGAGGCGAGGCGGGCGGATCCGCAACTCGCCGCCGCCCTCACGGCGCTGAGCGCCCACGCCTCGTAGCCTCCTCGCGGCAGATCCGCACCGGCGTCAGCGGGGGGTCCGGGCTCCAGCCCTCGCACACCACGGTTTCGGCAGGTGCGTGGAAGGGCATCGAGCGGCCAGGACGTGGGTGAGGGGGAGGAAGCCCGTTGACGGCAGAGACGACGCGCGCCCGCGCTCCCGGGTCGAGGATCGCCCCGCTGGCGGAGTACGCCATCGACGCGCGCCACGGGTTCCTGCCCGCCGAGGACCCGGTGGACGCGCTGCCGTCGTGCTACCGCCCTTGGGAGCGGGCCGCACGCGACCTCACGGCTCTGATCATGACGGGGCGGCTGCGTCCCGCGATCGAGTCGATGCCCGTGCTCCCGCCGGACGCCCTGGAGTCGCCTGGGGAGCGGGAACGGGCCATGCTCCTGCTGACCTGCCTCGCCAACGGGTACGTATGGGGCGCCGGCCCGCCCGCCCGCACCCTCCCGGCCCCGGTGGCCCGGCCGCTGCACGAGCTCGCCCGGCGGCTGGACCGGATGCCGATCGTCGCCCACGCCTCGATCGTGCTCAACAACTGGCGGCGCATCGACAGGACCGCTCCGCTGAGCACGTCCAACGTCGACACTCAGCAGACGTTCCTCGGCGGCCTGGACGAGAAGTGGTTCTACCTCGCGATCGTGGGGGTCGAGCTGGCAGGAGCCCCCGCGCTGCCCCTGCTCGCGCAGGTCCGGCAGGCCGTGGCCGACGACGACCACGCCCGGCTCGCCGAGGCGCTGCCCGGCATTCGCGAGGTGCTCGGCCGCGTGATCGAGGCGTTCCTCGACATCGAACGGTGGTGCGACCCCTACGTCTTCTACCACCGGATCAGGCCGTACCTGACCGGCTGGTCCGCGCCGGGGCTGCGGTTTGAAGGCGTGGATCGGGAGCCGCTGGTGCTGGCCGGCGGCAGCGCCGCGCAGAGCACGCTCATCCAGGCCTTCGACGCCGGGCTCGACGTGCCCCATCGCGACGGGCTGACCGCCGGCTTCCTGACCGGCATGCGCGCGTACATGCCGGGGCCGCACCGCCGCTTCCTCCAGGACCTGGAGGCCGGCCCTTCGGTACGGGACTACGTCGCGCTGCACCGCGACACCCGGCCGCGACTGGCCGAGGCGTACAACGCGGCCGTGACCGCCCTGGCCCGGCTCAGGGCCCTGCATCTCGGCATCACCGGGCGCTACATTCAGCGGTTCGAACGCGGCACGGCCGGCGGGACGGGCGGCACCGATTACGTCGGCCTGCTGAAAAGGTCGCGTGCGGAGACCGTCGAGCGGCTGGTCCGATGAACGTGAAGCGCTTACCTGTCAGGTAATCGCTACAGCTATGCCGGGAATGCCAAGATTGGCGGCGTACCAAAGCTTGATCTACCAGAAGGACATCATGCCCGCCTACGTCATAGCTCACCTGCAGGACGCCGCCCCGCATCTGGAGATCGCCGAGTACGTCGAGCGTCTCCCCGCCACCTTCGAGCCGTACGGCGGCCGCTACCTCGTGCACGCCACCCCGCACGAGGTCAAGGAGGGCGCCTGGCCCGGGTCCGTCGTGATGATCGGCTTCCCGGGGATCGACGAGGCGCGGGCCTGGTGGGACTCGCCCGCCTACCGGGAGATCGCGCCGCTGCGCTCGCGGCACATCGAGGGCGACATCATCCTGGTCGAAGGCGTCCCCGACGGCTACGCCCCGACCGCCGCCGTCAAGGCGATACGGGAGGCCCTCACGGCCGAGTGAGGCGGATGCGGAAGAAGAGCAGGTGAAAGGGCCCCGGCCGGAGCCGGGGCCCTGTTCCCCCGAGAGCCGGGCCGGCGGTTTCAGGTGACCAACTTGGTGGTGCTGCAGCCCACGCTTCTTTCACACACATAAACGGCGGTTGCTGGCCAGGAGGGTGCCGGGGAGCAGCGGCGTCGGGGCGGTGCTCAGCGGCCTGCTCCACCAGGTGATGGCGCAGTCCGACCACCTGTCGCCGGCCGACCTGGACCGGTTGTCCGGCACGGTCGTCGACCTGCTCACGGCCGTGCTGGCCCGTGAGGTGGAGACCGACCCCTCGTCCTTCGTCACCGATCCCGGCGCGCTGCTCGTCCTGCGCGTCCGGCTGTTCCGCAGGACGTACGGGATCACTCCGGCGCGTTACCGCCGCCTGCGCGACTCATCCGGGACCTCCCCGCCCTGAGGTCAGGCCGAGGCCGGTGAGCGCCCTCGCGCCGCGTCCGGCGTGCTCGCCGCCGGCGAGGAGCATGGTCCGTGCGGACTGGTAGGGGCAGCCGGCGGCGTCGAACGCGTCCGCCGTGGCGAGCAGCGCCTCCGTGTTGCCGTCGAGCAGGGCTTCGGCCCGCCGCACGATGGCGGCGGCCACCGGGTTGCCGGCCACGACGGTCCCGGCCTCGGCCGTACGGTCGCGGGCATCGGGGCTTCCGGCGAGTACGGCGGCCTCGGCACGCAGCGCGACGTACCAGTGGTACCAGATCCAGGTGACCCATTTCCACACCTGCTCGGGCTCGGGGGCCAGCCGTCGCAGCGCCTGCTCGGCCTGACCCTGGTGCAGGAGGAGCATCGCCTCGAAGACCGCGCCGTAGCCGTAGGTGTGCGACGGCAGGGTGCCGAGCCGGCTCAGGATCTCCTGCCATTCGCGCTGAGCGTCCTGGTCGTCGCGCAGGCCGTGGATCATCGCCACACCGGCGACCGCGGGGCCGAGGTGCGACCGGGCGGGACTGCCTGCCCGCCGCCACGCGTCGAGCAGCCGGACGCTGCCGGCGAGCACGTCGCCGGCGTTGCCCGCCAGCGCGTCTACCATCAGCGGAGCGCGGTGCCCGACCTCCGCCAGCGACGGATGCTCGGCCAGCCGGCGTGCCCACAGGCGGGCGCCCGGCACGTCCCCCACGCCAAGGGCCGCCTCGGTGACCATGCCGAGCGCGTCGATCAGCTCGTGCGTGCCGGCCGGGGAGATCGGCAGGGACGACAGCAGCGTGACCCGGCGCCTGGCCAGGTCCGCCGCGGCGAAGGCCTCACCCGCCCAGCTCTTCGCGGAGGCGAGCGCGTCCAGCGCGGCCGACTCGGCGAGCGGGTCGCCGGTTCTGCGGGCGAGCTCGACGGCCCGCTCGGCGTAGGCGATCGTCTCCGGTACGGAGTTGCCTGGCGGGCCCTGAGCGGCGCCGAACGCGTCGGTGAGCACGGCGGCCTCGGCCAGCGCCACCGCGGCCCGCGCGGCCGGATCGTCGCCGGCCGGCTCCCGCGCCTCGGTGATCAGCGCGAGCGCCTCCTCCGTGGACGGGAGCCGCAGGAAGGTGGGCGAGAAACGGAAGGCCATGGTGGCGGCGGTCGCCAGGTCGGCGGCGGCGCCGGCGGTGTCGCCCGACTTGCGGGCGGCGTCCGCGGCCGCCAGGCGGAGGCGGTACATGTCGTCGCCGATCGTGCGGCAGCCGGCCACGGCCGCGGCCTGCCGGAGCATCGACGCGGCGGCGGCGGGGTCGATCGCGAGCCCGGCGGCCTGCTCGTAGTGCCGCTGCGACTCGCCGACCAGATTGCGGGTGAAGGTCAGCTCCGCCAGGTGCCGGGCGAGCTCGTGGGTGTCCGCGCGCCGCTCCGGCCGCTCGGCCGCCCACACCAGGGCCGCGCGCAGGTCATCGGCCACCCGGTCGAACCGGGCCCGCCAGTCCGGTCCCGCCCCCATGCCTGGTGCCAGGCCGGCGGCCGTGGCCAGGCACCAGGCGAGGTGCCGGGACCGGGCGTCGGCCAGCTCACCGGTCTCGGCCAGCCGCTCCATCCCGTACTGGCGGATGGTCTCCAGCGCCCGGTACTCCGTGCCGCCGGCGGACGCCGTCACCCCCAGCAGGCTCTGCTCGGCGAGCCGGGCCAACACGTCGGCGACCAGGCCCTCCTCGGAGCCGGCCACCTCCGCCGCCGCGGCGGAGGTGAACGGCGCCACGAACACCGACACCCGGCGCAGCAGCGCCCGGTCGGCCGGCTCCAGCAGGGCATGGCTCCAGTCCAGCGCCGCCCGCACCGAACGGTGCCGCTCGTCGGCGCGGGATCCGCCGGTGAGCATCCGCAGCGGGTGGGACAGGGCGGCGGTGATGCCGTCCAGCCCGAGCGTGGGGCACCGGGCGGCGGCCAGCTCGATCGCCAGCGCCATTCCGTCCAGCCGCTCACAGATCGAGGCGACCTGGTCGCGCAGCAGAGGATCCAGCGGCCGGCCGACCGCCGCCGCCCGCTCCATGAACAACGCGACCGCGTCCGGCGTGCCATCGACGGCCAGCGACAGCGGCGGGACCGGATACACCCGCTCGAACGGCACCATCAGCCGGGCCCGGCTGGTCGCCAGCACCGTCACCCGGGGGCACGTCGCCAGCAGCCGCTCAAGGAACAGCGCCACCCCGTCCACCACGTGCTCGCAGTTGTCCAGCACCAGCAGGGCATGATGGTCGGCCAGCGCGGCGACCACGGACTCGGTCATGTCGCTGCCCGGCTGCTCGCCGAGGCCGAGCGCCCCGGCGACCGCGGTCGCGATCAGGTCGGGGTCGGTGACCGGGACCAGGTCGGCGAACCACATCCCGTCGGAGAAGTCGCCGGCCGCGTCCGCGGCCACCGCCAGGGCGAGCCGGGTCTTGCCCACCCCGCCGGGCCCGACCGCGGTCACCTGGCGGTGCGCCCTGATCAGCTCGGCCAGCGCGGCCCGCTCGCTCACCCGCCCGACGAACGAGGTCAGCGGGGCCGGCAACACCGGCGGCGAAGGGGAGGGGCCCGCGCCGGCCGGTTCGGGCGCGCGCCGGGCGAGCGCCCGCCGGTCCGGCACCTCCAGCTTGCGCAGCAGCGAGGAGACGTGACTTTCCACGGTACGCACCGAGAGGCACAACCGTGCCGCGATCTCGGCGTTGCTGAGATGGGCCCCGACCAGCCCCAGCACCTCGGTTTCCCGAGGAGAGATCTCCACTTCTGCGATCACTGTCCTATTTTGCCGCACTGCCGACGGTGACGGACACGGCCTGTCGGCGGCACGTGCATCGTGCGGTGCCAGGAAGAGCCGTCCGGAGAGTACGAGCCGTTCCGGGCGGGCCGACTGGCAGCGAAAATGCGGCCATTTGCAGGGATAGCAAAATAGTTCTCCACAGTGCATGGCGTCTCGGCTAGCATCGTCAATCGAGCGGATATTTTCCGGCGGTGCGGGGTGTTACGGGATTGACGTACCAGTGGGAGGATCCAGCGGGAGAGTGGCCCGACACTCTCGATGTGGCGCAAATGCTGAAGAACGGCTGGCGTCCCCGGCCCTTCCAGCAATTCCTGCTCAAGGTTCACAGCCGCTGCAATCTCGCCTGCGACTACTGCTACGTCTATACCCTCGCCGACCAGAGCTGGCGCTCGAAACCCCTGGTCATGGCCCCCGACCTGGTCACGGCCGCCGCCGAGCGCATCGCCGAGCACGCCGAGGCCCACCGCATGCGGTCGGTCCGGCTGATCCTGCACGGCGGGGAACCGCTGCTCGCCGGCCATGCCTACCTGCGCAAGGTCGTGGAGACGGCCCGCGCGGCGGCCCGCGGCGACCTGCGCGTAGACGCGGTCGTGCAGACCAACGCGGTGCTCCTGGACGAGGCCGCCCTGCGCACGTTCCGCGAACTGGACGTGCAGGTGGGCGTCAGTCTCGACGGCGGCAGAACGGCCAACGACCGCAACCGCCGCCACGCCGACGGCCGCAGCAGTTTCGACGCGGTCGCCGACGCGCTGAACCTATTGCGCGGCCCGCGGTTCCGGCCTCTGTACAGCGGTTTGTTGTGCACGGTTGATCTTACGAACGACCCCGTCGAAACATATGAGTCATTACTGCAATTCGAGCCGCCCATGGTCGATTTCCTGCTGCCGCACGGCACCTGGGAATCGCCGCCCGCGTATCGATCACCTGACCCTGCGAATACGCCCTATGGTGACTGGCTGATCGCGGTTTTCGACCACTGGTACGGCCGCAGCGGTGAAACGGTCGTCCGCCTCTTTCAGGAGATCGTCAATCTGATGCTGGGCGGCGCGTCGGCCAGCGAGGCGGTCGGCCTGACGCCGTCCACGCTGGTGGTCATCGAGACCGACGGCACGATCGAGCAGACCGACTCCCTGAAAGTGGTGCGGCACGGCGCCCCCACCACCGGCCTGAACGTCGTGGACCATCCGTTCGACCTGGCCCTCGAACACCCGGGAATGGTGGCCAGGCAACTGGGCGTGGACGCGCTGAGCGACACCTGCCGCGACTGCCGTTTCGGCAGGGTGTGCGGCGCGGGCCTCTACCCGCACCGCTACCGCCGGGGCACGGGCTTCCGCAACCCGTCCGTGTACTGCCCGGACCTCTATCAGCTGATCGGGCACATCCACAACCGTCTCGTCGGCGACCTGCGCCGTGCCTCTCGCTGAAAGGACCCGCATGCTCCTCAGGGATCACCGGTTGCCCGGCCACGCCCTGTCCGGGCTGGCTTCGGGGGGCGGCGGCGCGGACGCCGTGCGCCACCTCGCCGCCCCGCAGCGCAGCAAGCACCTGCTGCTCGTGCTGGGCACGGCGCGGCTGGCCGCGGAAACCGGCCATCCGCACGCGCGGGCCACGGAGCACGCCTACGACGTGCTCGCCGAGATCCAGAAGAAGAACCCCGCGACGGTACGCGGCACGCTGGCCCACCCGGCGGTCGGCGCCTGGGCCGCGCGCGCCGTCCGCGCGCTGGAGGGCGGCGATTGCCCGGGGGAGCGTCCGGCCGGGCACTGCGATCCGGCGCGGCTCGGCGCGGTCGCCGCCGCCGCCGCGATCAAGGCGGGCCTGGCGTGCGAGGTCCAGGTCCCCGTGACCGGCGGCACGATCATGTTGCCGTCCCTGGGCCTGCTCGAACTTCAGGGCGGCCCGGACGGGCTGACGGACCTCCTCGTGCGCGCCGACGGACGGGTGGAGGCCGGGGATCTGTGCCTGCGTCCCGGCGCCGGCGAGCAACGCGGCTGGCGTCCCCTGCGGTGGCTGGAAACCGCGGACGCCGGTCTGCGCCTGCTCATCGACGACCTCGACTTTTTCCGCTGGCGCGCCGCCGGCGCGGCCGAGCGCCTGGGGGAGGCGGAGCTGCGGGTGTGGCGGGCGGGCCTGGAGGCGGCCTGGGCGACGCTCCGCGCCCACCACTGGACGATCGCCGGGGAGACCCGCGCCCTCGTCTCCGTGCTGACCCCGATCAAGGGGCCGGCGCAGGGCATGCACAGCGCCTCGGCGGGCGACCTGTTCGGGACGATCGCCATGTCCACGCCCCCCGACGGCCGCTGGCTGGCCGCCACGTTCGCGCACGAGATCCAGCACGGCAAGCTCAACGCGATCCTGGACGTCGTACGGCTGCTGGAGCCGGACCGGACGAGCACGTACTACGCGCCATGGCGGCCCGACCCGCGCCCCCTGTCAGGTTTGCTCCAGGGGGCCTACGCGTATCTGGGGGTGTCCGGATTCTGGCGGCGGCAGCGGGCCCACGAGGCGGACCTGCGGCCGCACATCGAGTTCGCCCACTGGCGGGAGGCCGCTCGGACGGTGACCGGCACGCTGCTGGACAGCGGCCGGCTCACCGCGGCGGGCGAACGGTTCGTCGCCGCGATGCGGCGAACCCTGACGGCGTGGTCGCGGGAGCCGGTGCCTCCCGCCGCGCTGGAGATCGCGCGGCAGGAGGCCGATGCGCACCGGACGACCTGGCTGGCCGTGAACGGGGACGACCCCGGTCACAGGCTGTAGGAGTCGAAGTCCCAGTTGAAGCGCTTGCCGCCGGCGGCGTTGAGCCGTTCCGGGTGGGTGGGCGACATACGTTCGTACTCGGCCATCGCCTCGGCGTACATCGTCGCGGCCTCCTTGGTCCTCCCGGTGGCGCGCAGGTCGATCGAGAGGTTGATCGCGGCGGCGAGCGAGAGGCCGTTCTTCGGGCCGACGAAGTCGCGCACGCCGGCCAGCGTCCGCTCGCCCAGCTCGCACGCCGCGGCCGGGTTCTTGAGGTCCGCCAGGTCGCCCGCCAGGTTGATGGCGCTGGTGAAGGTGTACACGTGCGCCTCGCCGAGCTGGGCGAGCAGCCCCTCCCGGGCCTTCTCATCCAGTTCCCTGGCCTTGCGCGCGTCGCCGCGCAGCCGGAACAGCAGAGCGAGGTTGAGCTGGCAGCCGTAGGTGAACGGGTGCTGCTCACCGTAGGTCTTCGCGTAGCGCTGAACCGCGCCCTTGGCCAGCGCCATGGCGTCTTCGAGGTGGTTGGTCTGACGCAGGGTGTTACTCAGCGCGACCTCCGCGGCCATGGTCTCCGGGTGGTCGGGGCCGTAGATCTTGCTCAGCCTGGCGTAGGTGTCCTGAATGAGCTCGAACGCCTCGTCGAGGTCCCCCATGCGCCGCTTGGCGATGGACAGGTCCCTCGCGGTGGCCAGGGTCAGGGGATGCTCGATCTTGAGCTCTCTGATGCCGTTGGCGTAGGCCGCCTCGCCCACGTCGCACGCCTGCTCATGCTGGCCGGACAGGCGCACCACACGGGCCAGGTTGTTCCAGCTCGCCTGGACGTCCCACCTGCTCACCCCGCGCCGCGCGCTGCTCTGCTCCATGTAGGCGAGCTGCTGCAGCTCCAGAGCGTCGTCGTACTGGCTGAGCAGGGCGTGGTCGAGCGCCAGGTTGTTGATGGCGCGCAGGGTCATCGGATCCTTGGCCCCCGGCCCCTTCTCAAGCGCGGCCAGTGACGTCTCGTCCTGTTCCAGGGCGGCCTTGAAGCGGCCCTGGGCGCGCAGGTTCGCGGCGTAGGTGAGGGCCATGCTCAGGGTGTCCATGTGCTCGGCCCCGAACACCTCGCGCATGAGGTCGAAGGTCTCGTCGTTGAGCTCCAGCGACTCCTTGTTCGCGCCGAGCTGCCACAACACGTTGCCCAGGTGCCGCCGCAACCGCAGCACGGCGGGGCTGCGATCGCCCGAGATCGTGGACCAGCTGTCGTGGAACTCCTCGGCCAGCGATCGCGCCGACTTCCAGTTGGCCACCCGGTAGAGATGGCGCACGATGCCGAGGGCGAAGTCCTGTACGGCCTCCTCGTTGCATCGGGTGACGCCGGACGGGCGCACATGGGGCAGCAGGAGGGCGTACTCCTCCTGGTTGGCGATGTCCTCGGGGTCCGTGGGTGCGCTGCTGGCCAGCAGCAGGTGCACCTCGTGCCGGACCGCCTCCTGCTGCTCCGGGTCGAGCGAGTCGCGCAGCAGGGCCTGCACCAGCCGGTGCACCTGGACCGTGCCGGTGTCGCGCTCCATCCGCAGCAGGGAGAACCGGCCCAGCTCGGCGAAGGCCTGGATGAGCTTGATCCCGTCGGACAGGATCGGCCCCATGCGCTTGGCGCCGCTGTCCCTGCCGCGCTCGAAGACGAAGCGCGGGATGGGGTCGGGCCCGAAGAAGGCCAGGCACCGCAGCACCTCGGCCGCCTCGCGCATCCGGGTCTCGATCTGGTGGACCGAGAGCTGCCAGGCGGCGGTCATCGTGTGCGGGTACTCGGTCGACTTGCCGAGCTGGAGCAGCTGCCTGGTCTGCTCGGCCAGCAGCCGTACGTACTCCTCAGTGGACATCCCGGTCGTGTCCTGCAGGGCGGCGGCCTGCTCCAGCGCCAGCGGGAGGTCGCCGAGCTCGTGCGCCAGATGCTCGGCCTCCTTCTGCGGTACGTCGCGGCGCAGGCGCTTGCGCAGGAAGGCCACGCTCTCGGCGGTGGAGAAGACGTCCACGGGCACGGTCTCGGCCACGCCGCTCCACCTGCTGTTCCTGGAGGTGATCAGCACGTGGCCGTCCGGCCTGCCCTGCGGGATGAAGGGGCGGATCTCCTCCGGGTCGTCCGCGTTGTCGAAGATCAGCAACCAGCGGTCCACCGGCTCGCCGCGTTGCAGCGCGTCGCGCACCAGTTCGGCGGACTCCTCGATTCCCTTGCTGCCGGCCGAGGGCAGCTTGAGGTCTTCGGTCAGCGCCGCGAGCACGCTGGGGATCAGCAGCGGCTGGTCGGCGGCGATCCAGCAGACCAGGTCGTAGTGGCCGCGATAGGCCCAGGCGTACTCGACCGCGAGTTGAGTCTTGCCCACGCCGCCCAGCCCCTGCAGGGCCTGCGGAAGAGGCACGACGGCAGCCCGGGTGGTCTCCGTGAGGCTTTTCCTCAGCTCGTTGAGCAGAGTTTCGCGCCCGGTGAAATGTCTGTTACGGCCTGGGATTTTCCTTCCCCAGATAGGCGGCATCCGGGGCACCGTCTGAGGAACGACCTGCTCGTCCACGTCGCCTCGCCTTCTCGCGTCCCTGTGAATTCCGATCCTACGATTGATTCTGGCGAAGGGCGGCCACAGAATCACAATTAAGGCGTCAATAGGCATGCCCCGATCGAATTCCGGTTTACGGGCAGCCGGAAACCGGCGACAGGAGGGTTTATGGGCGGCGAGTGGGCGACCGGCGTCATCGACGTGGACGAGGAAACCCTGGAAGATCTCAAGGATCTCGATCTACCAGTGCTAACACGGGCGTTGCAGCGTATCTCCAGCCAGGGCGCACCGGTCGCGGATTTCCAGTCGGCGACCTGACCAAGGTCGCCGGAGAGCGTCGTCGCGGCCTGGCCCGACACTTCATGTCCTTTGATGCGGATGCCGCCGGTGGATGCGCGGTACGGTGAGGGGAGATTTATCCACCCGCAATCGTCCGGCGATGCGCTGATAATCCGGTGCGGCACGATGGACGAATTGTTTGGTACCGACACGAGGCGGCGGAGCGCGGTATGACTTCCAGCGGCAAGAGCCTGGCACCGTTCGTCGGGCTGCAACCGTTCCGCCGGGAGGACGTCGCCAAATTCCACGGGCGAGATCGCGAGATCGGCGAACTCACCGAACGCTGGCAGAACAACCGCCTCACCATCCTGCACGGGCCCTCGGGCGTCGGGAAGACCTCACTGGTCACCGCCGGGGTGCTGCCCCGGCTCGACCTGTCGCGGTTCGACGTGCTGCCCGTGGGCGGGGTGAACCGTCCGTCCTTCGTGCCCGCGGCGTTCATCCCCGAGGGCAGTGATCCGCAAGCCTTCGCGCTGCTCGCCGCGTGGTCGCCGTACGAGAACCCGATCCGGTTCGCCGGCCTGACCATCTCCGCCTACCTGCGGCACCACTGGAGCCCCAGCGGCCGCCCGATCATGGCCGTGCTCGACCAGGCCGACGACGTCTTCACGGCCTTTCGCCGGTCCTCGCGCGACCACTACCACCTGCTCGACCAGCTCGGCGACGCGCTCGCCGCCGACGACCTGCCGCTCAGGCTGCTCGTCGTGGTCAGCGACGACCAGCTCGAATCACTGCGGCGGCACGACGGCCTGCGGGCCCACATGGCCAGGGGCGCCTCGTTCGGGCTGCGGCCGCTGGGACCGGACGCCGCGCTGGAGGCGTGCCGCCGCCCGCTCGAAGCGGCGGGCCGCGAGTTCGAGCCGGGCGTGGGCGAGGCGCTCGTCGACCGGCTACGGGACGCCGGCCCGGCGCCGTCGGCGACCGTTGAGCCCTTGCACCTGCAGCTGGTGTGCACCGCGCTGTGGGACTCCGTCGGCGACCGCACCGCGGCCATCGGCGCGGGCGACCTGGTGGACGTCGACGACGTGCTGGGCTCCTTCACGCATCAGGTGGTCCACGAGGTGGCCCGCGACCACTTCGAGGGAGACGCGGACGGGCTGGTCGAGCTGTTGCGGCCGATCGCCCGCCAGGACAAGACGTGCGAGGAGCTGCCCCAGCCGGTCGCCCAGGCCCTGACGGAACGCCTGGTGCTGCGGGTCGGTGAGAAGTGCCGCTACGAGATGCCCCAGCGGCTGGTCGATCCCTTTCTGCGCCGCACCGCCGGCGTCCCCGACTCCACGGTGGCCGACCGGCTGGCCGCGGCCGGCGCCGCGCTGCACAGGGGCTGGTTCCACATCGCCGAGCGGTACGCGCTGGAGGAGATCGGCCTGCGGCCCGACAACAGGATGCGGGCCAGGGCCGAGTCGCTGCTGGGTGACCTGGCGTACCTGCGCGACGACGGCGACGCCGCGCTGGAGCACTATTGGGAGGCGGTCCGCCGTTACGACACGAGGCCGGGCTCGGACCAGATCGTCGCCACACATCTGACCGCCATCGGCCGGATCCTGCTCGACCGCGGCGCGTACCAGGACGCCGTCGCCCAGCTCGAGTCGGCGGCCAGGCGCAGCAGGGAGCCCGCCATCCGGACCGAGCTGGCGTGGGCGTTGTGGTACGTCGGCCGGGAGAGCGGGGCGGTGGACGTCCTGGACAGCGCGCTGCGCCAGAGCGGCGAGCAGCCCGAGATCCTGCGGGCCAGGGGCGAGATCCTCTCCGACCTGGCCAGGTACGAGCGCGCGCTGAGCGACCTCGGCAAGGTCAAGCCGCATGAGCAGCCCTCCACCCAGGCCGCCTACGCCCTGGCGCTGGCATTGAGCGGCGACGTGCGCAAGGCGGTCGAGGCGATGCCCCAGCTCGACGTGGACAGCGACGCGGCGACCCTGTTGCGCGCGGCCCGGGTGATGAAGGTGGCGGGGCGTCACTCGGAGGCGTCGAGGCTGGCGTGGCGGGCCCGGGAGATCAGGGGCAGACGGCCGCTGCCGCCGCAGCTCACCGAGGCCGCCGATCGGCTGATCGTCACCGCCTGAAAAAGTTTTAAGTGGCCTTGGTAACAGGCGTGACTGATGTTGCTCTATTATCATCGCGTGCCTCGGGCATCAGCCGTGTGCCATTTGGGAATCAGAGGCCGCCAACGTCCGTTTCTGCGATAAAAGCGGTCACGGGCGTGGAGCGAGCTTTGTGGTTAAGGATCTTTTCAGGGATAATTCGCCCTTCATGTGGTCTTGGGTGGGATCGACCCTTTCCATGTTGGGCAGCCGTACCGTCGGGGTGACCTACCCGCTGCTGGCGTACGAACTCACCAGGTCACCCGGTGCGATCGCCCTGGTCATGTTCGCCTCGACCGTGCCCGGTCTGCTGTGGTACATCCCGGCCGGCGCGTGGATCGACAGGATCGGCCCCCGCCGGGTCATGGTGTGGAGCGAGTTCCTCCGTGGCGCGCTCGTCGCGGGAATCGTGTTGTCCATGGTCACGGGGACACTTGAGCTCCATTGGCTCCTGCTGGTCGCACTGGTTGAGGGAACGATCTCGGTGCACTCGTCGCTCGCGGAGACCGTGCTGATCCCGTCCACGGTCAAGCCGGACAAGGCGGGCCAGGTGGAGACCGCCCTGGCTCTGCACGAGGCGTCCGTGCACGGCATGGTTCTGGCGGGGCGTCCCTTGGGGGGTCTTCTTTACGGAGTGCACCCGATTGTCGCATTTGTTGCAAATGCAGTGATGCTATTCGGGGCCGCGGCGACGCTGCGCAAGGTGCCTCGCGATATCACGGCGAAGGGAAAGCCGCTCGGTGAGATTTTTGTGGAGATGCGAGGCGGTTTGACCGAATTGCGGAGGAATCGCTTCCTTCGTTCTGCGACGCTCATCACGGCACTCATCAATTTCATGGTCCAGGGCATGATCGTCGTGTTTCTGTGGGAGGCGACGAACGACGGCCTGCCCTCCGCCCTCGCCGGCACCATCCTGGCCGCCTCCGGCATCGGCGGCGTCATCGGGGCGATCACGTCGATCCGCCGCGGGCGGGCCGATCGGCGGACGCTCCGGCACAGGCCCGTGATGCTGGTACACCTGTGGGCGTGCGCGGTGGCGCTGGCGCTGCCGCTCCTCCTGCTCCAGGTGTGGTGGTCGTTCGGGGTCGCGCTGCTCCTCATCGGGCTGGCAGGCGGGCTGAGCAACGTCACCATGCGTACCGTGCTCAGCCAGGTTCCGCTCGACCGGATCGCCCGCGTGGCCGGGGTGTCCCGCCTGGGCAGCTACAGCGCCGTGGCGCTCGGGCCGCTGCTGGCGAGCCTCCTGGTCGGGCACGTGGAGTCCTGGGTGGCGCTGCTCATGCTCTGCGTCCCCATGGGAGTGGTGGCCCTGGCGATGACCACGGTGCCCAGGCTCAGGAGCAGCCTGGTGTCCGTGCCGAGGATGGAGGCCGCCGTGCGGAACGCGGCGGCCGTCGTGAGTTCGGCGGAGGTCGCGCCGGACAGGACCGAGGAGGCCATGCGCGGCACGGAGACGCCTCTGCGCAGGATGGATGACTCACTGCGCGGTGTCGAGACCACCTCGCTGCCTGGTGCCGAGGCCACCGAGCCGCCTGCTGTCGGGGTCACCGAGCCGAGCGGGGTCAGGGCCGCCGAGCCGAGCGGGGTCAGGGCCGCCGAGCTGCGCGGGATTGACGCCACTGAGCCCGCTGAGCCGCGTGGGATCGAGGCCACCGGGCCGCAGATCGCCGGACCGCAGGCGGCCGTCACCTAATCGGCGAAGACCGGTGCGCTGGGCGCCACTTTCGGTTGCAATCAGAGCATGGCAAGGAGATTTCGTGCGCTGCTGCCCCCATGCCTCACCCTAGGTCTTGTCGTGAGCCTCGGCGCGGGCCTTGTTCCGGCAGCGATCCCGGCACAGGCCAGGTCGTCACACGCCGGAGCCGCGGCGGCGCCGGAGTTCCGGGACGAGGACCAGCTCTCCATCGCCCTGGAACGCCTGCGCACCGGTGCCTGGCCGGTCGTCGTCGTCAATCCTGGCCCGGCCATCGACGTCGAGGTCCAGGTCGCGGGACCCATCGCCGACGCGATCGCGCTGAAGGGCGGTAGCCGGGCCCACATCCCGGCCGGGGGTTCGGCGACGTTCACTGTCGTGGGCAGCAACTCGCGCCCGCACGCCGGCTCCGGTCAGCTCGTCCTCGTCTCGGAGGCGGGCATCGACCGGTTACGGGTGGCCGTCACGACGCAGCCCTCCTTCCTGACGCGCCATCCGTTCGTGCCGGTCGTCGTTGGCGTCCTGCTGCTCGTGAGCATCGTGGCGGCCCCGCTCTCCTGGTGGCGACGGCGGCGCGGGCGGTCCCGGGAGATGGGGGAGGCAACGGCGCCGCGTACCCGAGCCCCCGCGGGGCCGCAGGGTTTCACGCACAGCGACGAGCCCGTGTACGTGGATGAGCTCAACCGCGCCGCCTACGTCCGCCAGCTCGCCGCGCTGGCCCGCGAGGCCACGCCGCCCATGGTGATCGGCGTGTTCGGCGAGTGGGGGACCGGCAAGACCTCGATGCTGATGCAGGTCCGCGAGCAGCTCGCACGCGACCCCGACAAGTACGCCCACGTGTGGTTCGACCCCTGGCGGCACCAGCACGAGGACAACCCGGTGCTGCCGCTGCTCCATGCCATCGTCGACGGCCTCGGCCTGCAGGGCAGGGAGAACGTGCGCAGGACGCTGCGGACGATCTCCGACATGCTCGGCTCACTCGTGTTGTCGACCACGCTCAGGATCAGCCTGCCCGACGTGCGCAAGTCGATCGAGGACTACGACGCGGAGCACTTCCGCATCCGTTCCGAGCGCACGCGGCTGGACGAGTATCTGCGCGTCCTCATCGAGACCGCGCTGGCCGTGCGCGGCCAGGAACGCCTGATCGTGTTCGTGGACGACCTGGACCGCTGCGAGGCGGATCGCATCACCGGCCTGCTGGAGTCGCTGAAGCTGCACTTCAACCGGGACAACTGCGTGTTCGTGCTGGGCGTGGCCAAGGGCCCGCTGATCGCGGCCGTGCGCGAGAAGTACAAGGAGGATCCGGTAGGCGACTACCTGGATAAGATCATCCAGTTTCCCTTTGAGATGCCTCGGATGTCCGAGGAGGACTTCGCGAGCTACCTGGAGCGCCTGCTCGCGGACAAGGACATCGAAGCCGCGGGCGGCATGCTGAAGTGCGCGCTGCCGCGCAACCCGCGTACGATCAAACGCTTCATCAACGTCCTCATCCTGCAGGACCGCGTCGCCAAGGAGACGGCCCACGGCCTCTATGACGTCTCGATCCTGGCGGCCGTCCTGCTGCTGAGGGACCGGGCGCCGGAGACGTACGCACAGCTCATGAAGGAGCCGTCGTTGCTGCGCCGGCTCGCCGAGATGCCGGAGACGCCCGCCGACTACGGTGAGACCGTCGCCGGCATCGTGGATGAGCTGCGCAGGGATCCGAGGAGGGTGCCGCGCGACGCGGAAGTCTACATCGACCTGGTACGCAAGTCGCCCCAGTCCAGCGACCCCTGGCTGAGCGGGCAGGAGGAGTCCTCCCACGAGATTCCGCTGGACGGCCTGGCCGGGCTCGTACACGAGCGGGTGGACCGGGAGGTCGGCGATGACGGCCCGCTGATGGACCCGGTGGTGCGCTTCAGCGGAGAGGACCCGCCGCGCGTGCGGGGGCTGGACGACATCCTTGGCCTGCGGACCGGCAAGCTGCTGCTGACCGGCGGGCCGGGGACGGGCAAGAGCGTCCTGGCGGCCCGGCTGGCGCGCCGGTTGTCGGAGCGGCGGGGTGGCCACGTGCCGGTGTTCCTGCCGTTCGCCGGGCTGGAGGTCGAGCAGTCCGCTTACGAGCGGGCGCTGATGCACGCGCTGGTGGCCGAGTACGGGCTCTCGCTCGCCGGCGCCAACGCCATGCTCGTGCGGCGGCGGCTCATCCTGGTGCTCGACGGGCTGGAGACGCTGGCCCGGGACGCGCGGGAGGAGTTCCTGGGGTGGGCGGAGCACACCGAGTTCGACGTGATCATGACGGGCAGGACCCCGTCTGCGCCGGGGTTCGAGGCCCTGGAGGTGCTCGGCGTGGTGGCGTCCGAGGCGCGCAGGCGGCTGGAGACGCTGCTCGCCGCCCGCAAGGTCGAGCCGGACCGCCTGCTCGGGCTGACCTCCGAGCTGCTCGGCTCACCCGCGTTGCTCGCGGTGCTCACCGGCGCGCCGGAGTGGATCGACGACCTGCCGCCGGAGCCGGTCTCCTTCGTGCCCTGGTACGCCGAACGGGCGCTGGCGGCGACGGCGGCGGCCGGGCTCGACGCCGGCGAGGTGACCGATGGGTTGTGCGCGATCGCCGCCGAGACGATCCGGCGGCGGCAGGACACGTTCCGGGGCGACGACCCGGACATCAGGACGACACTGCGGCAGGCGCGCGTCCGCGCGAAGGACGTCTCACCGCTGCTCACCGCCGCGGCCCGCGCGGGCCTGCTGCGGCAGTGCGAACCACGTGCCTACCACTTCCTCCACCCGCTGCTGCGCAGGCACCTGGCGGAGCGGCACTGACGCATCTCGCGCTCCGGCAGGTACGGGCCCGGGTGGCATGGCGCCCCTCCGGCAGTCCGGCCATGGCCGGGACGAGCGAACCGCGGCATTGCCGCATCGGGACCGCTACTTTGCGTTATGTTGTTGATGCACAGAGCGATGACCATCGTTGTGGCGTCCCCGGCGCCCCATCCGTAGGGAGAGCGTATGAAGCACAGGTTCGGTACGACCGTCGGTGCCGCGCTGCTCGGAATCTCCGGGCTGCTCGCGGCAGGATCCCCGGCGGACGCCGAAGCGCGGGCGCCCCGCTCGCTCACCGTCTACGAGCACGACGACTTCAAGGGCCGCTCGGCCCACCTGTCGGGCAACGACAGCAACTTCATGGGCAACTACTGGTCCGGCACCGGGGCGAGCATCAACGACAACATCAGCTCCTTCAGGAACCAGGGCGACCAGCGCGCGGTGATGTACTCCGACGCCAACTACAGCGGCGCCGCCTACTCCGCGCTCGCCCATTCCTCCGACAGCGACCTGACCCACAACAGCAACAACCCCGCCCGTTTCGACAACGTGGCCAGCTCGGTCCGTTTCGTGATCTAGAGGGCGGCACCCGCGAGACGCCACGAGGAGGCAAGCCGTGCCGATACCCCGGCCCGCCGGCCCCTTCTCTTCGGCGCACCCCTCCCGCGCCGCTCTTTCCCTTCTCGTCGCGGTGCTCCTCGCCGGGTGCGTGCCGACGCCGGAGAGCGTCGTACCGGCCGAAGTGAGCGCGGAGGTTCGCGGCCTTCGCGTCCCCTTCGACGACTTCACCCTTTCCCGCCTCGACATCCACACGATCGAGTACGCCGAAGACCTGCTCACCCGCGCCTGCATGCGCGCCTCCGGCCTCGACTGGGAACTGCTGCCACCGCCGGCGCGCACCGACACCGACCCGTTGCACCGCAGGCGCTACGGCGTGATCGAGCCCAAGGTGGCCGAACACCACGGCTACCACCTGCCGCCCCCGGCCCCTGACCAGTGGGCGCGCGAACAGGTGTGGCGACGGCGGGAGGCGCTGCCCCCGGCCGGGCGGCGCGCCGCGTACGGGCACGACGGCCAGGGCGGCTGCCGGAACACCGCGCGCACACGGCTGGCGGAGGGCATCCCCAAGATCGACCGGGGGCGGCTGAACGGCTTCATCGGCAGCACCTTCGAGGCGTCCCAGCGCCTTCCCGCCGTCGTCGCGGCGTTCGGCGCATGGAGCGGATGTATGAAGGACAGGGGATTCGCCTACCGCACACCCCTCGACGCCGTGAGCGACCCGGCCTGGACGAGCTCCGCCCAAGCCTCACCCCGGGAGATCGCCGCCGCCCGGGCCGACGTCGGCTGCAAGCGGGCGACCGGCCTGGTCGCCGCCTGGTCCGCCGCCGAGAAGGCCGTTCAGCTCGACGCCATCGCCGCCCACCGCGCCGAGTTCGACCGGTTCCGGCAGGCCCGCGACGCCGAACTGGGCGCGGCCCGGCGCCTCAGCTCAGGATCGACGCAGTGAGCCGCTCGGCGGAGGTGGTGACGGCGGCCGTCACCTCGTGGGGGTCCGCGGGGTGCGGGGCCGTGGCGAACACGGCGGCCAGACCTTCGACCGCCGCGGCGGCGCGCGGCGTCCAGGTGTGCTGCCAGTCGGTGACGGCCTTCAGGTTCTCCGGGCGGGCGGCGAGCGCGTACCGGGCCAGGGCCGAGCTCCACGCCTGGCTGCGGGCGGTGTCGGTGCCGGAGTCCGTCAGCAGCCGCGCGGTCAGGCCGTCGCCGTGGGCCTGCGCCAGCTCGGCGAAGGAACCCTTGAACAGCGCGTCGAAGGCGGGCTTGACGACGAGGTTGAGCGCCACGAACGCCTCACCCCAGTCGTAGGCGAGCAGCAGCAGTTCCAGCGCCTCCCGGGCCGGCTGCCACGCGGGATCGTCCTGCCAGATGGCACGCGTCGCCCCGCTGTCGGCGAGTTCGGCCCCGTGGGCGAGGGAGAGCGACTTGGCCCGGTAGGCGATCCACTGCAGGGCACGCAGTTCGTCGGCGCCCTGGAACAGGGCCGCGTTCGTGATGGCCGCGCAGGGGCCGAGCTGGGCGACGTACATGCTGGTGATCTGCAGGACGTGCAGGGCGAAGCGGGCCGGCAGGTACGCGCGGCCGAGCACCGCGACCCAGGCGGGGTCGAGGCGCGCGTCGTGGTCGTCGGCCTCGAAGCTGTCCACGACGCCCTCGGCGTAGATCTCGCGGTCGTTCTGGAGCGCGACGTAGCGCCGGTAGTTGAGCCGTGCGGGGTCGCGGAAGCCGTCCCAGTCCGGCGCCTGCAGCAGTGAGCCCTCCCGGTAGCGCAGGTACCAC
Source organism: Nonomuraea sp. NPDC050404 (assembly GCF_040655495.1). Classification (NCBI taxonomy): domain Bacteria; kingdom Bacillati; phylum Actinomycetota; class Actinomycetes; order Streptosporangiales; family Streptosporangiaceae; genus Nonomuraea; species Nonomuraea sp. NPDC050404. The sequence goes on from NZ_JBFAKB010000008.1 coordinate 34,695, forward strand.
TGGTTGATCGCGCTGCGCGGGTCGAGGTCGAAGGGCGCCGGCCGGCGGCCGAAGTGGTAGTGGAAGCCCCGGGTGACGATGTCGTACTCGTCGGGCCTGCGGCGCTCGCCGTCGAACAGGCTCCAGGTGCGCCGCCGGCGTGGGTCGCCTGCCGTTGCCATGGTCAGTCCTCCCTGGTCAGGTACCAGATGAGCTCGTCGTCGCCCTCATAGCGCATCCGGCCGGCGAAGCTCGCCATGGCCGGTTCGAGGCCGGAGAGCGGGAAGGCGCGGCCGGCGGCCTCCTCCAGGCTGGCGCGGGTGACCCGCAACCGCAGCGGCGCGTGAATGCGCACGTAGCCGCCGTGGTCCTCCACCAGCAGTTCCGTGCCGGGATTGTCGTGCTCGATCGCGGTCAGCAGGGCGTCCATCACGTCCGGGTCGAATCCCCGCACCACCGGTCCCACCAGCCGCGTCCGGTCCTCTGCCACGAGCGGGCTCCTCACTGGTCGCGCGGCTATCCGCGGCAACGGTTGTGGTGACGCAGGCCGTCGGCCGGCACCGCGACGTCGATCCGTTCCCCCTCCAGCCGGACGGGGAAGGTGTACAGCCGGCAGCTGTCCGGGTTGACTCCCCGGCCCGTGAGCAGGTCGAACTCCCATCCGTGTGCCGCGCACGTGAGCACGCCGCCGTCGAGGTCGCCCGAGGCCAGCGGGAACTCCGAGTGCGGGCAGAGCGCCTGGTAGGCTCGCAGCTCGCCGCCCGGCAGGTGCGCCAGCAGCACGGCGTCGCCGCCCACCTCGACCTCGGCGAGGTCGCCCTCCCACAACTCGTCCAGGGTCGCGGCGGGCAGCCAGCGGAGGTCAGCGCTCATCGAAGAACGCTTCCACGTAGTCCAGCGGGCTCAGGCCCGCCTCGCCGACCCGCTGGCCTGCGGGCAGGATCCGGCCCTCGTGACGTACGCGGACGGGCCCCGATCCGGCCGGCGCCCGGCGGCCGGCGACGTGCACGGCGATCTTCCGGCCGACGACCTCGGCGGTGTCCTGGTCGTCCACCAGGACGAGCAGTACCGCGATGTCGCCCCGGAAGCTCGCCGACAGCGGCAGCAGCGCCATGAACCCCTCCTCGTGTGTCAGCGGGCCCAGTCGTAGCCGGTGGCGTCGCGGCCCTGTTCGGCCTCCGACAGCCCCATGTAGCGCAGCACGCCGCCCAGGTCGGGCGGGGTGATGTCGCCGCCGAGCAGGCGGTCGATGAGCGACTTGTGCCCGGCGAACCGCTCCGGCCGGGAGGTGAAGATCCACTTGCACGGCTCGGAGCAGAACAAATAGGTCCGGCCCTCGTACGTGTGCCGCAGCGGCGCCGGCGAGTCCAGGGCGCCGGCCGTGACGCCGGCGGGCCGGACGATGGGGATCTGGCAGAGGTTGCACATGAGCGGCAGCGTCTCGGGGAAGGTCGCCGCGACCTCTCCCTTGCGCAGGTTGTCCTGGATGACGTCCCAGTTCCGGCCGAAGGTGTCATTCCACCCCGGATACTTCTCCTCCAGCCACGCGCGCTCGGCGGCCGACGCGCCCGCGTCCGGGTTCCACCAGACGGTGGGCCGGTAGGTCCACACGCCCAGATGGATGGCGTGGTGATACCAGGAGAGCTCGCGGATGAACTCCTCCCAATACCAGGGTCGGTCCAGGCCGAAATCGTGGAACTGCTCCGCGAACTGTTTGATCACCCAGTCCTCGATGAATTCCTTGAACGACATCCGCCGGCTTTCCAGCGGCGTGTAGTAGTCCATCGACAGACCGGTGAGCACCGCGAAAGCCCGCCACGACCGCCAGAACATATGGTCGATGAGGAACTGGCCCCATTTCTTGTGCCCGTTCTCGATCAGCACTTTGATGGTCGGCTCGCCCTGCTGGGAATGACGGGCCTCATCGGTCTGGATGCTGGAGATGAGCGCGCCGAACTCCAGGTCGCCCACGTCCATGGCGTCCGCCGCCATGCCGAGGAACTGCAGGTTCGTGAAACCCGTCTCGAAGGTGAAAGTGAGCTGCAGCGCCATGGAGACCGCGTCGTTGGCCAGGAACATGTCGTCGAACAGGTGCCGTACGGCGAGCACCACCCAGTTGTCGGTGTGGAACGCCTTGAGCGCCCAGTCGGCGCGCGGCTCCTTGTCCAGCAGCCCGTAGGGGAAGAACGCCTGGATCTGGCCGTGCCGCATCTCGTCCAGCGCGCCGAAGGTCGCGGTGTTGCGCCAGGCCGCGGCCCGCCCGAACCGGGCCATGCGCGCCTCCCCGATCGAGGCCAGGAATTCGGGCATGGTGATGGCGCCGTAATGGGCCAGAATCACCGATTTCCAGCCGGGATCAAGCTGGTCGAACAACTTCGAGCGCCCGACCGCGTTCTTCAGCGAGTAAGTCGTGGTGTCCTTGGTCACCTGGTTGTGCACATATTCCCGATAACTGATCTTGTACGGCTCGTCCCACCGCAACCATCCTTCACTGGGGATGCGATGGGAGCCGGACAACTCCTCCGGGAATGCCGCTTCCTCGGTGACGTAGCGGAAGGTCCAATTCGTGTCGCGTGACAGGTCGTACCAGTCGCTGCGCGAAAGTTTTGGCATGATGGCCTCCCGGCCCCGGCGCTCGTCCCATCTGTTCATAAATGCAATCCGGGCGAATGTAAACACTCCGGGTCAGCTCGCCCCCGTGCAGGGCGTGTCGGACGCGCGGCGCCCCGCCAGGGCCTCCTGCAGCGCGGTGGCGAGTGCGGACAGGTCGATGGAAGAGGAGCGCCCGCCCTGCACGGCGGTACGGACACAGGACCGGAACACCTCGCTGAACAGGGCGTAGTGCGGCGAGGCCGGCCGGGTCACGGCGTCGTCCAGTCCCGCGCGGACCACCATGGCGAGCGTGCGCAGGTCATCGGCGCGCAGCGCGAGTTCGTCGTCGCCGCCTTCCTTCCCGCAGGTCGTGGGCCGTTCCCGGAAGTCGGTGTACACCTGCTCGATCACGGCGGGGTAGCCGCCGCAGGTGAACAGCGTGGTCTGGGCTTCGCGCGAGGTGAGGAAGTCGATGAGCTCCCTCGCCTCCGCCGCGTTCGGGGAGTTCCTGGCGATGGCGAGGTTGAAGCCGCCCAGCACACCGCGTGCCGGAAACCGGCCGATCTCGAAGCGCAGGCTCCCGTCCGCGGCGCGCATGGCGGGATCGGCGGCCAACTCGTGGAAGGAGTACGCCCAGTGCCGCAGGTAGCCGATCTGCGGCCGGCGGAACTCCCGCATGCTGCTGCGCTCCTGAAGGGTGCGGTGGTCCGGCCGGCGTGCGATGGCGCCGGCCATCATGGCACCCCACTGCCGCAGCGCGACCTGGGCCTTCTCGGCGTTCTCCGGCTCCGCGACGACCACGCGGCCGTCCTCGACGACCTCCGCGCCGTAGGAGTGGATCGCCTCCAGGAGGTTGACCGTGCCCCCCTCGTAGTCGTCCCACTGCCCGGCATAGCCGTCCCGGGCGGCGAGCCGCAGGAAACGGCCCACGTCACGGGGGTACTCCCGGCCAGCCTTGTAGTACAGCAGGGGCACGTTCGTGCCGAACGGCACGGCGTACTGGCGGCCGTCCACCTGGCCCGTACGCAGCACCTCGGGCACGAACTGCGCGCGCCGGTCCGCACTGAGCGGAATCTCATCGATGTAGCCGTTGCGGGCGAACTCCTGGGTCCACGCGACGTCCAGGATCAGCACGTCGTAGGAACAGCGCCCGGCCTGCGCCGAGGCGGCCATCTCCTTGCGCTCCTCATCGGTGTACTGGCCGACCTCGATCAGTTCGGCCCGCGTGTGCCCGCCGGAGTTCCACTCGTCGAACAGGCGGCGGCGGTGCGTGCTGGCGTTGACATCGTCGCCGGCGACCACCCGGATCCCCTTGGCCGGCGGGCACACGTGCTCCCCCGGAGCGTCCAGGCCCGCCGCCACCTGGTACAGCAGCAGGCCGGCGCTCATCAGGAAAGCGACGGGGACCAGGACACGTTCGGGACGTGGGGCGCGTCGCCACCTGCCGATCACTGGGAACGGTCCCTGATGGCGGAGATCGTGGTGCGCAGGGCCTTCTCCAGTTCGTCGGCCGCCACGGCGACGCAGGTCACGCGGTGCGTATCGGCCGCACCTGTGCCGCCGGGCGGGCAGGGACGGTCGCCGACCACGAGGATGTGCACGGAGCCGACCGTGTCCGAGGCTCGTTCCGCCCGCCGGACGGCGGTGAACGCGTCCCGCTCGTCGTCGAAGGGGCCACCGTCGGTGATCACGATGACCGGCATGCCGGGAGCGTCGATCTTGTCGGCCAGTTTCTTCAGCGCCTGCGACACCGGCGCGTCCGCCGCCCCCGCGGGGCCGGGGACGAGCCGTTGGAGCAGGCGGTCCCAGTCCTGGAGGTGGTAGGCCGCCGGGGACGCGGTCACGGTGGTCGCGCCGCCGGCGCGGAAGAACGAGCTCAGGTAGAGGGCGTCCCTGCTGCCGAGCGCGGGACGGACGGCGGTGAAGGCGTCCTGGATCCCGGGCAAGGGGGCGGCAGGCGAACGGACCATCGACCCCGAGCCGTCCAGCGCCACCTGGACACGAATGGGGGGCAGCTTGGCGTCGACGGCGGCCCGGACGGAGTCCAGGCTCGTCTCCAACGGCTTGTCGTCCGAGTGCGCCGGGCGGCCGAGAGGAGACGTCCTGTCCAGCCAGCCGGCCAGGTCGCGCGCGGCCTCATACCGCGTGCGCTCCCGGGGTCCCGGCCAGAGGACGTGATAGATCGGGTGCTTGATGAGCGGGCCGTCCTCGGACTCCACGTCGTGCAGGCCCTGGTGGCCGTACAAGGACTCGCCGGGGCAGTCGAAGCGGGTCAGCACGTCCTCGGTGCCCTCGCGGACGACCCGCGCGGGCACGAGCAACGCCAGGTCGCGCCGCTCGTCGGGTGGCGCGGCCCGGAACCGGCACAACAACTCCATGACGGTGCCCCCGAACGCCGTGCTGCGGGCCAACTGCTCGCCGTCGTCGGTGGCCACGACGCGGGAGGCGGCGAGGAGACCCGCGACCGACAGGCTCGGCTGCGGGTAGACCAGCCGCATCTTCAGCTTCCCCCGCGCGTCCGACACCGCTGTCGCGAGGCCGGCGGCGTCCATGCCCTGGGGCAGGGCGTCGCGACGGACGCCGGGGACGGCCAGTGTCAGGCGGTCGGTCCCGGCGTCGCCCGCCGGGGTCACCGTGATGGTCCCGCCGTCCTCGCTCTCCACCGTGTCCCTGCCCCGGCCCAGCACCAGATCGCGCTCCTGGGTCGTGGTCGCGACCCAGAGGTCGGGCCGCGGAGACAGGAGACGGACGAAGGGGACGGCACTCTGGTTGTGCTGCCCCCGGGTCCAGGCGTGGCGGAAACCGTGGTGCATGTCGGCGGGTGCGGGGGAGGCGTACACGGAGACGCGGTGCCGCGCGCAGCCGTCCGCCGACCGATCCTTCATGTACGAACGGGCCTCCGCCCGCAACGCGTGCACGTTCTCCGGGGCGGTCATGACCGACAACTCCAGCGGTGTGGCGCACGGCCCGGGAACGACCTGCCGATGGAGCCAGGCCCCACCCCGGACCAGCAGCCACGGTACGGCGACGGCGCAGGCTCCGGCGAGCGCGGCCAGGTAGACGGCCAGCGACAGCCTGCCCAGTCGGCCCAGCCGCAGCCGGGCGGCCCACCGCCCCAGCCGGTCCGGTGTCCTCTCTCCGAACCGGTGCCACCATCGCGCCCCCAGGTCCGTCACCCGCCTGCGTACCTTCTCCGGGCTCACCTTCGACAAGGCGCGCAGGACCAGCAGGATCAGCAGGGCCAGGAGCGGAAAACCCACATAGGGACCACCTGGAAAGCCGGACAAATCCCCCCAGACCTGGTTGACGATCGGCGGCGCTGCCGCGCTCGCCAGCGCTTGCAGGACGATGACACGGGAGTCCTGGCGCGGCGAGCCCTCTTGCCGTGCTGACGAAGGCGGTTCGGTCATGGGGGGAACGTCCGTTGCGGGCGCGCAGGGAGAACGCGCCGATCGATCGGTGGCGGGTTACGATACTAACCGCACACCTGCCAGTCCGTGACAGAGATGTCACTTTCGGTAAGTGGCGATCATCCGGGCCGGGCCTGCTCCCGCGTGCGCCGGCGGTGATAGGCGAGCGTGGCCAGCGCGAGCAGCGGACCCCAGAGCAGCAGCGGAACGTAGGTGAGGCTCATCACCCAGGCCGCCACGCCCTCGGGAAAGCTCGGATCGTGCTCGGCCCCCGCGAGCACGAGCACGATCTTGATGCCGAAGACGACGCCGAACATGGTCAGGATCACCGAGGCGATCGTCGCCGGGATGACGGCCGCGGCGGGACGCACGGTCCTGCCGCCGATGAACGGGATCCAGCGAGGCGCCCGTTCCCCCCACGGTTGCACGAGGCCGAGGGCGAGCAGCGCGCATGCCTCGGTGAGCAGGCTGAGGGTGACGGGCCACACGGATCCGCCGCCGGGGATGTGGGCGTTGCGCAGCCAGGCCGCGTCGAAGCCGACGGGGATGCCGGCCGCCATGGCGATCCGCCATATTCCGGACGGCAGAGGAGCCAGCGCGGCGCCATGGGCCGCCAGCCTGGCCCATCGGGGCACGGGCGTCGCCGGGTTGTTGAGCGGTTGGCGGGTTTGCGCGATCGACATGGAACCGAGTCTGGCCACGCTCGGGCGGCCGGGGCAGATGCCGTCCGGCCTCGTTGACACCGAGATCCGGGGCCCGATGGGTGCCGTTCGGCACGGGTGCGGGCGGGCCGGTGACATCTATGCTCAGAGCATGGGAGGAGGAGATCGGCGACGGCCGGCCACGTACGGCATCGCCGTGGCCGTGGGGCTGGCCGGGTTCGTGCTCGCGCCGTTCTATGGCGGGCTCGCGCTGGTCTCGGCCGCGGTCGCCATGGCGGCCGCGATCCTCGTCATCTGGCGCGGCGTGGTGTGGGGCCCCGGTGCGGCCGCTCTGGTTTCCGTGCTGGTCAGCGCCCTGTACGCCCGTGCGGGAACCCCGCCGCCGCCGGACGCGCCCGGCTACGTGGAGATGATCGCGCTGATGGCCGGCGTGGGCGGGCTGGCACGCCGGGCGACCGTGCGGCAGGCGATCGGCCTGGGCACCGCGGTCGCCGCCGCGATCGTCGTGCTCATCCTGAGGCTGATCGCGGCGAGCCTGACCGTCTCGCCGGTGACGGCGGTGATCGCCTGCGCCATCTTCTCGGTCGGCACGCTGGCCGCCGCCGCGGCCGGTGCGTACCTGCGCGCCCTGGACGCCCGCCGTCGCCGCGCGGTGGCCGAGGCCCGGCAGGCGCAGCGCCTCGATCTCGCTCGCGACCTGCACGACTTCGTCGCTCACGATGTCAGCGCGATCGTCGCCCAGGCCCAGGCCGGCCAGCTGACCGCCCTGCGGGACCCGGAGCGGGCCGTCGCCATGTTCGCCCGCATCGAGCAGGCCGGTCTGCGCTCGCTGGCCTCGATGGACCAGGCCGTGGACGCCCTGCATCCGAACGCGCGGGCCGGCCTCTCACCCCTGCCCGGCCTGCGGGAACTGCCGGAGCTGGCCGCACGGTATTCGGCGGCCGGCCCCGCACGGGTGCGGCTCCAGGTGGCCGAGGGCATCGAGGTGCCCAGGGAGGCGGCGACCGTGGCCTACCGCGTCGTCGTCGAGGCGCTGACCAACGTCCGGCGGCACGCCGGCCGCGCCACCACGGTCGGGGTGGACCTGCGCCCCGGCCCCCGGGGTGAGCTGGAGGTGACCGTGACCGACGACGGGGGCGGCAAGGGGGGTGCGCATCCCGCCGGGCGCACCCGCGGATGGGGACTGTCCGGCCTGGCGGACCGGGTACGCGGGCTGGGCGGCACCTTGACCTATGGGCCGTACGAGGAGGGCTGGCGGGTGCGCGCGGTGCTGCCGCCGGCGGGAAGCGGGACGGTGCGACGATGACCGGCATACTGATCGCCGACGACCAGGACGACATCCGCAGCGCCTTCCGCATGATCCTGGAGGCCCAGCCCGACCTGCGGGTCGTCGCGGAGGCGGCCGACGGCGCCGCCGCGATCGAACTGGCGCGCCGGGTCCGGCCCGACGTCGTGCTCGCCGACATCCGCATGCCGGTGCTCGACGGCCTGGAGGTGACGCGGGCCCTGGCCGGCCCCGGGGTCGCCGACCCGATCCCGGTCGTCGTGGTGACCACGTTCGACCTCGACGAGTACGTCGACACGGCCCTGCGCAACGGCGCCTGCGGCTTCCTGCTCAAGCGCTCCAGCCCGGCCCTCCTGGTCGAGGCCGTGCGCGCGGCCGTCGCCGGCGACGCGCTCATCGGCCCGCAGATCACCGTCCGGCTGCTGCGCCAACTGACGCGCCCGGCCCCGGCCGGCGCCGTCCCCGGGCCTGAGCCGCTGACCGCGCGCCAGATCGACATCGTGCGCGGCGTGGCCGCCGGCAAGACCAACGCCGAGATCGCCGCAGAGCTGTTCCTGTCGCACGGCACCGTCAAGAACCACCTCGCCGCCGTCCAGCGCAGGCTGGGCCTGCGTAACCGGGTGGCCATCGCCACCTGGGCCTGGGACAACGGCTACGCCACACAGGGCTGAGCGGCCGCTGGCGAAGCTTGATCGGATGCTCGGCCGGCCATGAGGCTCGCTTGGGGCACCACGGGGCACATGCCTCCGTGACCGGGGGCGGCTTCAGGAGACAGCGTGTGGACCAGACGCCAAGCGAACAGGTGAGACGTGTGGCCCTGGGGCCGGCACGAGCGCTGGGCGTGCTGTTCCTGCTGGCCATGATGGGCAGCCAGGTGGCGTCGGGGCTGGACGCGCGGCCGGAGCGGTTCACCGGGCCGATCGTGACGCTGCTGGCGGTCTGCGCCGTGGCGTTCGCCGCCCACGCGTGGGGCGTGCGCAGGGCCGTGATCGCGTTCGGTGCGGCGGCGCTGACCGGGTACGCGGCCGAGGCGGTCGGCGTGCTGACCGGCTTTCCGTTCGGCGCCTACCGCTACAGCGATGTGCTGTGGCCGCAGGTGGGCGGCGTTCCCGTGGTGGTGGCGCTGGCCTGGGGCGGCATGGGGCTGGCGGCGTACGCCGTGGCTGCCGCCGTCGCTCCGGCCGGCGGCTGGGCACGGGTGTGCGCGGGCGCGGGCGCGCTGACGGCGTGGGATGTGTTCCTCGATCCGCAGATGGTCCGGCTCGGGTTGTGGACGTGGGCGCGCGACGGCTTCTACCGCGGCATCCCGCTGAGCAACTTCGCGGGCTGGCTGCTGGTGTCGGCGCTGGTCATGCTGGTCGTCGGGCACATCTGCGGCGGGGCGCGGGCAGGGCGGGGGCTGCTGGTGCTGTACACGGTCATGGCGGTGATGGAGACGGTCGCCTTCGCGGCCGTGTTCGACCCGCCCGACGTGCTGGTGGCGGCGGCCGGAGGGATCACGATGGGCGCGTTCGCCGCGCCGGCCTGGAGCCGGTCATGGCAGAGGAGCCAGTCACGGCAGAGGAGCGGGTCACGGCAGAGGATCCGGTCGCGGCAGAGGAGCGGGTCACGGCAGAGGATCCGGTCGCGGCAGAGGAGCGGGTCATGGCAGAGGTGACGGTGATCGGCGGCGGCGTGGGCGGCATGGTGTGCGCGCTGCTGCTGGCCAGGCAGGGAAACCGGGTGCGGCTGTACGAGCGGTTGCCGCGGCTGGGCGGCAAGCTGGCCGAGCACCGCCGCGACGGGTTCACCTTCTCCCTGGGGCCGTCGCTGCTCACCATGCCGGAGCTGTTCCGTGAACTCGGGCTCACCGGCGAGCTGATCGAGCCCGAACTGCTGTGCCGCTACCGGTTCGCCGACGGCAGCGTGCTGGACGCCCCGCGCGACCCGGAACGCATGGCCGCCGGGGTGGAACGGCTGGCCCCGGGGGAGGGGCAGAGCTGGCGCGCCTTTCATGGCTGGGCGCGGGGCTGCCTGGAGGCGGCGAGGCGCACCGTGTTCGCCGGGCCGCTGATCCGGCGGCACGGCCGGGCCCGGCTGTCGGACCTGCTGGCTGTGGCTCCCACGCGCACCCTGGACGGGCTGGCCCGCCGCTACTTCCGTGACCCCCGGCTGCGGCAGTACGTCGGCCGCTACGCCACCTACGCCGGGTCGAACCCGTACCGGGCCCCCGCCGCGCTGGGCTGCGTTCCCGCGCTGGAGCACGGGCAGGGCATCTGGTACGTGCCGGGCGGCCTGGCCCGGCTGGCCGACGACCTGGCGCTGCTGCTGAAGGCCGCGGGCGTGCGGGTGTCGCTGTCCGAGCCGGTCGCCGCGATCGAGGCCGACAGTTCCCGGGTGACGGGGGTGCGGCTGGCCTGCGGGAGCCGCGTGCGCTGCGACGTGGTGGTGGCCAACACCGACGCCGCCGCCCTGTACGGCCGCCTGCTGCCCGATCGCCGGCGGCTGCGCCGGATCGCCGGCCTGGGGCGGTCCTCCTCGGCGCTGCTGATCCTGGCCGGGGTCGAGGGGCGCACACCCGGGCTGCCGCATCATTCGGTGTTGTTCTCGGCCGGCTACGAGCGGGAGTTCGGCGACATCTTCGATCGCGGGAGCCCGCCGCGCGACCCGACGATCTACCTCGGCTGCTCGTCGGTCGATGATCCCTCCCAGGCACCGGCGGGGTCCGAGAACTGGACGATGCTCGTCAACGTGCCCGCGCGCGATCCCGGCCGGTGGCCGATCGGGGTGGAGGCGTACCGGGACCTGGTGCTGGAGCGGCTGGCCGAGCGTGGCCACGACCTCGCGGGCCGGTTGCGCTTCACCGACGTCTTCACCCCGGCCGACCTGCGCGACCGCTACGGCTCCTGGGGCGGCGCCATCTACGGCAGCGCCCACCGGGGCCGGTCGGCGTCCTTGCTGCGCCCGGGCAACCGCGGCCCGCGCAGAGGCCTGTACCTGGTCGGCGGCTCGGCACATCCGGGCGGCGGGCTGCCCATGGTGGCACTGGGCGCCCGCATCGTCGCCGGCCTGGTCGCACAGGACTTCCCCGGCGGCCCGCAATGAGGCTTCCCTTCCCGGCCGTGGGATCGTTCGGGCGGTCGGCGGGGCGGCTGCTCATGGGCGCGCAGGTCGTCGCGGGCGCCACGGTGGCCGCCAGGCTCGCGCGCGGACGGCGGCGGCTCCCGTCGCTGACGCCCCGCCAATCCGCCGGTGTGACGATCTCCGTGGTGATCCCGGCGCGCGACGAGGCGGCCAGGATCGGGCCATGCCTGCGCGCTGTGCTCGCGGCTCCCGCCGTCACTGAGGTGATCGTGGTCGACGACGGCTCCGAGGACGGTACGGCCGGGGTGGCCGCGTCGCTGGGAGCCAAGGTCGTCACCGCCGGTCCGCTGCCGAGTGGGTGGGTGGGCAAGCAGTGGGCGCTGCGCCAGGGGATGGCCGCCGCCACCTGCGACGTCGTGGTCACGCTGGATGCAGACGCCCGGCCGGGCCCCGGCCTGTTCGGCGCGCTCGCGGACGCCCTGGAGCGGTACGACCTGGTGAGCGCGGCCCCCCGGTTCGCCTGCGACGGCATGCTGGAGCAGGCGCTGCACGCCTCCATGCTGGCGACGCTGGTCTGCCGGTTCGGGCCGGTCGGCCCGGCGAGCCCGCCGCCGCCCCATCGCGTCGTCGCCAACGGGCAGTGCATGGCCTTCCGCCGGGCCCCGATGTGCGAGGTGGACGGGTTCGCGCTGGTCCGGGATCGGATGACCGACGACGTGGCGCTGGCCCGGTCCCTGGCCGGGCGGGGCTGGGCGGTGGGCTTCCTGGACGCGGCCGCCCTGCTGGAGGTCGACATGCACGACTCCGTGAGGGAGCTGTGGCGGGAGTGGGGCCGTTCGTTGCCGCTGCGCGATGTGACGGGGCCGGGATGGCAGGCGGCCGACCTGGCCGTCATCTGGCTCACCGGGGCGCTGCCCGTGCTGCGACTGGCCGCCGGCCGGCCCACCGGCCTGGACGTGGCGCTACTGGCGGTCCGGCTGCTGCTGGCGGGCGCGCTGCGCGGCAGTTATCGCGCGCCGGGCGCGGGCCTGCTGCTGTCGCCACTGCTCGACCCGGCCTCGGCGTTCAGGTTGACCCAGGCCACGCTCCGCCCCGTACGAACCTGGCGCGGCCGCACCTATCCGGTCACCGCCAGCACCGCGCGGGACGCCAACGGTGCCGTGCGCGACGTCGGCGGTGACGGGCGGGACGTCAGTGGCGGCGGGTGGTCAGTGCGGCCTGGCCGAAGCGCAGCCCGATGAGGCACATCAGTCCTCCGGTGGCCGCCACCAGCTCAGCGGGCGCGAACAGCAGTTGCAGCACCGGCACGCCGAACACCGCCAGGCGAGCCCCCACCGCGAACGAGCGCAGCACCGCCGCGACCACCACCAGGGCCGCGACCGCCAGCAGGAACGCCGGCGGGCAGATGACCGCGATGCCGCCGGCGAACGTCAGCACGGACCTGCCGCCCCGGAAACCGGCGAAGACCGGCCACGCGTGCCCGGCCATGGCCGCCGCCACCGCCAGATACACCGGCACGACGCTCGCCCCCGTCACCACGCCGAGGCCGGTGGTGTGGACGCCGCTGACCAGCAGCCCCACCAGGGCGGCCAGCGCGCCCTTCGCCGTGTCGCCGGCGAACACCGGCAGCGCGGCCCGCCGGCCGAGCTGTTCCCTGACGTTCCAGTACCCCGGGTTGCGGTCGCCGACCCTGCGTGGATCGACGCCGTACGCGCGCGCCACCAGCACCGCGACCGGCACCGAGCCGATCAGGTAACCGGCGATGACCGGCACCGGCAGATCAACGACCATAGCCTCGTTCCACCTCATCCGGTACGACAGCGCCCGCGCGATGAGGCACATGGCCTTCGACCGGCCGCTGCTGCGCCGCGCCGGCGGGCCGCGGTTCTGGCGGCTGCTCGGCACCGGCCGGGGCAGGACCATGTCGCTGGGCGCCGACCTGCGCCGATGGGCGCTGTTCGCGGTCTGGCGCGACGAAAGTGATCTGGCGGAGTTCCTGCGCACCTCGCCGATCGCCGCCCGCTGGCAAACCGAGGCGGCCGAGCGCTGGCAGGTGCGGCTGGCCCCGCTCACCTCGCGCGGCACCTGGTCGGGCCGCGACCCTTTCGATGGACCGGTGGCCCAGGATGGCGGTGTGGGGCCGGTGGCGGTGCTTACCAGGGCGTCGATCCGGGCTCGCCGCCTGTTCGCCTTCTACCGGTCGGTGCCGCCGGTCGAGGAACTGCTGGGGCGGCAGGACGGCTGTCTGGCCTCGATCGGTATGGGGGAGTGGCCGCTGGCCCGGCAGGCGACCTTCTCGCTGTGGCGGGACCGCGAGGCGGTGCGCGCCTTCGCTTACCGAGGGCAGGAGCACTTGCGGGTCATCGAGCGGGTGCGGGCGCACGACTGGTACGCCGAGGAGTTGTTCGCCCGCTTCACCCCGATCGCCAGCGAAGGCACCTGGGACGGAACCGACCCGCTGCGCTGACGCGGTCATGACACCGGCTCCGCCGTTATGGTCCCGGTGCCGGCCCGCGGATCGTGTCCCGCCAGCGCGCCGGCCACCACGCAGGCCCGGGCGATGGTGGCCGCGCGGGAGGAGCCGTGCGCGACGACGACGGTGCCGCGCAGCCCGAGCAGCGCGGCGCCGCCGTGCGTTTCCGGGTCGTAGCGCCGGGCCACCTCGGCGAGCCGCTCCGGCGAGGCGATGCCGGCCCGCGCGACCATGGCCAGCGCCGTACGGACACAACCCTCGACGTTCTTCAGCACCACGTTGCCGGTGAAACCGTCGGTGACGATCACGTCCACGATGCCGGCCAGCACGTCGTGGCCCTCGATGGCGCCGTGGAAGCGCACCGGCGATGCGGCGAGCAACACCGCGGCCTCGCGGGTCAGCCGGTTGCCCTTGCCCGGCTCGGAGCCGATGGACAACAACCCCACCGCCGGGTCCGTACGGCCGAGCACGGCTCGCGCGTACCCCACGCCCAGCAGGGCGAACTGGGCCACCATGGCCGGGCTCGGATCGGCCGTCGCGCCCGCGTCCACGAGCACGCTCGCGCCGCCCGCCAGCGAGGGCAGCGCCACGGCCAGCGCGGGCCGCAGCACCCCGCTGCGGCGGCCGATGCCGCGCACCGCGCAGGAGACCACCGCGCCGGTGGAGCCCGCCGACACGAACGCCCGGCCCGCGCCCCGGCCGACCAGTTCGCAGCCGACCGCCAGGCTGGAGGTCGCCAGCGTCGCGGCGGCGGCGCCGCGCTCGGCCATCGGGACGGCGTCATGGGCGTGCACCACGGGGATCTCGCCGACGGCGCCGTGCCTGCGCAGTTCGTCCAGCACGCGCGGCTCATCGCCGACCAGGGTGACGGGCACCTGGTACGCCCGCCGCGCCGCCACCGCACCGGCGACCGTCTCGGCGGGCCCATGGTCGCCGCCCATCGCGTCCAGGACCACGGGCGGCACGGGTGGCACGGTTGGCTCGGCGCTCACGAGCACCCCACAGGTGTCCCGGCGGTCACGAAGACGCGTGTCCCGGCGGTCACGGGAGTTCCGCGCGGACACGACGCTCGGCCCGGCCCGCCTCGGCGGAGGCCAGCACCTGCCGGGCGAACACGGCGGCCTTGCGCCGGCGCGGCACCCGTACCCGATGGGTCAGCACCTCGAAACCGCGGCGCTCGATCTCCTCCAGGATGCCGCCGTACAGCTCGAACGCGGCCCGCACACACGGCCGCGACGAGGCGATGAGCAGGCCGATGCCGCCGGCGGCGGCGCGGTAGTGGTCACGGGCGCGTCCGGCCTCGAAGGCGAGCAACTCCCGCACGCGGGAGCCTGTCCGGCGGGCGCCCAGGTCGTCCGGCTCGACCCCGAACTTGTCCAGGTCCTCCAGCGGCAGGTAGACGCGGCCCCTGGCGTGGTCCTCGCCGACGTCGCGCAGGAAGTTGGTGAGCTGGAAGGCCAGCCCGAGCTGGCGGGCGGGCTCGCGGGCCGCCTCCTCGCGGCCGGGCGCCGGCTCCAGCACCGGCAACATCATCGTGCCGATGGCGGCGGCCGATCCCGCCATGTAGCCGAGCAGGTCGTCGTAGGTCGCGTACCGGGTCACCGACAGGTCGGTCCGCATGGAGACGAGGAAGGCGCCGATGTCGTCGTGACCGATGCCGAAGGAGCGCACGGTGTGCAGGAAGGCGGGCAGCACGGGACCGTCCACGCTCGCGCCCGCGAGCCCGGCCTCGACCCGGACGGCCAGCTCGCCGAGGGCGCCGGCCCGGTCGGCGATCATCGTGAAGGAGTCGACGATCTCGTCGGCGTAGCGGGCGAAACCGTACAGGGCGTGCACGTGCCGCCGTTTCCACCGCGGCAGCAGCCGGGTGGCCAGATAGTACGAACGGCCATAGCGGGCATGCAGCCGCCGGCAGCGTTCGTAGCTGGCGGTGAGCGTCAACGGGTCTCCTCGAGAATGCGTTCGGCGGCCAGCCGGCCGGAGATCAGCACGGGCGGCACCCCGACCCCGGGCGCGGTGTACATGCCGGCGAAGTGCAGCCCCGGCACCCGCCGGGCGACGGCGGACGGGCGCAGCCACGCCGTCTGGGTGAAGCGGTGATCGAGCGCGAACGGGGTGCCCGCGCTGTGCCCGCGCGCCGCCCAGGCGGGCGGGTCCAGCACCAGCCGGGGCGCGTCCGTGAGGTCGCCGTAGCCGAGTTCGGCCAGCCGGCCGAGCAGCCGCGCCTCCAGTTCGGGCCGCAGCCGCCCCCAGTCGGCGCGTTCGAGGTTCGGCGCGGGCTCCAGGACGCTGAGCGTGGCCTGCCCGTGCGGCGCGGCCTCGCCGTCCGGCTCGGGGCAGGTGATGAGCAGGCTCGGGTCAGGTTGCGGCCTGCCCGCCGCCAGAGCGGTGAACGTCTCCCGCCAGGCCCGCCCGAAATGCAGTGTGTGGTGGGCCTGACCGGCCGGCGGGCGGTCCAGGCCGGCGTGCATCACCAGGCACGAGGGGGAGTGGCGGGGGCGGCGCAGCCGCCAGTCGCCGGCCGGGCCGGGCAGCAGCCGCTGGGCCGCCAGCCGGTCGCACGCGACGACCACCTGCCCGGCCGGCAGGCGCTCGCCGTCCGCCAGCAGGACGCCGGTGACGCCGTCGCCGTCCGTCTCGACCCTCCGGGCGCGTACGCCGTGGCGGATCCCGCCGCCCAGCTTCTCCAGCAGCGCCGCCATGGCCACCGGGATGGCGTGCATGCCGCCGCGCTCGGGGAAGTAGACGCCGCCGACGGTGTCCATGTGCGCGATGACGGCGTAGATGCCCAGCGCGCGCCGGGGCGAGAGCCCCACGTACAGGGCCTGGAACGTGTGCGCCTTGATCAGCCGTGGATCCCTTAGGTGACGGGCCGCCAGCCGGTCCAGCCGCCGGAAGCCGCCCAGCGCGGCCAGCCGCAGCAGCGCCGCCGGCCGGGCCAGACCGCGCAGCCGCGTCATGTCGGCGTCGATGAACGCCGGCCACTCCAGGCGGAACATCTCCTCCAGCAGCCGCCGGTACCGCTCGTAGCGCGCGGCCTCCGCGGGCCCGCACACGGCGCGCACCTGCTCGGCCATCGCCTCGCGCTCCGGCAGCACATCCAGCCGCGATCCGTCCTCGAAGATCATCCGGTAGGACGGGTCCAGGCGGCGCAACGGCAGCCAGTGCCGCAACTCCTGCCCGGCCGCGCCGAAGATCTCGGCCAGCACGCCCGGCATGGTCAGCACCGACGGGCCGGTGTCGAAGCGGTAGGGGCCGAGCCGGGCGGTGCCGCAGCAGCCGCCGGGCTCGTCGAGGGCCTCCACCACCGTCACCTCGCGGCCGGCCGCGGCCAGGCGGACGGCCGCCGCCAGGCCGCCCAGACCGGCCCCGATGACCACCACCGGGCTCAACACGGGCCCGGCTCACACACCGGGCCGCTCCGCGAGGTCGTCGCGTACATGCACGCGGCTCCTTCCGTCGCCGTGGAAAACCTTCGCGGGAGGAGCGGACCTGGTGCACACGATCCGAAACGCACCTTCACGCTAACCATCGGACGCCGGATCCCATACGGGACACGCCCGCAGACCACGGACGCGATGCCACACCCTTCTCGCCGTGATTCAGCGGTTGATCGTCTCGCGGACGAACACGGGCCCGGCGTTCCTGCCGGTGGGGGCTCCGCCGCACACCACCGGGGTGGCGGCCAGCATTTGCCCGGCCAGCTTGAGCTCGAACATGATCCCCATCGCCGCGTCGAGCCGGCCGGGCCGCCCGTCCACGCACTGCTGCAGCGCCGACAGCAGCCGCGTGAACGTCACCTGGAACTGCCGCGCCCGCCGCCACGCCTCGGACGCCGGGTCGAGGTCGGCGGCGCGCTGGTTGGGCGTCAGCGGCCACACCCCGTCGGGGTCGAAGGGGTACGGCGCTCCGGTGTAGGAGTATCCGGCGGGCGCGGAGGGGTCGCGCACCAGGCGGCGGCCCTTGGCGATCGCGGCGAAGCGGTAGTAGTGCGCGATGTCCCCGTCGGGGTCCACGGGGGAGTCGCGGGTTCCCTCGCCCTCCTCGACGATGAGGCTGACGGCACGGGCGGCGTCCTTGGTCGTCCTGATCGGGAAGAGCCGGTCGGTGCCATACCAGTGGGGCGCGACCACCTGGCGGGCGGGGTCGCCGGGCATGAGCGGGCCGGGCAGGGCGAGGAGGGTCTCGCTCAGAGTGCGGTAGAACTCGCCGATCGTGGCGAACTCCGGCGGCGCGCTCGCCTGACGGAAGATCAGCGGGTCCTCCGGCTCCTCGATGCGCATGAACACGCGCTCCATGAGTTCGCGGGAGAACGGTTCGAGCCCGACCACGAGGTCGTCGCCGATGCCGAGCGGCAGCGGCCCCGGATAGCGCGGGACGAAGTCCGCGCCGTCGAGCGCGGGGCGGGCGCCGAGGGCGTTGAGCAGGTTGCAGCCGATGATCAGGTGCAGCATCTCGTCCACCACGACGTCGTGGATGGCCCACCAGATGTCGCGGTTGCGGCCGGGCTTCAGCGACAACATCGCGGTGAGGTACGGCGGGATGGTGGCGAACTCCAGGCGTACGGCGTCGTGCACCCGGGCGACGAGGTCGCCGGGCCCGCTCGCCCCGGCCACCTCATTGACGGCGGCACGGTCGATCTTCAGCATCGGTGACTTGCTCCCTGGGCCGGTCCAGCGTGGCGCTCCCCATCAAGAACACTGGGACCCCGGCGGAGATCGAGGGGATAGCCCTCAGGGATAGACCTCCGGACCGGTGGACCACCTCTGACCAGCTTCAATGGGGCTATCGCAAGTGTCCTCGCTTTGCGGGCTATGATGGTCGCGTCCAAAGCAAGTTGACTCGCTATAGAGGCGGCACCATGGAGGCACAGCGCAGGCCGCTGGGCCGGCGCGGGGAGGGGTTCCGGTCGGCCGTGCTGAGCGCGACCGTGGACCTGCTGGTGACGGAGGGGGTCGAGGCGACGACCGTGGCCGCCGTGTCCGCGGCCGCCGGGGTGCACGAGAGCTCGATCTACCGGCGCTGGGGCACGTGGGAGAGGCTGATCTCCGAGGCGGTGGGGCACGGCACGGACGAGGCCGTGCTCATGTCCGACACCGGGGACGTGGAGCGTGACCTGCGGCTGTACGCCACCTCGTTGCTGCGTTTCCTGACCTCACCGGTGGGTCAGGCATTGCTGCGCATCGGCGCCCGGCCGCCGTCCGACCCGGCGCTCACCCACGCTTCGGAGTTCTGGGACACGCGGCTGCGGCGGGCCTCGGCGATCGTCGGCCGCGCGATCGACCGCGGTGAGCTGCGGGCCGACTGCGACCCGCGCCTGCTGATCCAGACGATCATCGGCACGCTGACCGCGAAAGTGCTGTTCTACGGCGACCTGGCGCAGGACGACGCGGCCGACCGGCTGGTTGGCCAGCTGCTCTCCGGAGTGAGGGCGCCGCGTGCCTGACGCCGGGGCGACGCCCGGTCTTCACGAGAGAGGTTCTCCATGACGCAGGAATCGGCGCCCGTGACGGACGCGCACGCGGTGCTGAGGGTCATCGCCGACCGGGTCGGGCAGGGCAGCCGTCCCGGAGAACGCCGTGACGGCTTCAGGGTGGCCCTGGCGATCGAGGGCGGCGGCATGCGCGGCACCGTCTCCGCCGGCATGGCGCTGGGCCTGCACGACGCCGGGATGGCGCCCGCGTTCGACGCGGTCTACGGCGCCTCCGCGGGCGCGATCACCGGAGCCTGGCTGCTCAGCGGCACTCCGGAGCACCTGAACGGCTGGGCCGAGCCCGCCTACGCCAAGGCCATGATCCGCCTGTCCAACCTGTGGCGCCGCCAGCCGATGGTGGACGTGCGCAACCTGGTCGAACACCTCTACGCCGAGGTGCTCGGCATGGACTGCGCGGCCATCCTGGCCAACCCCATCGAATACCACCCGCTGGCCACCGACGCGCACACCGGCACGTCCACCGATCTGCGGCCCTACCTGAGCGGCCCGGCCGAGCTGCGGCTGGCGCTGCGGGCCAGCGCCGCGCTGCCGTTCCTCGCCGGGCCGCCGGTGGAGCTGGGCGGGCGGCTCTTCTACGACGCCGGGCTCGCCGAGTCCGTCCCCTACCGCACGGCGCTGGCCCAGGGGGCGACCCACGTCCTGGTGCTGCGCTCCCGCCCTCAACCGTGGCCACCTGCGGTGACGGCGGCGGCCGGGATGACGGCGCGGCCGTCCTACGGCGCGCGGCTGATCGCCGCCACCGCTCTGCGGGGATATCCGGAGGCTCTTCGCCACAGCTACTTCGGGCGCGACTCCCGGCTGCTGGAGGACGACGAGTTGCTCGCCCGCTACGACCGCACGGGCCTGGCGGCGTCCCTCCTCGCCGGGGCGGCCGAGGCCCGGAGCGGGCCCGCGGTGCTCTCGGTCCGGCCGGCGCCGGACTCGCCGCAGGTGGGACGGCTCACCCGGGACGGGAGAACGCTGAAGGCCGCGATGCGGGCGGGCCGGGCGGCCATCGACAGCGTACTGGCGGCGGTCGCGCAGGGCGCGTGAGCGCGGGAAGGTCCTCCAAGGGGGCGGTACGTCAGCCGGTCGGCGGCACGATGCCGTACCCGTGGATCTTGCGGTAGATCGTGGCCCGCGACATGCCGAGCGACCTGGCCGCCCTGACCTTGTTGCCGTCGTGGTCGATCAGGCTCTGCACGATGGCGTCCCGCTCCATGGCCTCCAGCGGGCTGAGCAGCCGGCGGCTGACCGTGCGGCACTCCGGCGGCAGGTCGTTCGGCCGGATGGAGCCGGTGCGCCGATGTTGCACGATCCGCCGCAACACCTGCCAGAGCTGCTCGACGTTGCCCGGCCAGCTCGACCGCAGGAGGAACTGCATCGCCTCCGGCGAGCACACCAGGCGGCCGCCCGGCACGAGCTTGCCCAGGAAGAACGGCACCAGCGCGTGCACGTCGTCGGCGTGGTGGCGCAGCGGCGGCAGCTCGACCGTGCTGGGGAAGAAGCGCAGCAGCTCGGCCAGCTCGCCACCGTCCTCCCGCCGGCTCAGCGTGACCGCGACCCACAATGGGTCGGGCCGGTCCGCGGCCGTGGCCGCCCGCAGGGCAGAGGACAGCGCGTGCAGCCGCCCGGCGGAGAGCCGATCGACGTGCCGGATCACCAGGGTGCCCGTACCGCCGAGCAGTTCCCCGCGCGCCGCGGCGACCCAGCTCCGGTCGGTGGCCTCGGCGGCGTCCAGCACGGAGAAACGGGCGGCCGGGGTACGGCGCCGGTGGACGGCCCGCAGGACCGCCAGCTTGCCGACGCCGCACTCGCCCTCCAGCGCGAGCCACTCACCGGCCGCGTGGATCGCCTCCACCTGATGGCAGCCGCGTGACCACAACGCGCCCGAGCCGACCAGGCCCGGCAGGAACATCCGGGGCGGCGTCACGAGTTCGCCGTGTGGCCGCTCGCCGAATTCGGTGAGCTTGACGTGCACCACCCCGCCGGCCGGGCGGCCCCCGCCGCCCACGGGCCGGCAGCGCATCTTCGCCCGCACGCCGCTGGGCAGCTCGACCGTGACCACCGCGGCCGGATGGCGGGCGGTGAGCGCGTCGGCCGCCTGCCCGAGCAGGATCGACTGCTCGCCGGGATCGAGCACCTGCCGGGCGAGGTCGTTCATCATCACGACGTCGTCGCTGATCGCGAAGACGATGCCGGTGGTGCGCCGGCACGCCCGCTGGTACTCCTGCAGCAACTCCAGATCGCGGATGTGGCTGTCGGTGAACAGCGC
The DNA here is from genome assembly GCF_040655495.1 of Nonomuraea sp. NPDC050404. Taxonomy (NCBI): domain Bacteria; kingdom Bacillati; phylum Actinomycetota; class Actinomycetes; order Streptosporangiales; family Streptosporangiaceae; genus Nonomuraea; species Nonomuraea sp. NPDC050404. The sequence goes on from NZ_JBFAKB010000008.1 coordinate 55,907, forward strand.
CTGCCTGATCTGGTCCGCCGTGGTCTTGGCCAGCGCCAGCAGCAGCGCGTCGGCGTCCTTGCGCCAGCAGGTCAGATCGACGGCGCCGACCGTCTTGCCCGAGATCGGATGGTGGATCGGCACGCCCGCGCAGGCCAGGTCCTCCAGGTGCTCGGCATAGTGCTCGTGGCCGAACACGTGCATCGGCCGCCCGCCCTCCAGGGCCGTGCCGATGCCATTGGTGCCGACGAACTCCTCCGCGTAGCTGAAGCCGGGCGCGAGCTGGACGTGGTCGAGATGCGCGTCGAGATCGTGGTCGGCCGCCAGCCGGGCCAGCACCAGCCCGGCGGGGTCGGTGAGGATGATGCTGATCGGCTGGCCGTCCAGGTGCTCGCGCAGGTGCATGAGCACCGGCAGGGCGCTGCGGCTCAGCGGGGTGTCGAGGTCGGGGTCGCGCATGTAGGTCAGGTCGATGCGGTCGGCCGCCACGTTGAGACGCAGGGACCGCCGCCACGACGCGAGGATGGCGTCGCGCACCTGGCGCGGATCGACGGTCTCCGCGGTCAGGAACCGTTCGCGAACCTTGGCCAGGTCGTCACCGTCACCTGGACGCGTCACTGCGGGCGGCATGGGGCCCCCTGTTCGCGGGAACGCTCCCGCGGGCGAGGTCGGGCCCGCGGGTGGGCTTGCGGGTTTACGTCGAGACTTCACAATACGCGCCGCCTGTCCGATACCTGTCTCATATTGAGACCGCCGCACCGCCGCGCACGCCGTTCGATCGAAGCGGTGATCCGCGAGGAGGTGCCCATGGAGGAGACCTACAACCCCTGGAGCGTCGTCAACCTGGTCTTCCACCACCTGGCCGCGCAGGGCCTGCACCCCGTGCTCGGCGGCGCCGACCCCGGCGGCCCGGCGGCCGAGCTGCTGCGGGCGCTCGGCATCGAGCCCGCGCCGGAGGGGAACCGGCACGTCACCGAGGGCGTACGCCGGGAGCTGGCCGACCTGAGGAACGCCATGCTGGGCGAGCGCTGACCGAAACCCCCGCGGACCGACTCAACTTGAGACCGCCACGGAGCCGCTCCCGTGGTCTGATCCGGGCACGGACGTGAGGAGTGAGGCGATGAGTCGCCAGAGCGTGGCCAAGGCCCACCAGAAGATCCAGGAGCTGTCCTGGGAACCGACGTACCACGAGCCGGTGTCGCAGTACGGAACCGACTACACCTTCCGCAAGGCGCAGAAGAAGGACCCGCTCAAGCAGGTGCTTCGGTCCTACTTCCCGATGCAGGAGGAGAAGGACCACCGCGTCTACGGCGCCTCCGACGGCGCCATCAGGGGCAACATGTTCCGCCAGGTGCAGGAGCGCTGGCTGGAGTGGCAGAAGCTGTTCCTCAGCATCATCCCGCTGCCGGAGATCTCGGCCGCGCGGGCGATGCCGCTGCTCTTCCGTACGGTGCCCAACCCCGAACTGCACAACGGCCAGGCGATCCAGATGATCGACGAGGTCAGGCACTCGACGATCCAGCAGAACCTCAAGCGCCTGTACATGAACAACTACATCGACCCGGCCGGCTTCAACAGCAGCCTGCGCAACTTCCAGAACGACTACTGCGGGACGATCGGCCGCCAGTTCGCCGAGGGCTTCATCACCGGCGACGCCATCACCGCGGCCAGCATCTACCTGACGATCGTGGCGGAGACCGCGTTCACCAACACGCTGTTCGTCGCCATGCCGGCCGAGGCCGCCGCCAACGGCGACTACCTGCTGCCGACGGTGTTCCACTCGGTGCAGTCCGACGAGTCCCGGCACATCAGCAACGGCTACGCGACGCTGCTGATGGCCCTGGCCGACGAGGGCAACCACCAACTGCTCCAGCGCGACCTGCGCTACGCCTGGTGGAACAACCACCGCGTGGTCGACGCCGCCATCGGCACGTTCATCGAGTACGGCACCAAGGACCGCCGCAAGGACCGCGAGAGCTACGCCGAGATGTGGCGCCGGTGGATCTACGACGACTACTACCGCAGCTACCTCGTGCCGCTGGAGAAGTACGGCCTCGTCATCCCGCACGACCTGATCGAGGAGGCGTGGAACCAGATCTGGAACAAGGGCTACGTGCACGAGGTCGCCCAGTTCTTCGCCACCGGCTGGCTCGCCAACTACTGGCGCATCGACCCGATGACCGACCAGGACTTCGAGTGGTTCGAGCACAAGTACCCCGGCTGGTACGACAGGTACGGCAAGTGGTGGGAGAACTACAACCGCCTGTCCACGCCCAACGGCCACAACCCGATCGTCTTCGAGGACGTCGACTACCAGTACCCGCACCGCTGCTGGACCTGCATGGTGCCCTGCCTGGTCCGCGAGGACATGGTGATGGCCGAGGTGGAGGGCCAGTGGCGCACGTACTGCCACGAGGCGTGCCGCTGGACCGACGTCACCGCGTTCCGCCCCACCTACCAGGGCCGGCAGACGCCCAACATGGGCCAGCTCATCGGCTCGCGCGAATGGGAGACGCTCTACCACGGCTGGAACTGGGCCGACGTCGTCACCGACATGGGCTTCGTCCGCGACGACGGCAGGACGATGGTCGCCCAGCCGCATCTGAACCTGGACCCGGCCAAGATGTGGACCCTGGACCACCTGCGCCGCTGCCCGCCGCTGCAGAGCCCGAACGTGCTGCTCAACGAGATGACCCCGGAGGAGCGTGAGGCGTTCCGCGCCGACTACGTGCGCGGCGGGCCCGCCGGGCGCCCCGCCCCCAAGAGCACGTAGATGGCGGACAAGCACGTCGTCCGGTTCGAGCCGGTCGGCATCGAGATCGAGGTCGGGGAGGACCAGACGGTTCTGCGCGCCGCGGCGGAGCAGGGGCTGATGCTCATGCACGGCTGCAAGGAGGGGCAGTGCGCGGCCTGCAAGTCGTTCGTCCTGGACGGCGAGGACATCGAGCTCGACCGGTACTCGACCTTCGCCCTGCCCGACTACGAGAAACAGGAGGGCTACACGTTGTTGTGCCGGGCGCACGTGTACGAGGACGTCACGATCGAGCTGCTCAACTACGACGAGGAGATGATCCGCTCCGGACTGCCGATCGTGCACGCGGTGGCCGAGGTCGTCGCCAACGACCCGGTCACCCACGACCTGCGCCACCTCGTGCTGCGGCTGGTCGAGCCCGGGGAGATCAGGTTCTTCCCCGGGCAGTACGTGGACATCGCCGTCCCCGGCACCGATGCGACCCGGTCGTTCTCGATGGCGAACACCTCCAGCCGCGACGGCGGACGGCTGGAGTTCGTCATCAAGGTGTACCCGGACGGGCTGTTCTCCCATTTCCTGGACACCAGGCTCGCGGCCGGCGACAGACTCGGCCTGACGGGCCCGTTCGGCGTCTTCACCCTGCGCGAGGGGCACGACGAGGACCTGCTCTTCGTCGGCGGCGGCGCCGGCATGGCCCCGATCCTCGCGCTGCTGCGCTCGATGGCCGAGCGCGGCATCCGGCGCAGGGCCACCTACTACTACGGCGCGCGCCGCCGCCGCGACCTCTGCTTCGAGCAGGAGCTGCGCGCCCTGGAGCACACGCTGCCCGGCTTCCGTTACGTGCCGGCGCTGTCGGAACCGGCGGCCGAGGAGGACTGGGACGGCGAGGTCGGCCTCATCACCGACGTGCTGAAACGGCACGAGCGCGACCTCAGCGGCACGCACGCCTACCTGTGCGGGCCGCCGCCCATGGTCGAGGCGGCGATGCCGCTGCTGGCCGCGCTCGGGGTGCCGCAGAAACACATCTACTACGACAAATTCACTACGACCGGGTGAGGGGGACAAACCTTATGACAACCCCGCGAAGCGTACCGAAGCCGGTCTTCACCGACGCCGAGGCCGGCGCCAAGGAGTTCCCGGATTCGACCGCGCGCCAGTTCTCCTACTACACGCCGCAGAAACGCAAGCGCACCCACTACGAGGACGTGACCGTCGAGGTCCAGCCGGACCCCCGGCACTACCTGAGCCAGGGCTGGCTGTACGGCTTCTCCGACGGCCGCGGCGGCTACCCCCTGGACTGGACCGCGCTCAAGGCGTGGGGCCAGGACCGGCCCGAGCCCGAGCGGGGACCCGGGTCCGGCGGAAAGGGCTACGACTGGCCGGCGCACGGCTGGCACGAGTTCCGCGACCCCAACCAGGAGTGGGAGCTGTCCCTCTACCGCTACAACTCCAACGTGGTGCGCCAGGTCGGCCAGAACATCGAGGCGGCCAGGCAGGCCAAGGCGTTCGAGCAGTGGAACCCCAACTGGGTGCGCTTCGTGGAGAGCCACGTCGGCGCGTGGATGCACGTGGACCATGGGCTCGGCCTCTACCTGTTCGCCAACGCCAACCGCCGCGCGCCCACCAACATGCACAACAATGCGATCTCGGTCAACAGCATGCACCGGATCAGGGCGGCCCAGGACCTCGCCCTGTACAACCTGACGCTGAGCGAGGAGATCGACGCCTTCGACGGCGCCGCGCACCTGGAGGCGTGGAACAACGAGCCGGCCTGGCAGGGCGTACGGGAGACCGCCGAGCGGCTCACCGCCGTGGACGACTGGTGCGAGGCCGTGTTCGCCGCCAACATCGTCTTCGAGCCGCTGGTCGGCGAGCTGTTCCGGAGCCACCTGGTGCAGCAGGCCGCGCCGCGCAACGGCGACTTCGTCACGCCCACGATCGTCGGCGCAGAGGAGTACGACTACGCCGAGCGGGACCTGCGCTACACGAAGGTCATGTTCGCCCTGCTGACCGGCGACCGCGAGTTCGCCCGCCACAACACCACGATCATGCGGGAGTGGCTGTCGATCTGGGTGCCGCACGCCATCACGGCCGCCCGCACCCTGCAGCCGCTGTGGTCGCAGCCCGACGCGAAGGCGCCCCGCTTCGAGGACGGCCTCGACCGGGCCAAGAGCCGCTTCACCGGCATCCTGTCCGAGCTGCACCTGGAGACCCCGAAGGAGCTGACGCAGTGACCGCGTACAAGACGACGTTCAAGACGGCCGAGAGCCCCTTCAAGTCCGACAACACCTCGTCGAACAGGTGCGGTTTCACGCTGATGAACAACCAGGTCGGCGTGGTGGTGGCCGAGGTCATGAGCAGGAAGCCCGACGTGGTGGTGACGCCGCTGCCGTCGATGATCCGGGTCGACGCGCTGCGCCGGATGGACGTCGTCTACGACGAGATCTCCGAGGCGCTCGGCGAGGAGCCCGGCTACTTCGACAGCGCCGAGTTCGAGGAGAACATGTCCACCCACTACGGCCGGATGATCCACGAGGACGACCGGACCATCATGTTCGCCAACCCCGAGGACGCGGCCGAGTACCTCGGCTTCGACCTGACCGTCACGCCGAGGAGGTGAACCGTGTACGAGAAGGACGGCGAGAAGTACTTCGTGGTCGACGGCCACATGCACTACTGGAACGCCGCGCCGGACAACTGGGTGCCGGGCGCCGAGCGGTACGCCAAGGGCTGGATCGAATGCTTCCACGCCTACCAGGGGCTGGCGCCGCCCGAGACCCACTGGCCGATGGAGAAGTTCCAGAAGTACTCCGAACAGGACCTGATGACCGACCTCTTCCGGGACGGGCACGTGGACGTGGCCGTCTTCCAGCCGACGTACCTGACGGAGTGGTACAAGGAGGGCTTCAACACCACCGAGCGCAACGCGGCGCTCGGCGAGAAGCACCCCGGCAGGTTCATCGTCAACACCCGCTGGGACCCGCGCGACGGCGAGGACGGGCTCAAGACGCTCGCCCACAACGTCGAGCGGTACGGCTGCAAGGGCGTCAAGCTCTACACCGCCGAGTGGCGCGACGGCTCGCGCGGCTGGACGCTGAAGGACCCGGCGGCCTACCGCTACCTGGAGGCGTGCGGCGAGCTCGGGATCGTCAACATCCACGTGCACAAAGGCCCCACCATCTGGCCGCTGGACAAGGACGCGTTCGACGTCTCCGACATCGACCACGCGGCGACCGACTTCCCCGACCTGAACTTTATCGTCGAGCACGTCGGGCTGCCGCGCATCGAGGACTTCTGCTTCATGGCCACCCAGGAGCCCAACGTGTACGCGGGGCTGTCGGTCGTCATCGGCGGCCTCATGCACGCCCGCCCGAAGTTCTTCGCCAAGGTGATGGGCGAGCTGCTGTTCTGGGTCGGCGAGGACAAGATGACCTTCGGCAGCGACTACGGCATCTGGGAGCCCAGGTGGCAGATCGAGGGCTTCGTGGACTGGGACTACCCGGGCGAGGAGTTCTCCGACTACCCGCGGGTCACCACCGCGACGAAGAAGAAGATCCTCGGGCTGAACGCGGCCAGGCTCTACGGCATCGACGTGCCGGCCGAGCTCCGGCTCGACGCCCCGCGGGACGTCCCGCCGCTTGCGCCGGCATGAGCGGCGGCATGAGTACCGGGACGAACGTCGCGATCGACGGGTCGCGGATCCTCGCCGCGCTGGCGAAGGTCCGCGACCCGGAGCTGGACGAGCCGATCACCGCGCTCGGGTTCGTCGCGTCGTGCGCCGTGTCCGCCGACGGGCACGCCACGGTACGCCTGCGGCTGCCGACGTACTTCTGCGCGCCCAACTTCGCCTTCCTCATGGTCGCCGACGCGCACGACGCGGTGTCCGCATTGGAGGGCGTACGCCATGCCGAGGTGGTCCTCGTGGACCACTTCGCGGCCGAGGCCATCAACGGCGGGGTGGCCGCGCGGGCCGGGTTCGAGCGGTCCTTCCCCGGCGAGGCGACCGGGGAGCTCGACCGGCTGCGCGCGGACTTCCTGCGCAGGGCGGTGCTGGCCGGCACCGACCAGGTGTGCCGCGCCCTGCCCGACATCGGGGTCGCGGCCGGGCTGAGGCTCGGCGACGTGCCGGCCTCCCGCGAGCTCGACCGGCTGCGCGAGCGGCGCGCCGAGCTGGGCCTGCCCGCCGGGGACGACGCCCCGCTGCTGATCGACCCGGAGACGGGCGCCCCGATCGGCCCGGACCGGGCCGCCCCGCATCTGCGCAGGGCGCGCACCATGCGGGTCGGCATCGAGGCCAACACCGGCATCTGCCGCGGCATGCTGCGGCACCGCTACCAGGACGAGGGAGAAGGCGAGGAGGAGCGATGAAGGCCGTCCGGCTGCACGACTACCATCGGATGCCCGTGGTCGAGGAGGTGCCAGAGCCGACCGTCGAAGGCCCGCTCGACGTCGTGGTACGCATCGGCGGCGCCGGGGTGTGCCGTACCGACCTGCACGTCATCGAGGGCCAGTGGGCCGAGACGACGGGCGTCCCGCTGCCCTACACGCTCGGCCACGAGAACGCCGGCTGGGTGCACGAGGTCGGCTCCGCCGTCACCACCGTGCGGCCGGGCGACCCGGTCATCCTGCACCCGACGCCCACCTGCGGGTTGTGCCGCGCCTGCCGGATCGGGCAGGACATGCACTGCGCCGCCAGTGCCTTCCCGGGGCTGTCCCGCGACGGCGGCATGGCCGGGCTCCTGCTCACCTCGGAGCGGGCCTGCGTCAAGCTCGGCCCGCGGACCAGGCCGGAGGACGTCGCCGCGCTGGCCGACGCCGGCATCACCGCCTACCACGCGGTCCGCAAGGCGATCCCGCTGCTGTACCCCGGCACGACCTGCGTCGTCATCGGCGCGGGCGGGCTCGGCCACATCGGCATCCAGTGCCTGGCCGCGCTCACCGCGACCAGGATCGTCGTCGTCGACCGCAACCCCGACGCGCTCAAGCTCGCCGAGCAACTCGGCGCGCACAACGGCGTCGTCGCCGACGGCAGGCAGGTCGAGGCGGTCATGGACCTCACGGACGCCCGTGGCGCCGAGGTGGTGCTCGACTTCGTCGCCGAGCAGGGCGCCGAGCAGGACGGGTTCGCGATGACCGCGCGCGCCGGCTCGTACTTCGTCATCGGGTACGGCGGCACCGTGCGCATCCCGACGCTCGACATCATCTCCACCGAGCGCAACGTGGTGGGCAACATCGTCGGCACCTACAACGACCTCGCCGAGCTGATGGTGCTGGCCCAGGCCGGCAAGGTCACCCTGCACACCAGGACGTACCCGCTGGAGGCCGCGGCGGAGGCCCTGCGGGACCTCGACGCGGGCCGGGTCCGCGGCCGCGCCATCCTCATCCCGTAAGGAGCACCGATGGCCAAGGAACTGCGCTTCGGCCCGCAGGCGCGCACCCTGCTGCAGAGCGGCGTCGACCAGCTCGCCGAGGCGGTGAAGTCGACGCTCGGGCCCAAGGGACGCAACGTCATCCTGGAGAAGCTGACCGGCTCGCCGGTGGTCACCAACGACGGCGTGACGATCGCGCGGGAGATCCACCTCAAGGACCAGTTCGAGAACATGGGCGCCCAACTCGTCAAGGAAGCGGCCATCAAGACCAACGACATCGTCGGCGACGGCACCACCACGGCCACCGTGCTGGCCCAGGCGATCGTCAGGGAGGGCATGGCGGCGATCGGCGCCGGCGCCAACCCGGTGCTCGTCAAGCGGGGCATCGACCTGGCCGTCGGACGGCTCGTCGAGCGCCTGGCCGCCGTCGCCCATCCGGTGAGCACCGAGCGGGACCTCGCGCGGGTGGCCGCGATCTCGGCCAACGACGACGACACGGTCGGCGCGGTGATCGCCAAGGCGCTGGGCACCGTCGGCGACGGCGGCATCGTCACCGTCGAGGAGTCGGCGCGGCACGGCATGAGCGTGGAGTTCGTCGAGGGCTTCGAGTTCGACAACGGCTACCTGTCGCCGTACATGGTGACCGATCCGGCGAGCCTGGAGGCGGTCGTCGCCGACCCGTACATCCTGCTGTGCAGCGAGAAGATCACGAAGGTGCAGGAGCTGATGCCGCTCCTCGACAAGATCATGCGGGCGCCGCGGCCGCTGGTCATCGTCGCCGAGTCGGTCGAGGGCACGGCGCTGGGCATGCTGGTCCACAACCACGTCAACGGGATCTTCCGGTGCGTCGCCGTACGGGCGCCGGGGTTCGGCGACAGGCGGCTGCACAAGCTGGAGGACATCGCCGCGATCACCGGCGGCGCCGTGTACAGCCGGCACTCCGGCTTCACCCTGGAGACCATGACCGTCGACCAGCTCGGCACCGCGGCCCAGGTGCGGGTCACCGCCGACCGTACCGCCCTCATCGGGGGCGGCGGCGCGCCCGAGGCGGTGGAGTTCCGTCTCACCCAGCTGCGCGCCGAGTTCGGGCGGGCCACGTTCGGCGTGGACGAGGACGTGCTCACCGAGCGGATCGGGGCGCTGTCGGGCAAGGTCGCCGTCATCCGGGTGGGCGCGCCCACCAACGCCGAGCTCAAGGAGCTGCAACATCGGGTCGAGGACGCCCTGTCGGCGACCCGCGCGGCGATGGCCGAGGGCGTCGTGGCCGGCGGCGGCGCGGCGCTGCTGCACGCCGCGTCCGCGCTGGAGGACCTGGAGGCCAAGGACGACTACGCCACCGGTGTGGAGATCGTGCGCCGGGCGCTGCCCGAGCCCGCGTACCTCATCGCCGCCAACGCCGGCTTCTCCGGCCCCGAGGTGGTCGCGCGGACCGAGCGGCTGGGCCCCGACGAGGGGTTCGACGCGCTGCGTGAACGGTTCGGCGACATGATCGAGATGGGCATCGTGGACCCGCTGCGGGTCGCCCGCTCCGCGCTGCAGAACGGTGCCTCGGTGGCCGGCCTGCTGCTGACGACGAACACGCTCGTCGCCGAGGAGCAGACGCCGTGGGGCGGCAGCCGCGCGCTCATGACCGAGTTCGGCCCGCTCGACGAGGGCCTGAACCAGCCGTCGCCCGATTCGAGCACCCCGCAGTCACTCGGCCTCGGGCCATCGGTCGGGTGAGGCATGGGCTCGGTAACCCCCGGCGGCGAGGCATGAGCTCATTAACCACCGGCGGTGAGACATGGGCTCATTAACCACCGGCGGTGAGACATGGGCTCAGTGACCACCGGCCCTTCACACAGTCACAGCAGTTCCCTGCGTCTCCTGCGCTCGCGCGGCCGGGTACGCGGCCCCGTGGCGCTGATGGGCCCGGCCTTCGTCGCGGCGGTCGCCTACATCGACCCGGGCAACTTCGCCACGAACTTCACCGCCGGCGCGAAGTTCGGCTACACCCTGGTCTGGGTGATCGTGGTCGCCAACCTGATGGCCATGCTGGTGCAGTACCTGTCGGCGAAGGCCGGCGTGGCCACCGGGCGCGACCTGCCGGAGTTGTGCCGCGAGCACTTCCCGCGGCCGGTGTCGCGCGGGTTGTGGGTGCAGGCGGAGATCATCGCGATGGCGACGGACCTGGCCGAGTTCGTCGGCGCGGCCGTCGGCCTGAACCTGCTGTTCGGGGTGCCGCTGTTCGCGGCCGGGCTGATCACCGCCGTCGTCGCGTTCGCGATCCTGGCCCTGGAGCAGCGCGGCTACCGGCGCTTCGAGCTGGCCATCACCGGCCTGCTGCTCATCGTGTTCCTCGGCTTCCTGTACGACCTGGCCGTCGTGGGGGCCGACCCGGCGGCCGTCGCGGGCGGCCTGCTGCCCGGCCTCGCCGGCGACGAGAGCCTGCTGCTGGTGGCGGGCATCATCGGCGCCACGGTCATGCCGCACGTCGTCTACCTGCACTCCGCGCTGACGAAGGCGCGGGTGACCTGCCGCGACGACGCCGAACGCCGTGAGCTGCTCCGCTTCCAGCGGCTCGACGTGGTGATCGGCCTCGGCACCGCCGGGCTGATCAACCTGTCGATGCTGGTGATCGCCGCGTCCCTGTTCAACGGGCGGGGCCGCGCCGACATCGACTCGATCGAGGCCGCGCACGCCGGCCTCGGCCAGCTGGTCGGCGGGGCGGCGGCCCTCGCGTTCGCGGTGGCGCTGCTCGCCTCGGGACTGTCGTCGTCGAGCGTCGGCACCTACGCCGGACAGGTGGTCATGCAGGGCTTCATCCGCCGGAGCATCCCGCTGTTCCTGCGGCGGGGCCTGACGATGCTCCCGGCGCTGGTGGTGCTCGGGCTGGGCCTGCCGGCCACGGACAGCCTGGTGGTCTCGCAGGTCGTGCTGTCGTTCGGCATCCCGTTCGCGCTGGTGCCGCTGCTGATGCTGACCCGCCGCCCCGACATCATGGGCTCATTCGTCAACCACCGGATCACGAACGTGACGGCCGGCGCCATCGCAGCCATGATCATCTTCTTGAACGTGTACCTGCTCTACGTCACCTTCCTGACCTGATGAACCCCACAGGGGGTGTCAGGAGGTTGTGACTGGATCGTCCGGCCCGGACGGCTCATCCTCTATCCGGGCCCATCGGACTCACCCCAAGGGAGCAGGAATGCCGAACCAGGTGAGCGTCAACATCAGGGCGGAGCAACTGCTCCGGCCCGGCACCCCCCTCACCGTCACCACGACGGAGCCGATGGCGGCGTCGGCGGCGCAGGCATCGATCGGGATCCGCGGCCACCGGGTCCGGGTCGAACTGGCCGACGAGGGCCGTACGGCGGTGGTGGTCCCGCTCGGGGACCTTCCCCAGGGGCGGCACCATCTGGTGGTCGGCGAGGTCCTCGACAGCACGTTCAACCGCATGGGGGAGCCGTTCGAGGTGCCGTTCCTCGTGGCGGGCACGAGGGCGCGGATCCCCGAACATCTCAAGGTGGAGGCGTTCGCCAGGATCTGGCTGAGGGGACTGGAGACCAGGAGGCTGCCGCTCTCCCGGAGCGGGCGCGGACGGTACATCGACGTGTTCAAGGCCCTCGACACCACGACGGACACGCCGGTGGAACTCGCCTTCGACAGGTTCGGCCGGAAGGTGCGGGCGGACAGGGAACTGGCCAGGGTGGCCCGGCGCAGGGCCCGCCGTTACGGGAAGATCCACGAGGCGCTGGACCGGCGGATGCGGGAGAAGGGCCGCATCCCGGTCGCGTTCTGGACCCAGGTGCCAGCCGGGCTCGCCGACTACGTCAAGCCGGACGGGGAGGATCGCGCGGCCGAGGGACCCTACCCTCACGAGCAACGCCTGGACGAGGAGGTAGAGCGCCTCACCGAGCGGCTCCTCCGGGCCGTCAGGAGGTACGACCGCGAGGCGACACCGGACGACGTCGCCCCCGTCGTCTACGCCGTCCTGGACCCGGCCGCCATCCGCAAGCTGGTACGGCGCGACGTGGTGACCGCCGCGTACCTGTACGAGACCGACGGCGTGCCCGACCTGGACATCTCCATGCAGCTGGCCGGCACCGACGTGGCGCACACCCAGCTGAACCGCACCGGGGGCGGCGTCGGGGTCGCGGTGTGGGAATCCGGGCCCGACGAGGACAAGTACCTGGACATCGCGGGCGCCTACCTGCACACCCCTCCGGACCGGTCCGACCACGCCAGGCTCACCCACGCCATCATCAAGAACACCGAGCCCGACAGGCCCCACGGCCACGCGCCCGGCTGCAGCCTGTACTCCGCCAACGACTACAGCCTGCGCGCGCTGTGCTGGGCGGTACGCAGGAAGGGGTGCACGGTCGTGAACCAGAGTTTCCACCTGCCCGCCGCGACCGACCTCGGTCGCCCGGGCCACGAGGATCTCTACAAGGACTACCTGGTGTTGCGCCGGCCGTACCCGACGATCGTGCAGGCGGCGGGCAACTACGAGGAGGCCGAGGCCGAGGCCGACCCCATCGAGGACGAGTACGTCAACCACAAGGGGTACAACGGCTTGACCATCGGCAACCACGACGACACGGCCACGGCGATGGCGGGCAACTCGGTCTTCAACAACCCCCTGTCGCCCCACGCGGACCGGGAGCTGCCGGAACTGTCGGCCAACGGCATCGGCGTCACCGCGCTGAACGTCACGCTGACCGGCACCAGCTTCGCCGCCCCGGCGGTGGCCGGTTGCGCGGCGCTGCTGCAGGACGAGGACGGCGTGCTGCGATCCTGGCCGGAAGGCTGCAGGGCGATCCTCCTGGCGGGCGCCGACCGCAACCCGTCCGGGGGCGCCTGGCAGGACGACCTGGCCGCGCACGTGGACGCCTCCGACGGCGTGGGCGCGCTCAACGGCTACAACAGCCTGGAGATCGCGCAGGTGCGGCGCTCGTCCGGCGCGGGCGCCTCGGCGCGTGGCTGGGACGTGGGCACCCTGCGCACCCAGGACTTCGGCGCGAACGGCACGGCCGGCCTCGCCTACCGCGTGCAGGTGCCGGCCGGCCTGCTCGCGCCCCGGGTGCGGGCCGCCCTGGCCTGGGACGGCAGGCCGCAGGTCGTCGGCGACAGGCTGACCGCGCACCTGGCGGTGGATCTGGACCTGCTGGTCTTCGACCAGGACGGTGAGCTGGTGTGCGCCAGCTGCTCCTGGGACAACAGCTACGAGCTCGTGGAGTTCCTCGGCGTGCCGGGGCAGGTGTACGACCTCCGGATCAGGCGCTTCTCCGGCCGGGCGACCACCTGGTACGGCGTGGCGTGGACCGTCAAGGGCGAAACGATCCGGTGGCTCCAGCGCCCGCCCAGGTGAACGCCGCGCCGGTGGCCCCAGCGCCCGCCGGGCGAACGCCGCGCGGATACCTCCGCCCTGCTGCCAGGTGAACGTCGCGCTCACCTGGCCGACCGGGGCTGCTTCGCTATGGGCTCTTGTGCCAGGGGCCGTAGCCGTTCTTTTTCCCGAGATACTTGATGCGCCACCAGCGGCCGTCCGCCAGCGCCTTGACGTCATAGGAGCCCCCCGATTGGCCGGGTGACGCCGACGTCTTCCACCTCCTCCCCGCGCGGATGCGGCCGGGGACGCCGCGGGCCGTACGCCCGGGCTGGGACTCGCTCCGGGACCGGCGTACCTGGATCTTCCCCTTGGCCGCTCCGGCGGCGGTCGTGATGTAGATGCGATGCCGGTAGAGATTGCCCGCCGCGTCGTCGACGTCGTAGTCGGTGAACGTGTTACCGGTGCCGCTGGCGACCGCGACCCGCACGTGTATGACGTTCGGCGCGCTGGGGCCGGCCTGGCGCGTGATGCGCAGCGTGGCACGCAGGTCGCCCTCGAAGTCCGGGTAGACCTCTGCCTCGAACCGGCCCTTCCCGTCGGCGACGACGAGGTCGAGCTCGAACTCCTCCGTTCCGCCCGTCTCGTCGCAGAAGATCGAGACCGTCTGGTGGCCGAACGGCTTCCACTGGCCGCCCTCCTGGAACTGGACCTCGCCCTCCAGCATCACCGGGTCGCCGCGCTGGATCGTGGTGGTCGTGGTGGCCTTGAAGCCGGTGATCCGGACGGGGTACCGCGCCCGGCTCCACAACACCTCGAATTCCTGCTCGCCTTCCGCGCCGTCCGCCTGCACCAGCAGGAGCCACACCCCCGTGGTGTCCGCGAACGAGAACGGGCGAGCCGCCTTCCACCGGCCCGGCGCGCCGTCCGGCTGGAAGGCGAGTGGCTGCGGCGGCTGATTGTCGTCCGGTGAGATCATTTCGCCGCGAAGGTTGTTGAGTCCCGTGCCCTCGACGACGAAGGTGACCTGCTTGACGATGTCGTCCACCTCGACGATCGCCGGTGTGACGGTGATCTTGTCGATGGCCATGATGTGTCCTCCTTTGGGGGTTTCAGCAGACATCCGTGTAGTCCGCTTCGACGATGAGCCGTTTCCACGCGTCCTCGCTCAGGCCGCCGCTGATCCGGCGGCACAGCTCGGCCGCGGCGCGGGCGGCCGCGATGGGCAGGACGCGTACCACGCCGTCCGTTCCCGCGCTGTGCAGCGTGCCGCCGTCCGGCGCGAACGCCATGGCCAGCAGGTCGCCGGCGTGCTGCGGGATGGGCGCTCCGAGCAGGCGGCCGTCGGCCACGTGCCACAACCAGACCCGGCCACTGGCGCCGCCCGCCGCCAGAAGTCGCCCGTCGGGGCTGAAGACGGCGGCGTTGAACTGCTCGATCTCGTCGCCCGGCGGGCGCAGCGTGCCCGTCCGCGTCAGCGTGCGCGTATTCCACAGGTCGAGGTCGGAGCCGGGACCGCCGGCGACGATGCTCCGGCCGTCGGGGCTGACGGCCAGGGCCCGCCCGCCTTCCCCGCCCCTGCCGAACAGCAGGCGGTGCGGGGTGTCCGTGGCCAGGTCCAGTACGCCGTTGTGCACGGGGTCGTTGACGACGAGCAGGCGGTCGTCGCGGCTGAAGGCCAGTTGCGAACCGCCGGCCTGGTCGAGCGTGCGCACGAACCGCCCATCGCCGGCGTCGAAGAGCTGCACCTTCCCGTGGTCGGCGCCGTCGAAGGGGGTCACGGCCAGTCGCGTGCCGGCGGTGTTGTACACCAGGCCGCCCGCCGAGACGGCGTTCCTGACCCGCAGCGTGTGCCTCGGCAACCCGGTGGCGACGTCATAAATGATCACCTCCGGCCTGCCGGACAGGGCGACCGCCACCGTGCGACCGTCCGGGGCGAACGCCGCCGGTCCGGCCGATCCGGGAACGTCAAGCTGCCGGCGGGGCCGGGCGAGCTCGGCCGAGGCGCCGAGCAGCAGGACCGTACGGGCCTGCCGGTCGATCCCCGCCATCCGCACCCCGGCGACCAGCGGGGTCGGCTTGGTGAGCCCGCCGATGTCGAGCCGGACGACCTCGCCGTTCTCCCTGAGGTAGGTGAGCGTGCCCGCGCCGAGCCGTGGCCCGCCGGCCAGGTCGAAGACCTGGCGTACCAGCACCTGGTCCCCGTCGCGGCGCCACAACCGCACGGCCCTGCCGTCGTAGGTGGCCACGAAACGGCCGTCGCCGCTGAACGTGACGGCTTCGGCGGCCTCCACGGGGAGCACCCGCTCCTCCCAGCGGTGCCGGGCCAGGTCCCAGAACCGCACCTGACGGTCCGCGCCCACCGCCAGGGTCGAGCCGTCGGCGGAGAAGGCGGCGGCCCCGCCGCCGTCGGGGAGCGGCCCCAGCTCGCGCGGCACGGCGCCGGGACGATCCGTCAGCAGGTACGAGCCCAGGTCCTGGGCGCTCACCCGTAGGCGGCCGTCGCCGGAGACCTCCAGCAGCGCCAGGTCCGCCTTGCTCTTCCACAGCCGCCTGGGCCGTCCCGACACCTGCCACACCTGCCCGCGGCCGAACCGTTCGACGACGAGGACGTCCCCGCCCGCCCGGAAGCCGATCCGCTCCGCGCCGCCCGGCCCGAACACGCCGGAGGCGGGCTTCCCCGTGCGCAGGTCCCAGAGCCGGACAGAACGGGCCGAGCCGACCGCCAGCCTGTCCCCGCCGGGGCTCAGCGCGATCGCCGTCACCCCGGGACCCACCTCGGGCTCGGCGCCCTGGATCCGACGCTCACCGGCCACGTCCCAGCGCGACAGCCTGCCCCCGCTCACCACCGCCAGGATCGATCCGTCCCGGCTGAGGGCGTACACCTCGTCGGAGCTGTTGGCGCGGGGCGGCAGCACGTGCGCCTCCCGCTGCGCCAGGGAGCCGTAGAGCGCGCTGAGGGCCTCCAGGTCCCCGGGGGCGCGGCGCCAGGCCGCCACGCTCATGAGCAGCGCCCGCATCGGGTCGGTCGCGCGCAGCAACTCGGCGCGGGCCGCCGCCTGGCGGGAGAGCCGCAACTGGTTCTGGTACGCGGCCGACAGGCTTCGCTCCACGGCGAACCCGCCCGCCACCAGAGTGATCGCCAGCAGGACGGCCAGGGAACCGCGCGTGCGGTGGCGGTTGCGCCGGCGGCGCCGCTCCGCGTCCTCCGACGCGGCCAGGAACGCCGCCGGAAGCTCCGGCAGCGCGGGATAATGTCCGGAATGCACGCTCCAGCGGGACGACGCGGACAGCACCGCGGCGAGCTGGGTGCCCCGATAAAGGAATGACGGGTCGTGCTCGCGGGAGCGCCATTGCGCGGCGTCGTCCAGGAGCTGGGTGTACAGGACGCGGTCGCCCTCCTCCTCGCGCAGCCAGCCCCGCAGGCGCGGCCAGGCATGCAGCAGCACGTCGTGGGCGAGTTCCGCGCTGTCGTCGTGCAGGATGACCAGCCGCCGGGCGGCGAGCGTGCCGAGCACGGCGTCCACCCCGTCCGCCAGGCGCAGATCGGCCAGCCGGGCCCGCCGGCGCACGACCCGCCCCTGCCGGTTGACGGACGTGAGCCGGACGAGCACCTCGCGGGCCAGCTCGCGTTCCCGCTCGCCGAGGGCGTGATAGGCGGCGTCGCCGCTGTTCTGCACGGCCCGGCCGACACCGCCGCACAGGCCGTACGCCCGCGTCGTCAGGCGATCGCCCTCCCGGCTCTGCCAGGTCATCAGCATCGCCTGGGACAACAGCGGCAGCGCCCCCACCTCGTGCGCGCCGCCCGCGCCGGACGGGCGGAGGTCGCTGATGACGGTGTCCACGAGCCCCGCCTCCAGTTCCAGCCCCGCGGACTCGGCCGGGCCGCAGACGGCGCGCCGCAGCTCGGACTCCGTCATGGGGCCGACCAGGAACTGTCCCTCCTGCAGCGCGCGCGCCAGCCGCGGATGGGCGGCACAACGATCCCAGTAGTCGCCTCGCACGCCGAGCACAACGAGCGCCGCGGGCTCGCCGCCCGCCGGCGGGCGGGCGGCCATCGACGCCAGCGCCGTCACGAACGGCTCCGCCCACATCCCGTCCCCCAGCGCGAAGAGCTCCTCGAACTGGTCCACGACGAGCACCAGCCGCCCACCACCGGGGGCGCCCGCCATCAACAGCGCCTGCCGGGCGGCCAGATACGCCTCCTCCGGGTCTCCGGCCAGCCCTCTCCGCACCGCCATCGCGTCCATCCCGCCGACCGTCGCCAGGTGCGCGGCCAGTTCGTCCAGCGGGCTCGCGGTGGGCGTGAGCAGGACGCGCGGCCAGTGTTGCGACCCCGGCAGCAGTGCTCCCAGCGCCAGCGCGGGCAGCAGGCCCGCCCGCAGCAGCGACGACTTGCCCGTGCCCGAGGCGCCCGTGACCACCACCATGCCGGCTGTGTCCAGCGCCTCGGCCACCTTGCCGACCAGCTCGGCGGTGAGCCGTTCCCGCCCGTAGAAGACCTCGGCGTGCTCCTGCTCGAACGGCCACAACCCCCGGTACGGGCAGTCGTCCGTCCAGCGTGCCGCCCCGGTCCCACCGGCGCGGGCGGTCCGCGTGCGCCGCTCGATGACGGAGACCTTCTCGTCGATCAGCCGCAGGCTCAGCGCCTGGCCGCGGAGCCGTTCCCGGTCGGCCCGGTGCTCGGCGTCCTGCCGTGCCAACGTGCGCTGGATGTCCGAGGTGGCCTCGCGGACGGCGTGGATGACGAACGCGAACTCGCCGAACTCCAGCCCCAGCGCCGTGAGCTGCTCGGCCAGCCGGTCCCGGAGCTCCTCGTCGCCAGTCTCGATGGCCGCCTCGACCGCCGTACGCACCGCGCCGATCTCCCGCAGCAGGCCGGCCATCTCGGCGCGCAACACCGCCGCCCGCGCCTGCTCACCGGCAAGAATCTCCTCCAGCCGCCCGGCCAGCTCCCCTTCCAGCCGATCCGCCGGAACGGAGCCATCGCTGTCGCCGCGCAGCCTGGCTACGGCCCTCATGACGACCTCGGTCAGCACGTTGGCGCCCACGGAGCCGAGCACATTGACGGCGTTCGCGGCCATCGAGGTCGTCCCGATGGCGGCGGCGACGGGCGCCAGGGCGGATGCGCACAACAGAGCGGTGAAGGCCGCCGGGGACAGGCGCAACAGCGTCCGGCCCGCGCGGCGCGCGTCGCTGGCGACGCGCCGGCGGATGCCGTCCCTCATCCGCCGTACCTGGTCGTCTCCGCGTTCCCGGTCCGTCGCTGCCAACGCGCCTGACGCCTCCGTCTGCCGCCCACGTCGCGCCCCTGATGAGGGCGCTGCTCCATCCGGAGGTTAGGAAGACGGGGTCGTACCGGCCTCGGGTGGCGCCTCAGGGATTTCCCTCGCCTCGTACGGGACCGTCCCCGGTGCGGTGACACCCCGGCCCCGCCACGAGGAGCCGGTCAGCACGCCCGGGACGAACCCGAGGCTGGCCCCGCGAGCACCGCACACCTGCGTCAGGAGCTCCCGGGGGTATCCCTGAGCCGCCCCCTGAGGCGTCGGTGAAAGCGCGGTTCCTACTCTGCGAGGTGGCACGGCAGCGCACATACGGGACACAGCAGACGACAAAGGCGAATGGCCCACCGCAGCGGCTCGCCGACACCGGCAGGTTCGCGACCGTGCCCCACCTCGTCACGGCGGGCCGGGCTTGTTACGGGGGCCGGACTCCGGCCCGGTGCGCGAACAAGATCCTCAGCTCGCTCCTCATACGGAAAGGAAAACAAATGCTCAAAGTAGAGGCAGACATCTTCTCCGGCCGGTCGAACCCGGAATGGGTTCTGGACGAGACGGAATCGTTCGACGTGTTACGCGCCGTGGCCAACCGCCGGGGCGTCGTCGCCGAGCTCGACTCCGGGCGGCAGGGCCTCGGCTTCCGCGGCCTCACGCTCTCGGTCATGGACGACTCCGCCGGAGAGCGGTACGACCTGCCCACCCGGTTCCGGATCGCGGGCGGCGGTTCGGCCGACGAGGCGCACGGCTTCGAGATCGCCGAACGCCTGATCGCCGGCATGCCGGTCGATGACCAGGCCGAGGCCGCCGAGTCCGTGATGAGCGCCGGCGTCCGTGACCTGCTGCGCGACCAACTCGCCAATCCGCCGTTCGCCTCGGCGCCACAGGAACGGTCCGGCCCGCTGTACACGAGGGACGAGCCGGGCACCGGCGACCCGGAGGCCGGTGGCGTCTCCGCCGCCGCGGCGTGCGCGTACTGGGCGACCGCCTTCAACCCGGGGTTCTGGAACGACGACTCGTACGTGCGCCAGAACAACAACTGCTACAACTACGCCGTCAACCGGCGCACCAACACCTTCGCCCAGCCCGGCCGGGCCAGCGGTTTCACCGCGGCCATGTCGTGCCCGAGCGTGCGGCAGGGCGCCCTGCTGGACGGCGCACACCAGTGGGGCCACTGCTTTCCCGGCGGCACCGGCGGTATCTGGGTCATGGCCCTCGTGGTGGCGCCCGGATTCGACTACCACTGGTACCGGTACAGCGCCGAGGGTTTCTGGGGCCACAAGCCCGGCGGGACCGCGGCCAAGAACACCGACAACAACGGCGCCTTGATCACCAACCCGTCTACGGCGGCTCGGGGGCCGTACACGAACTTCTGCGGCTATTTCCAGGCCGCCTACACGATGCGCATCTCCTGATCGGAGGTTGTCCATGCCACGATCGAACGCGTTGGTCGACGAGATCCGCGACATCGGCCGGCCCACCGCGAGCACTCTGGCGCCGGCCCCTGAACCGGACGACGACGGCCGCTGAAACCGGGGGCAGCCGCCCACCGCACGCGGGGGCGGCGCCTTCGCCTGATCCGAGTGAAGGGGGTGTGATGGACTGCTTCATGATCCGCCGGACACGCAGATCGGTGGTGGTGGGGGTGGCGCTGCTGTTGTGCGCGGCGGTCGCCGCAGGCGCCTGCTCTCGACCGGACGGCGGCGACGGCACACCTGGTCCGTCGGCTTCCGAGATCAAGGAGACCGAGATGCTCGTCGAAGTGGACCTGTACAGCGGCCGGCCAAATCCCACGTTCGTCCTGGGAGAGGATGAGACCGGTGAGTTCCGGCGCCGCGTCGGCGCGCTGCCGGTCGCGCCCGGATCGCCCTCGCCACGCGAGGGCCTGGGATATCGCGGTCTCACCGTGAGCTCCGGTCCGGGAGCGCAGCCGGAAGCGATGATCTCGGACGGCACGGTGGTGGTGCACCGGGCGGACGGCACCGAGCAGTGGCTGGCCGACCGTGGCCGCGCCCTTGAGCGGTGGCTGCTCGAGACCGGAGCCGCGACCCTGCCGGCCGAGGTGATGGCCGTCGTCCGTGAGGATCTCGGGCGCTGAACGACTCTCGGACCGTGACCGGCACGGGTGCCTCGGCGAGTGAGGCGGCGGTTGGCGATCAAGGTGACCGTCGGGTGGCAGGAGAAAGCCAAGGGTGGCTCAGCGCGCGGCGCATGTGCTGGTGTCGTCCGCCGCGCACTCGAGCACGGGCTGGGTGGGGTGGCCTGCGGGTCGGTGGGCGTGGGGCACGGGGTGGGCGTGTCATCCGGGTTTGGGGTTGGCGTCGGTGATGGCGGTGGTGTTGGCGCGCATTCCGGGCCGGTTGGCTGGTTGAACGCCTTTCCGGTGCCAGGATCACGCTCGGCGATCTTCCTTCGCCACGGTAGGCCGCCTCGCCGAGGGATCAGCCGAAGAGGGACAGGTCGATGGATTCCGCGAGGGCGGCATAGCCCGAGTCGTTGCCGTGGAGGTTGTCGCCCATGTGCAGGTCAGGGCGGATGCGGCTGGGATCGGCGGGGTCGCGCCAGACGGCATCGAAGTCGAGCACTCCGTCAAAGGCGTCGCTCGTACGGATCCACGCGTTGACCTGCTCGCGCGCCTTGTCGCCCTCGGGCGTGTACATTTCCGAGCCACCGTAGGGGGCGATGGTCGCCGCATACGCCTTCGCGCCGTGCGCGCGGGCGCGGGCCGCCAACTGGAGGTGAGCGGCGATGACGTCGTCCACGCCCACGGGCTCGCCGGGGAACATCGCGAGGAATCCGGCGGTCTCCGCGGTGCGCGGAGCGTAGGAGAAGACCAGGTCGTTGCCCACGGCAATTATCACGTGGCCCAGGCCCGGCGTGGCGAGGACGTCGCGGTCGAAGCGGGCGAGGGCGGCGGTGCCGACGCCGTCGGTGAGCAGGCGGTTGCCGCCGATGCCCTGGTTGATCACACAGCGGGTCCGTCCGTTGCGGGCTGCCAGACGTTCGGCGAGCAGGTCGGTCCAGCGCCGGTCGGCGCCGGGGGTGGAGCCGATGCCGTCGACGCGGGAGTCGCCGATCACGGCGATGGCCTTGGCCGGTGTGTCGGGCTGCACTTCCACGGCCGAGATCAGGGCTTGTGCCGGCAAGGGGGTGGCGTCCGCGGGGAGCGACGCGAGAGCGGTCGCGTCGCCGGGGATGCGCCAGCCGAGTGCGTGGAAGGTCCCGTGACAGGTCGGGGTGTCGACTCGTCCGGGCAGGTAGAGGCTGATGACCAGCCGTGACAACGCGGCGGCGCGCAGGTCGACGGGGTCGCTGAGGATCGGCGCGCCCGCCGGGACGGTGGCGGTCGGCCGGCCGCCGAAGGTCACCGCATGGCCGCTGCCGCCCGCGTCCCCGCCGTCGGTGTCCGCGATGGCCACTCGGGCGGCGCCGATGGCCAGCGGTGCGGTTCCGTACTCGTTGCTGATACGGACGCGTACGCGGCGTCCGCCGCCACTGATGCGGACGATCTGCCGCAGCGTCGCGTTCTCGAAGGGTTCGATGAAGCTGACGGAGTTGTCCGGCGCCTGGGGGGAGGCGCCCCAGGTGCGAACCCAGGCGATCGCGTTCGGGTCGCTGCCTTCCGGGCCGGAGGGGGTGTTGATGGCTCTGTTCATGATCGTTGTCCTTTGGTTGTCGGGTGTCACGGCTGGTACTTGAGGCCGGCGCGCCCGCCGGGACTGGCCGGTGCCTTCAGTTTTCGGGAGTGCCGAACCACCGGGCGGCGGCCTGTTGGAACGCGTCGCGATCGGGAGTGCCGCCACTCGCCCAGGCCACGACACCGTCAGGCCGGACCAGTACGGCCGCCAGCCCGAGGTTGTCCCGCGCCGGGCCGGCCGCGTACCGGATCCGGCCCTCCCATCTCCGGGCCGCCTCCCGCAGCGCGCCGTCAGCGGTGAAGTCGAGCGCGATCCCCTGCCCCTGCCGCAGCAGTTCGCCGAGGTGGGTGCCGTCCTCCGCGAAATGGAAGTCCGGGGCGCTGCGGCCGATGAGCGGGTGCTCACCTCCCAGGTCGTAGTGGTGGAACAGGCCCGATGTGCTGCGGTAGACGTGCGTGGTCCCGTCAGGGGTGCTCATCAGGTCGCCGACCAACCGGCGCAGTGCGGGCGCGTGGGGGCCCGGCCTCATGGTGGCCACCTGGGCGCGCGACCAGTCGAGTACGCCGGCGCCGACGGGGTGACGCTCGCCGGTGTAGCTGTCGAGCAGGTCCTCGGGCGCGTGCCCGCGCACGGTCGCGGCGAGCTTCCAGCCCAGGTTCATGGCGTCACCGATGCCGAGATTGAGCCCCTGCCCGCCCAGCGGCGAGTGGATGTGCGCGGCGTCACCGGCGAGCAGCACGCGCCCCTTGCGGTACGTCGTCGCCTGCATCGCCCGGTCGGTGAAGCTGGAGGCGAGATGAACCTCCTCCAGCGTCACGTCGGTGCCGGAGACGCGGCGCAGCACCGTCTGGAGGTGGTCGCGGGTCAGCGGCCGGGAGCGGTCGAAGGCGCCGCCGTCGAAGTCCATCATGCCCAGATGCCCCTCAAGAGGCGTACGCAGGTACATGCCGTTCGCCGTCAGATTGAACCCGAGGGGCAACCGGCCGGGGTCGGCGAAGGTGACCTTGGCGACGTAGCCGGTGAGCAACGGCTCGGTGCCGACGAAGTCGAAGCCGGCGAGCCGGCGAACCGCGCTGTGCCCGCCATCGCACCCGACCAGCCAGCGTGCCCGGTACCGCCGCCCGCCCGCCGTGGCGGCGACGCCCTCGCCGTCCTGGCTCACGGCGGTCACGGGAACGCCCCGGACGATCTCCACGCCGAGCGCGGAGGCCTGCTCGGCCAGCACCGCCGTGACCGCTTCCAGGCTCGTCATGAAGCCTTCCATCGCCGGGCCGGGCAGCCGGAACGGCAGCGAGGCCGTGTCGATGCCGGCCGGATCGAGCGTCATGCCCGCGAAATGGCTCAGCTCACGGGGGGCGGGTGCCTCGATCGCCTCGGGGTCCGCGCCGAGCCTCTCCGCGTTGACGCCGGACGCCTTCGCCACCGTTTCCAGCAGCCCGCGGCGGTAGAACGTCTCGGCGGACCCGGCGTTCAGGCCCCTCAATCCGAGCGGGAACGCCTTCAACGGCGGGGCGGGATCCCGGTCGCGCTCAAGGACGAGGACGGAACAGCCGGACAGGGCCAGCTCGTTGGCCAGGAACAGGCCGACCGGGCCGGCGCCCGCGACTACTACGTGGTGCATGTGAGTTTCCCCCTGATACCAGTACGTGGTCCTGCCCGGGCCGGATTCGGCGGGGTGGGTCAGCGCAGGCGGGTGAGGCCGTCGAGGATGACGGCGATGCCGGTGAGGAACTGCTCGCGGTCGTCGTGCGCTCTCATCTGGCCGACGATGGCGTGCATGAACGGGTAGTCCTCGGGGTCGAGTTCCCGCCACGCCGCCGAGGCCGCGTCGAAGAACTCCTCACGGTCCGCGTCCGGGTCGACGCCCGAGGTGTCGCCCTCGATGCGGGCGTTCTGGCTGACCGCGCCGAGGATGTAGTGCACGAGCGTGGAGGCCGCGTCGAACCAGCGTGCCTGCGGTACGCCCAGAGCGCCCACCTGCCGGCCGATCCGCTCGAAGATCCCCACCGTCACCGGTCCCACCGGGTTGCGGATGATCTGGAGCGTCAGCCGCGTGGCGAGCCACCGGTGCTCCGCGATCGCATCGAACAGGGCCAGCGCGACGACGCGGATCTCGTCCGCCGGCGCCGCTTCCGCCCGGGCGGGCTTCGTCGCCAGGGCGGCCATGACGACCGTCTCGGTCGCCGTGTCCAGGAGATCGTCCCGCTTGCCCACGTGATACGAGATCGCACCGGACCCGGTGGACAGGCGCTCGGTCAGCGCCCGGACGGTCAGCGCGCCCTCGCCGCCCGCATCGAGCAGCTCGATGGCGGACTCGATGATCTGCTCCCGGGACAGCACCTGATTACGTCGCTCAGACCGGCGTGCTCGCGTCGTCATGCGTTCATGATGGCACATTTGGTACGGCGTGCCAACTTGGAGCGCCGTACCAAATGGTTTATGCCCTAACCCACCGAAGCCAAGACCTGGGCGGCTAGCGCAGAGCGGAGCCCAGGCGGCGCCATTGCTCACGCGGGAAGGCATCCTGGTCCGCCGTGAGCACCTGCACGGTGACATGATCGGCGCCGGCGGCCAGGTGCTCGTTCACCCTGCTCCTGATCGCCTCCTCATCTCCCCACGCGATCAGCGCGTCGAACAGGCGGTCGCTCACCGACGTCAGGTCCTCCTGGGAGAATCCGAGCCGCAGCAGGCTGTTGGCGTAGTTCGGGAGCGCCAGGTAACCCCGTAGCCACTCGGTCCCGATCGCGTGCGCCTCCTCCGCTCCGGAGCAGAGGATCACCGTCTGCTCCGGCAGCACGAGCGGCCCCGCGCCCAGGGCCTCGCGGGCGATGCGGGTGTGCTCGGGCGTGACCAGGTAGGGGTGAACTCCCCGCGTCCGCTTGCCCGCCAGTTCGAGCATCTTGGGGCCGAGCGCGGCCAGGACTCGTCCTTCGGCCGGTACGGGTGGGTCTGCCGCGTCGAGGCCGTCGAGGAACGCCGCCATCGCCGCCAACGGCCGCCGGTAACGGCCGGCTTCCGCGGCGTCGACCAAGGGGGCGTGACTCACCCCGATGCCCATGAGGAACCGGTCGCCGTGGGCGGCCGACAGCGACGCGTACGACGCGGCGGCCTCGGCGGGGGCGTGCATCCACAGGTTCAGGATCCCGGTCGCGACGACCGTCTCGCGGGTCGCCGCCAGCAGATTGCCGACGGCGTCGAACACGGGGCCTCCGATGTCCGGAATCCACAACGCGCTGAAGCCCAGCTCCTCAAGCTCCGCAGCCGCCTCGGCGGACTCGACGGGGTCCCCGTAACGCAACTGGGTGCTCCACACGCCCACGCCAGAAAGATCCATTGAATCCTCGTTCCTCGATGCCGGCGAAACCGCGCCGCTCCGGCTCGATCACCGGAGCGGTCGTCGTCACCCTACGCTGAAAGCGAGACTCAGTACTGCTTTTGACACGGTGGTCTCAGCGAGGCACGGAGTACAGTACCGAGATGACGATCGACGACTCGCCGGGGCCCGGACTGCGTGAACGCACCCGCCGTACCGTACGGGCCGAGTTGGTGACCGTCGCGATAGACCTGTTCGCCCGCAAGGGCTACGACGCCACGACGATCGACGAGATCGCGGCGGCGGCCGGGATGTCCCGCAGCAGCTTCTTCCGCTACTTCGCCTCGAAGGAAGACGTGGTGCTCGGCCACCTGGACGTTCTCGGCGACGCGCTCACCGAGGCCCTGGCACGCAGACCCGCGGACGAGGACGCCTGGACCGCGCTGCGCCACGCCTTCGACGTGCTGCTCACCCACCAGGAGCGTGACCGGCAGGGCAGCCTCGCGCTGCGGCACATGCTCGACGGGAATTCCGCGCTACGGGCCTGCAACCTGGAGAAACAGTGCAGGTGGCACGATCGGCTCATCCCACACATCATCGCCCGCCTCGACCCAGCCGCCGGCACCTCAGCCGTTGCCGACGCCCGCCCGGCCGCCGTCATCGGTGCCGCGTTGGCATGCCTGGAGGCGGCGAACCGGGCGTGGCTGGCAGCGGACGGCCGAGCACCCCTCGGCGAACTTCTCGACGACGCCATGCGCACGGTCCACCCCGGCGCCTTCTGACCCAGCGGCGAATCCACGTCGCCCGCGCATCATCGGCGCCCTGGCACTGGACCCGCGCCTCGATGGCGCGGCGCAGTGGACGGTCGGAGTCGACCATCGGCCCGATCTTGCGGGCCTTCGACCTCAAGCCGCACCGCACGAGCCCCGGAGGGCGACACTCCTCGGCCGCGAGCCCCGTGCCGCCGCTGACAGGCTCGCCTCGGGGGTGTTCGGCTAAGAAGCCGATCTTGCCGGCGGGGGCGGGTCGGTGAGGCCCGTGAGGAGCAGGTTCAGGCCGTGGGTGAAGTGGCCGTCGAAGTCGGTGCCGGTCAGGGTGGGTTCGGCGGCGGCCAGGTTCGGGTAGACGTGCGGGTCCAGGGCCGTGTGCAGCATGAGCAGCGCGCCGGGTAGGTCGGAGCCGGTGAGTTCGCGGGCGGCCTGCTCCTCCAGCGTGTGCCCGACGGTGAAGTTGATGATCGTGAACATGGTCCGGGTGGCCGCCTCGGCGGGCAGGCCCGTTTCGAGCAGCACGCCCACCAGGGTGTCGGCGAAGCCCAGCGTGTTGGGGCCGACGGAGTGGGTGCCGGCGTAGACGCGGGCGCCGTCGCGGCGGGACAGGAGCGCCGTACGCAGGCGACCGGCCAGCACGGCGAGTTGTTCCCGCCAGGTGAGGCCGTCGGGGAGCGGGTCCCCACACCCGGCCAGCAGTTCCTCCGCCATGGCGGCGAGCAGCGCCTGCTTGGTGGCGAAATGCCGGTAGAGCGTGCCCGCCTGTACGTCGAGCGCCGTGGCCAGGTGGCGCGTGGTCAGCGCGTCGAGGCCCTCCTCATCCACCAGGCGCAGAGCGGTGGTGACCGCTTCCGGCACGGCCATCTTGCGGGGGCGGCCCCGGCCGCGCTGTGCGGTTGACGACGTTCCCATGCCTGGTGATACTAGTGAACGTCTTTTTATGAACAATGTTCATTTAATCGAGGAGGGGGCAAACCTTGCACGCTGACGTGATCGTGGCGGGCGCAGGTCCCACTGGGCTGGTGTTCCTGTCGGGGCAGGTCGCCTAGGATGAGGCCGGCCGGATCCGCGGCGACGACCACGCCACGCAGGCCGAGCACATCGCGGCCGCCATCGACCTCGCGCCGGCCGCCGCCGGGACCGGGCGCGAGCACATCGACAAAGAGACGATCTACGTGGTCGGCTACCGCCCGGAAGTGCTGCCCGCCATCCTCGCCCCGCTTCGCCAAGGCGTCACGTCCTGCCCGGCCAGCACCCTCGTGGAGGTGGTCTCCTTGGCCGCGCCCGGCCTGCTGGTCGAGGTCGAGGTGATCGCGGCACTCCCCTGACGGCGGGACCAGGGTTGGATCTCCGGCCGGCCACCTCACGCGGCTCCGGTCGCCCGGCAGGGCGAGGTACGGGGTGCCGCGTCCTCGCCCTGCCGGTTTCAGGTGTTACGCCCTCCACTGCTCCGTAGGCGACACACCCGGCAGCGGCTTGCCGATGAGGGCCAGGGGGAGGAAGAAGCAGACCTGGCCGATGGCCATGATGAGCGTGGTGAGCGCCTTGTTGTCGTACTGCCCGGACGCCCTCGCGTACAGCTCGTCGGGGACGCGCTCACCGGACGGGTTCGGGGTGAGCACGGATTCGACCAGTTCCAACGCGACGCGTTCGGCATCGGTGAAGTACGGCGCGTCCCGCCAGGAGGCCACGGCGGTGATGCTCTCCTCGCTGACGCCGGCCTTGCGGAGGTTGCCGGTGTGCAGGACGGTCAGGTACGTGTTGCCGACGATCTGACCGGCACGCAACTGGACCAGGCCGATGGTGGCCTGGGGGATCGTGCCGTTCCCGGTCGCCCTGTACAGGGCACCGCCGATGTCCTTGAGTTCGGGGACGAGTGCGGCGGGGTTGGGCAGACGGGACTCGGTGGTGGTCATGATGGTGGTGTTCCCTTCAAGGTGGTGAATGGTGGATCGCTGCTCTGACGGATCGCAGGGCACGAAGGTGACCGGTTAGGCGGTCAGTTGCTGCCGAGGGTCTCCGGCGTGGGCTCGCCGTCCCGGTTCGAGGGGCGCAGGCGGAGGACGGCGGTGACGATCGCGGCCGGGTAGAAGCCGCCCGCGCCGAGCATGCCGGTGGTGTAACCGCTGGTGAGCGCGCCGCGCAGCGGGGCGAAGGTGGTGAGCACCCAGTCCAGGCCGGTCTCGGGGACGCCGAGCCCGGTTCCGATGACGGGCAGGCCCACGGTCACGATGGTGCCGTCCACCACCATCAGCAGTTGCGCGGCCGCGATCAGCAACAAGGCCAGGCGGGTTCCGGCGTGAGAGGTCATGGCGGCTCCTCAGGAGGCGGTCGCGGCGCGGTGGACGGCGGCGGCGAGCCGGTCGTGCTCGGGGTAGGACCAGCCGGAGCCGAACCGGCGCCGCGTGTAGCCGAAGGCGATGCCGCCGTGCGGGTCGGCGAAGGACTCCGAACCGGCCGAGCCGTCGTGGCCGAACGCGTTCGCGCCGAGGAAGGCGTACCGCAGGCCCTTGGCCTGGAAGCCGAGCGCGTAGTTGCCCTGATCGCCGCGGACCAGGTCGCGGCCGGTGGAGTGCAACATGGAGAACTCGCCGACGGTGTCCGGCCTGAGCAGCGGCGGGCGTCCGCCGATGCCCCAGACGGCCGCCGCGTACAGGCCGGCCAGGCCGCGCGCGCTGCCCACCCCGCCGGCCGACGCCTGGCCGCCGGCGCGGACGGCGCGGGTGTTGGCGAAGGCCACCTGGTCCAGCGGCGGCGTGCTGTTGAGCCCGTACCCGATGCCGAGGATGCTGTTCGGACCCGGCACGTTCGACCAGAACGCGGCCTCCTGCTCCGGCGTGGCCGTCCACCGCAGGATCGGCCGGAACCGCTCCTCTTCTGCCTCGGGCAACCCCAGATAAAGATCCAGCCCGTACGGGGCACGGATGCGCTCGTCGTAGACCTGCTGGAGCGAGCGGCCGGTCACGCGCCGGATCACCTCGTTCACCAGGGCGAACGAGACGAACCCGCCATAACCGTAGGCCGAGCCCGGCCGCCAGTACGGGCGCTGCGCGGCCAGGCGGCGCGCGATCACCGCGTCGTCGGCCAGTTCCGCCGCCGACAGCCCGCCGTCCACGCCGATGACGCCGGAGCGGTGGGTCAGCACGTCCCGCAGCGTGATCGTATCCTTGCCGGCGGCGGCGAACTCCGGCCAGTGCCGGGCCACCGGCTCGTCGAGATCGAGGACCCCCTCCTGCGTCAGCAGTGCCACCACCAGCGTCGCGGCACCCTTGGTGCAGGAGTAGACACCGGTCAGCGTGTCGCCGCCGGCCTCGTCCCCGGCCCACAGGTCCACCACCTGCCGGCCGTGCGCGTAGGCGGCGAGTTGCGCGCCCGCCTGGCCGTCCTGCTCGGCCGCCACCGCGGCGAACTCCTCGCGTACCGGCTCGAAGCCGTCCGCGACCGTGCCGTGCACATCCGTCCTGCTCATCGCCTGCAACCCTTCGAGAGTGAGTGCTGATCGCCGGCATGACGGACGGCCCGCGACAAAGGTGACGGTCACCTTTGCCGGGTTTGATACGTCAGCGTTCTGACGTGGCTGAGATGAGAGGAATGCAACCGTGACGCCCCATGACTTCCTGGCCGACCAGTTCCAGGGGCACCGCCCCCACCTGAAGGCGGTCGCCTACCGGATGCTCGGCTCACTGAGCGAGGCCGAGGACGCGGTGCAGGAGGCGTGGCTGCGGCTGGCGCGTACGGACGCCGGTGACATCGACAATCTCGGTGGCTGGCTGACCACCGTGGTCGGCCGGGTGTGCCTGGACCTGCTCCGCGCCCGCAAGTCCCGGCGCGAGGAGTCGCTGGAGGAGCGCCTGCCCGACCCGGTGATCAGCCGTGCCGATGCCGCCGACCCGGAGCAGGAGGTGTTGCTGGCCGACTCGGTGGGCCTGGCGCTGCTGGTCGTGCTGGAATCGCTGACCCCGCCAGAACGGCTGGCGTTCGTGCTGCACGACATGTTCGGCCTGCCGTTCGAGCAGATCGCGCCCATCGTGGACCGCACCCCCGTGGCGGCCAAGAAGCTCGCCAGCCGCGCCCGCCGGCGGGTACGCGGCGCGGCCCCGAACCCCGACCCTGACCTGGCCGGCCAGCGCCGCGTGGTGGACGCGTTCCTGGCCGCCGCCCGTGGCGGCGACTTCGCCGCGCTGGTGTCCATCCTCGACCCCGACGTGGTCCTGCGCGCCGACGGCGGTACGCTCACCGGCGGCCTGAAGATCATCCGTGGCGTGGCGGCCGTGGCCGGACAACTCGCCACCTTCCAGCGCATGGCCACCAGCGCCGCCACCTGCCCGGCACTCATCAACGGCCTCGCCGGCCTGGTCAACACCATCGACGACCAGCCCATCTCCGTCATGAGCTTCACCATCGCCGACGGCAGGATCGCCACCATCGACATCCTCTCCGACCCCGCCCGCCTGGCCACCCTCGACCTCACCCGCCTGGAGCCGTGATGCCTGACGCACGCCGACCTAGGTGTTCGATCGAGGCGACTGGGGAAGTGACGCCAGGGCTGTGCGCTGCGGGCATGCTCGCGTCGCAAGGCTGCGGCGCCGTGGATGAGAAGCGCACCCCGCAGCACGCACATTCATTCTACTTGCCTTGAGCGCGTCGACCGGCTTGATCTTGTCCGCCACCTGGATCCTGCCACGTCACCCGTCGCTGTCCGGCGGATGGTTCGGGGGGTAGGCGAAGTCCTGAGGGCCGGAGAAGGTCTGGCGGCCGGTGAGGTGGTAGTCGTGTACGGCCTCGCTGGCCGTGTGTTCGGGGCCGACGTCGAGGGTGTCGGCGGTGGACCAGACGCCGTTGAGCTTCTGTCTGACGACGTACGAGAACTCGTTGAAGTCCAGGTCGGAGGAGATGAACGTGTTGACCACGGTCAGCGAGTGCCGTCCCGCGCTCACGGACGGCGGGAGGTCCACGCTCTGGTTGCGCCACCTGTAGTCGTGCGCCGCCGGCAGTGGTTGCCATGACCCCGCCGGGCTGCCGTTCACCGTGATGGCGGCATGCTGCCTGCCGATGCCGGCGTCCAGGCGGCGGATCAGCCGGACGCCGGTGTTGGCCGGATCGACGGTTACGGTGAACCGGCTCGAACCGCCGGGGCCGAACGCGCGGCCGTCGTCGACTAGTTTCCAGCCGAGGGGAGTCTCCGGTTTGGGTTTCGCCGCGGGCGTACCGAGCTCCGGGATCCAGGCGCCCGCGAGCACGCCCAGCACCGCCACGGCCGCGAGCGCGCCCAGGGCCGCTCCGGTGGCGAGTGAGGCGAATGCGGCGATGACGACGGTGCGGTTGCGGTCCGCGCCGGCGGTACGGCCTGGCCATCGGTCCGGGGGCGGGAACGGGTCGGGCTCGGCTGGCCTTCCCGGTCTTATGGGTTCGTCTGCGTGGAATGTTGTGTTTGTGCCGATGGGTTTGCTCAGCACTCGTAGCAGGCCGCGCACGTCCGGATCATCCGGCTCTTCCAGCTCGTCCGGAGGATCGGAGGCTGGGTACTGCTGGACGGAGCATGCCGGGCCGTCCTGGACGACCATGGTGGGCAGGCGGGCCAGCCGTACCCGTTCCCAAGCCCGTTCCCACGCGGGGACCTGCTGCTCGGGCACCTGGCACGCCCGCAGGAACGCCACCATCACCGCCTTTTTCGGAAAGCGCCGACCGGCCAGCATGTCCGCGCACGTGGCCCGGGGGAGGCGGGCGCCGTCGGCCCGGTCCGCCCGCGCCTGCAGCTCCCGCAGGGACGCGTCGGCCCGCGCGAACTGCTCGGCCAGCAGCCGCACCAGCTCCTCATGACGGGTCACCGACTCCAGCCCGGAACCGGTCTGCTCCTCCTCCAGGCCGGGTTCCGGCCTTTCCCCGGCAACCAGCACGTTCTTGGCCGCTCTCGGATCCACGCTCATCGCCACAGACCCTGCCCTCTCCCCGACCGGGGCCGTTCGCCCGCACCGCACCCTGCCCGTTATTCACAGTGTATGAGTGATAACTCTGGGTGTACGACGGGTTTTTGAGTGCAAAAGTTGTCGCCGGGGGTCAGGTTCAGGTGAGCGAGTCGATCCAGCGCTCCAGGCGGCGGCCCTCCGCCGCCATCATCTCCGGGTCGCGGAAGGTGTTGGTGAGCAGCGCGATGCCCTGGTAGGAGGCGAAAAGGGCGACCGCCAGCTCCTTGGCGTCCGCATGCCCCATGGTCGCGAACTGTCCCTCCATCCAGTCGAGCAGCCGCCCCATGACCTTGGCGATCGCGCGATCGAGGCCGTCGTCGCGCTTGTCGAGCTCGGAGGCGAGGGTGCCGGTCGGGCAGCCGTACTTGGCGGCGAGGTCGCGGCCCTCCATCCAGCCGTGCACCAGCGCCTTGAGCCGCTCCTGCGGTGTGGCGAGCCGTTCGAGGCCGTCGAGTACGGACTCCAGGTGCCGGCCGTGCGCCTCGATGGCCGCCCCGACCAGCTGGTCCTTGGTCTTGAAGTAGTAGTAGACGTTCCCCACGGGCACGTCGGCCGCGCGCGCGATGTCGGCGAGCGTGGTCTTCTCGACTCCCTGCTCATGCAGCACCTGTACGGCGGCGTGCGCCAGCCGCTCCCGCTTTCCCGCCCGCGTTGAGTTAGTCACCTGACTGACTATAGACAGCCGCGTTGGCGCACCGCTATGGTCTCGAAGTGAGTCAGTCAGCTAACTAACTTTCAGGAGCGGGATGATGATCGTTGTAACGGGTGGCACGGGCAACGTCGGTGGCGAGCTGGTCCGGCTGCTGGTCGGCGCGGGTGAGCAGGTAGCCGCGGTCTCGCGGCGGCCCGCGCCGTCGTCGGAGTCCGTACGGAGCCTCGTCGGGGATCTGGCCGAGCCCGACAGCCTGAAAGCCGCCTTCGACGGTGGCGACGCGTTGTTCCTGCACGTCGCCGGATCCGACCCGAAGGGCGTGCTGGACGCGGCCGAGGCGGGCGGGATCCGGCGCGTCGTCCTGCTCTCCTCCCAGGGAGCAGGGTCCCGGCCGGACCTTTACGCCCAGCCGGTGGTCTTCGAGGAGGCCGTACGCCGGTCGGGGCTGGAGTGGACGATTCTGCGGCCCGGCGGGTTCCACTCCAACGCCCTGGCCTGGGCCGAGCCGATCCGGGCCCATCGCACGGCGGCCGCCCCGTTCGCCGACGTGGCTCTGCCGTTCATCGATCCCGCCGACATCGCCGGGGTCGCGGCGGCGGTGTTGCGGGGGGATTCGCACGCGGGGCGTACGTACGTGCTCACCGGTCCTCAGCCGATCACCCCGCGCGAGCGGGCCGCGACGATCGGGGAGGTGCTTGGCGAGCGGGTGCGGTTCGTCGAGCAGAGCAGGCAGGAGGCGCGGGAGCAGATGTTGCGGTTCATGCCGGAGGAGGCCGTCGAGGGCACTCTGAGCATTCTGGGCACGCCCACCCCCGCCGAGCAGCAGGTCAGCCCGGAAGTGGAACGCATTCTGGGTCGTGCCCCGCGCCCGTTCGCGGACTGGGCGGCCCGCAACGCCGCCGCCTTCCGCTAACTCGCCCGTCTGTCGCACCGGCGCTTTCCACCAGTCCGCCGGTCTGTCGCACCGGCACTTTTCGCCGGTCACCGGGCCGGCGTCTCTTCCGCCGATTGTCGGTCTGTCGCGCTGGCGTCTTCCGCTGGTTCGCCGGTCTGTCGCAGCGGTGCTTTTCGTCCGCCGGTCCGCCGGTCCGCCGGTCCGCCGGTCCGCCGGTCTGGCGTCTTCCGCTGGTTCGCCGGTCTGTCGTGTCGGCGCTTTACGTCGGTCCTCCGGTCCGTCACCCCGGGCTTCCGCTGACCACCGATGACCCCTACGAAAGGAACTCACTATGCCCATTCAGCCCGTACTCGACTCCACGATGTCCTACCGGGAACTTGGCGATGGCGCGCCGATCGTCTTCCTGCACGGCAACCCCACCAGCTCCCACCTGTGGCGCAACATCATGCCCGCCATCGGCCGTGGCCGTCGCCTGGCTCCTGACCTGATCGGCATGGGGGAGTCGGGCAAGCCCGCCA
The DNA here is from genome assembly GCF_040655495.1 of Nonomuraea sp. NPDC050404. NCBI lineage: Bacteria > Bacillati > Actinomycetota > Actinomycetes > Streptosporangiales > Streptosporangiaceae > Nonomuraea > Nonomuraea sp. NPDC050404. Next base: position 90,343 of record NZ_JBFAKB010000008.1, read on the forward strand.
TCGACTACACCTTCGCCGACCACGCCCGATATCTGGACGCCTGGTTCGACGCGCTCGGCCTGGACGACGTGGTGCTCGTGGGCCACGACTGGGGCGGCGCGCTGGCCTTCGACTGGGCCGCCCGTCATCCCGGGCGGGTACGCGGCATCGCCTTCACCGAGGCCATCGTCAAGCCGATGAGCTGGGAGGAGTTTCCCGAGGGCGGACGCGAGCTGTTCAGGGCGATCAAGACGGAGGGCGTGGGAGAGTCGATGATGCTCGACGACAACGTCTTCCTGCGCTCCTTCTCCGGCACCGTCGTCACGCCGCCGGACGAGGAGGATTTGGCGGTCTACCTGCGGCCGTATCCGACCAGGCAGAATCGCGTCCCCATGCTGCGCTGGGCCCGTTCGATGCCGCTGGACGGGGAGCCCGCCGACGTCGTGGCCAGGATCGAGGCGTTCGACCGGTGGCTGGCAGGCAGCGTGGACGTGCCCAAGCTGCTGATCGGTTTCCGTCCCGGCCCCGGCTCCATGTGGACGCCGCAGACCCTCGCCTGGTGCGCGGCCACCATCGCCGCCCTGGAGATCGCGGAGCATGACGAGGTGGCGGGACATCACACGCCCGAGGACCATCCACTGGTCATCGCGGCCGCCGTCGAGGAGTGGATGGCCAAGTTCGGACGATAGGGAGCCACGGCCGGCCACAGTCGTCCACTGTCGGACGGAATCGGCCGGGCGAGTGGCCGGACAAAGCCTCAGCCGAGTGGCCGGACGGAGCCTCAGCCGAGCGGCCGGACGGAGCCTCAGCCGAGTGGCTGGGCAGAGGCTCCGCCGGATGTCGGTCGGCGGGGACAGAGGGTGCGGGGGACGGAGGGGTGTGGGGGCCGGGGGTGTGAGGGCCGGGGGTGTGGGAGGACCGGGGTGTGGGAGGACCGGGGGCGTGGGGGACCGGGAGTGTGGGGGGTCGGTCGGGGCGGGGGTTAGCCGAGGGTTGGGGTGGCGATCTGGATGCGGTCTAGGTCGGGCGCGTAGCCGGTGGAGGCGTTGGCGAAGGTGATCGTGTTCGTGCCCGCCGCCAGCACCACATCCACCACCGTGGTACGGAAGTTCGACCAGCCCAGCGTGTTACGGAAGTAATGCCGCCTGCCGGCGCCCCCATTGACCGAAATGTCGGCGTAACGGTCGACGATGTTGGTGTTGTAGTTCGTCGCCCCCTCACCCAGTTCGCCGTTGGCATACGTCACGATCATGCGGTACCGGCCGGCGGACGGGACCGTCACCCCGTTGAAGCGCAGCGTGTTGGCCGCGCCCGCGCCGACGTACCCCACGTAGCTTCCGCCCGAGGCGGCGGCGTTGGAGCCCACCCTGGCGGCGCCCCCGAGCGTGTTGGTGGCGGATTCGGCCTGGTAGGCGGTGATGGTGCCGGTGGCGGGCGTGACGTCGAGGTAGTCGATGTTGACCGCGTCCCGGTCGTCGCCCGCGTACGCGTTGACCTCCACCCGGTTGATCCCGGCGGTCAGGAACACCCTCGTGGTCACCGTGTTCCAGGTGTTCCAGTCGGCGGTGCCGGGCAGGGCGACGTCGATGAGGTCGGAGCCGTTGAGCCGCAGTCGCGCCGAGCGGCCGGCCGGGGCGCCCGCGTACGGGCCCGCCGAGTAACGCAGGGCGAGGTCGTGGTACCCGTCGCCGGCGGCTGTCACCACGAACCGAGTGCTCGCGTTGGTGCTGCCGCCGTAGCCTTCTGCGAAGGATGTGCCCGAATAGCCGGTGTTCGAGCCGTATGTGACGCGCGCCGAGCCGGCCAGCGCCGCGTACTCGGCCTCATAGCGCGAACCGGCGGGAGAGGTGTCCTTGTCCGGCGTCACGATCACGTGGTAGGCCGAGGAGCCCTTCAGCCCGGTCAGCGGGATCGTGATCTGCCCGCCGGACGCGGTGAAGTCCGACTCGGTCACCCGATATGGGCCGGGAGAGGCGTTCAGTCCCGAGTTGTCCACGCCCCACACCGTGGCGTGCACCGTGCCGCCCAGCGCGGCGGGAATGCCCTTGACGACCAGGTTCGTGTCGTAGGTGCCCGACGACGGGTTGTTGCCGCCGAAGATCACCCGGGCCTGCTTCTTGGCCGGGTCGTAGGCCGCCAGGCCCTGCAGGGAGCCGCCGGGCGCGGGTGGGGTGACGGCCACGGTGGTGCCGGTCAGCTCGCCGTACCACTTGTACAGCCACCATCCGCCGGTCGCCTGGTTGTTCCTGGTCACCAGGTCGTTGAGCCCGCCGGCCGTCGTCCAGTACGCCAGGCAGCCGTCGACCTTGCTGTTCTCGAACTTCGCCACGTACTGCACCAGGTTGCCCGGCACGCCCAGGTCGCCGGACGACCGGCCGTACTCGTTGATGGTGATCGGGCGCGGGCTGATCCCGAGGCTCGCCTCCATCGCCCGGTAGTCGTCGTAGTGCGTGTGCCAGCTCGTGTAGAAGTCGTCCCCCAGCTCGTGCCAGGTGGTGACGTCGGGCAGCACGCCGTTGTCGCGGGCGAAGGTCATGAACGCGCGCAGGTCGGCCGGGCGGTAGGAGGCGAAGTTCGGACCGGCGACGCGCGCGCCGGGGTCGATCGAGCGGATGCGCTGGTGGACGGCCTTGTAGTCGTTGAGGAAGGCGGTCAGGTTCCCCTGGTACCAGATCAGGTCGGGCTCGTTGAAGGGCACATAGACGTAGGAGGCGCGGTACGGGTCCGCGACGACCTTCCTCGTCATCGTCTCCACCTTGGCCAGGTAGTCGGCCAGGCCGAGCTTCTCGTACGGCCACTGCTTGTAGACGTCCTGCAGGTAGATCTGGATGTCGCGGCCCCCGGCGCGCTTGAACATGGGTGCGATCTTCAGCGCGTCGCCGTTCGGGTGCTGCAGGCCGTCCGGCGCCTTCTGGGCCGTGACCTGGGGTTTGAGCGCGGCGAGCATGGTCTCGTTCGGGATGCCCTCGTCGCCGAGCCCGTACAGGAAGCCGGTGGCGCCGTAACGCAGCGCGCCGGTCGGCGCGGCGAGGTCCACGACGAACTGTGAGGCGGCGGCGGGGTGGGCGGGGACGGCGGGCAGCAGGCTCGTCACGACAGCTGCCACCAGGGCCGCTGACCAGGCATTCTTCCTCCTCATGGCGGACCAACCTCTCGGTGTGACCGGTCACACATTCTGCTTGAGTGTGAGCGGTCACATGGGCGATGGCAAGAGGATGTTGCCAGGTTGTTACGAGCCGCCCTTTCTGCCGTGGCCGATGGGTGGCGGGTGCTATTTGCCGTGTAGCGCCTCCTGGTCGAGACCGGAAATGAACACGTACTCGAAGGAGAGAACGATGACGTTCCTCGTGACCGGCGCCACCGGTACGGTCGGCCGTCAGATCGTGGCGCAGCTCGTCGAGCGGGGCGCGCACGTACGGGCCCTGACCAGGAATCCGGCGGCGGCCGGGCTGCCCGACGGGGTTGAGGTGGCCTGCGGCGACCTGACCTCGCCCGAGACGCTGGCGCCGGCGCTGGAGGGTGTGACGGGGTTGCACCTGATCACGTTCGGGGGTGACGACTTCGCCGAGCTGGAGACCGGGCCCGAGATCGTCGAGCTGGCGGCCAAGGCGGGCGTCACGCGCGTCAGCGTGCTGAGCGGCTGGGACGAGTCCTCGGTCGAGCGGGCGCTGCGGGCGGGCAGCGTGGGCTGGACGCAGTTGCTGTGCGTGGAGTTCATGGCCAACGCCTACGACTGGGTGGATTCCATCAGGGACGAAGGTGTGGTGCGGGTCTTCGGCAACCATCTCGGCGCGGTGGTGCACGAGGCCGACATCGCGGCCGTGGCCGTGGCGGCGCTGGTCGAGGACGGGCACGCGGGGGAGTCGTACACGCTGACCGGGCCCGAGGCGCTGACGCCCGAGCAGCGGGTGCGGCTGATCGGGGAGGCCGTCGGGCGGGAGCTCCGCTTCGAGGAGCTGGACGAGGCAGGGTACCGGGCCGCGATGCAGGCCGCCGGGGTGACCGAGGACATGATCGAGTTCGGGGTCCAGCTCGGCGCCAATCCGCCGGGGGCCGGGGCCATCGTGCAGCCGACCGTGGAGCGGGTCACGGGCCGTCCCGGGCGCACATTCGCCCAGTGGGCCGCCGAGCACGCCGCCGCATTCAAGATTTGAGGGGAAATATCATGACAATTCGACCGTTCCGCATTGAGGTGCCGCAGCAGGGCCTCGACGACCTGCGTACCCGCCTGGCCATGACCCGATGGCAGCCCCAGCTGCCCGGCACCGGCTGGGAGCGCGGGGTTCCGCTCGGCTACCTCAGAGACCTGGCCGAGTACTGGCGCGCCGGCTACGACTGGCGCGCCCACGAGGCGAGGCTCAACGAACTGCCCCATTACACCACCACGATCGACGGTCAGAACCTGCACTTCGTCCACGTCCGCTCGGACAATCCCGAAGCGCTGCCCCTCATGCTCCTGCACGGCTGGCCGGGCACCTTCATGGACTTCCTGGACGTCATCGAGCCGCTCTCCCGCTCCTTCCACCTGGTCATCCCGTCGCTGCCCGGCTTCGGCTTCTCGGCCCCGCTGTCCGGCCCCGGCTGGGACGCCGCCCGCACCGCCAGGGCGTTCGCGCGGCTCATGGAACTGCTCGGCTATTCCCGGTACGGGGTGCAGGGCGGGGACGCCGGCGCCTTCATCGCGCCCGAGATGGGCAAACACGCGCCCGAGCAGGTCGCCGGCATCCACCTCAACGCCGCGCTCACTTTCCCGATCGGGCAGGAGGGCGAGATGGACGGGCTGTCGGATGAGGAGCGGCGGCGGTGGAACGCGATGGAGAACATGAACGACGGCTACCTGCAGACGCAGTCCAAACGGCCTCAGACGGTGTCGTACGGGTTGCATGATTCGCCGGTGGGGCAACTCGCCTGGATCATGGAGAAGTTCAAGGAGCTGACCGAGCCCGTTGATGGGCTTCCGGAGGATTCGCTCGACCGCGACCTGATGCTGACGAATATCAGCATCTACTGGCTGACGGGCACGGCTGGATCGTCGGCCCAGTTCTACTACGAGAACATGAGCGCCGGGGACTGGAGCAGCAGCGACGGCGGCACGGGGGAGTGGGGCGCATCCGAGGGCACCTCCGGAATTGTTTCCGAGGACGCGTCTGGAAGCTCCTTCGGGGGCAACCCCCAGGTCGCATCCCCATCCGGAGCCCCTGCCGACGCGGCCTGGAGCGGCTCGGGCGGCGCGGCGGGCTTGGGCGGCACTGACTCGGGTGGCGCGGGCTGGGGTGGCGCGGGCGATGCGGCGGGATGGGGCGGGGCCGGGGACTGGGCCGCTGCCGCGCGGGGTACCGTACCCACGGGCGTTCTGGTGTCCAGGGCCTGTGACGTCACGATCCGTGCCTGGGCCGAGCGCGACCACAACATTGTCCACTGGGCCGAGTACGACAAGGGCGGTCACTTCTTCGCCGCCGAACAGCCCGCTCTCTTCGCTGAGGACGTCACCACCTTCTTCGCGAAGCTCCGCTGACGAAAGCCCACCTTTGCACCGACGCCACGCGGCCATGCCCACCCTGCCGCGTGGCATCGGCGCGTTGCCGCATCGGGCGGTGGGTCGCATCTGGGGGATGGGTCGCATCAGGTGGCGGGGGCGTATCAGGCGGCGCCAACGGGACGGATGGCGTCAGAACCGGGCAACGCGAGCGGTCAGGCAGCGTGAGCACGCCGGCGTCAGCGGGGGCGTGAGTAAGCGGATGGCGTGAGCGAGCGGATGGCGTGAGCGAGCGGATGGTGTGAGTGGGTGGGTGGTGCGATGACGGTGATGTCCCCGGGGCGCTACTGGTTGCCGGTGCCGGATTGGAGTCGGTGGATTTCGGCGGCGGTGCTGTGCTCGGCCGTTCGCACGAAGCGCAGCACGGCGCGGAGCTCCTCGTCGGTGAAGTCTCCCAGGTCGTCCCGGGTGCGTTCGACCAGCCCCGCGTAGGCGTCCCTGACCCGGTCGAGTCCCTCCTGGGTCGGCTCGACGACGACCTTCCTGCGATCGTCGGGGTCGGGCATGCGGCGTACGCACCCGGCGGCGACCAGCCGGTCGATCATGCGGGTGGCTGATCCGGTGGTGAGGTTCACGCGCTTGGCCAGAGCTCCGGGCGTCATCGGGCCGTAGCGGTCCAGCGCGTGCAGGCACTGCACGTCGGTGTCGGTGACGCCCAGTTGGGTGGCCACGACGTTGTTGAGCTGTACGACCAAGATCGCGTAACCGGGCACCGCGACCCCGACCAGCTCGTCGACCAGCCCTTGCCTGTCCTGATCCGGCGCCGTCACCGCGTCTCCCCTCCAACTCGCTGCGTCGTGCAGCGAATTTTGCGCTACATTGGCTGCGTCGCGCAATTGCTGCACAGTGCAGTAATTCTATCGCATCCCCATGAACCAGGAGCGCAGCCACAGCATGACCAACACTTCCCCGAGCCGCAGCGGCGGCGACGGCAGCACAACCCCCACCTCCCCGCACCACCCTGGCGATGGCGGCAGCACCACCGTCACCCCTCCGCGCCACAGTGGAGGTGATGACAGTGCAACTTTCCCCTCCCCGCACCACGGTGGAAATGGCGCAATTTCTCCCTCGCGGCGCCGCAGCGGGGGTGGCGGCAGCACGACTGCCGTCTCCCCGCTCACCGGCAGCGGCGACGGCAGCACGACCGCCGCATTCCTGTCCGGACGCAAGGCGGTCCTGGTGCTGGCCGCGATTCTCGTCGCGGACTTCATGGAGCTCCTGGACGCCACGATCGTCAGCGTGGCGGCCCCGCGGATCGCCGAGGACCTGGGCTCCGGCGAGGTCGCGCTGCAGTGGATGCTCGCGGGATACACCCTCTCCATCGGAGCGGGGCTCATCACCGGCGGCCGCCTCGGTGACCAGTACGGACGGCGTCGCGTCTTCCTGCTCGGGCTGGCCGGGTTCATGCTGGCCTCGGCGGGCTGCGGGCTGGCGCCGGACTCCGGCGCGCTGATCGGCATGCGTATCGCTCAAGGTCTGGCGGGCGGGCTGATGATCCCGCAGGTGTTCGGCATCATCCGCGCCTCGTTCGCGCCCGCCGCACGGGCCAAGGCACTCGGCGTGTACGGCGCGGTCCTCGGCCTGGCCTCGGTGGCCGGGCCGTTGCTCGGCGGGGTGCTGACCGAGGCCGACCTGTTCGGCCTGGGCTGGCGGGCGATCTTCTGGGTCAATGTGCCGATCGCCATCGTGGGGCTGATCATCGGGTTCCGGTTCATGCCCGAGTCTCGTGCGGCCGGCGAAACCCGCCTCGACCTGCCCGGGGCGCTGCTGGCCGCGGCTGGCGCGGTGCTCCTGCTCCTGCCTCTGATGCAGGGACGTGACTGGGGGTGGCCCTGGTGGAGCTTCGCCCTTCTCGCCTGCGCGGTCCTCGTCGCCGCCCTGTTCCTGGTCAGGCAGCGACGGCTCGCCGGGCGCGGCGAGCAGCCCATCCTCGACCCCGCGCTGCTGCGCGTGCGGGCCTTCGCCGGGGGCCTGTCGATCTGCCTGCTGTTCTTCGGGGCGCTCGGGTCCTTCTTCCTCCTGCTGTCCCTCTATCTCCAGCTCGGCACCGGTCGCACCGCGCTGGAGACCGGCCTGGTGATCCTCCCGTACGCGATCGGCTCCATCGTCACCTCGGGCGTCGGCGCCGGACTCGCGCACCGGGCCGGTCGCGCACTGCTCATCTCGGGCGCCCTGACCCTGGCCGTGTCGCAGGTTGTCCTGCTGCTGCTCGTCCGCGACGGCGCCAATCCCTCGTACTGGGCACTCGCCGTGCCGCTGTTCCTGGGCGGTCTGGGGCTGGGGCTCACCGCACCCTCCCTGATCAACGTCGTGCTGGCCGGCGTTCCCGTCAAGGACGCCGGCACCGCGGGCGGCGTGCTCACCACCGTCACCCAACTCGGCAACGCGTTCGGCGTCGCCGTCCTCGGCGCGGTGTTCTTCACCCGGATGGAGAGCGCACTCACCGCAGGAGCCACCCAGCTCACCGCATACGGCGATGCCCTGACCGCGATCCTGCCCTGGCAGATCGCCTGCTACATCGTCGCGGCCCTGCTGATGTTCCTGCTCCCCAGCCGGGCGAACGCCACTCACGAGTGACCCTGCCGCATGAATGCCGCTCATGAGTGATCCGGCCGCATGAAACCCGCCCGCGAGTGACTCGGCGGGGCGCACACGACCCGGGAGGGATCCGGCCGGATGAACGCTGCCCGCGAGTGACCCGGCACCAGCGCAGTCCGAGGGCTGGCCGCTCACGTGCACCAGTGCACCTCGGCCGTCGGCTGGTAGCGGCACGTCGCGCCCGTGGCGACCGAGGCGCGCAGGTGGGCGGCCAGTTCGGGGTGGCGTTGGTCGAGTTGGCGCAGCGTGTTGCGGATACGGTTGGTGACGGCCTTGCGGGCGCGTTCGGCCTCGTCACCCAGGCGGCGCGGACGGCCTCCCAGCCCGGCCGCGGTACGCAGTTCGTCCAGCAGCGCCTGCCGCTCGGCGTCGAACTCGGCCGCCCGCCGGTCGTCGCCCCGTTCCACCGCCCGGTCGATCTCCTCGTCGAGCAGTTCCAGCCGTGCGCGGTAGCGCGACCTGGCCTCCTCGTCCAGCACGTCGTCACCACCCAGGCGGCGCGCCGCGACCACGACCTCGCCGCCGGCCGGGTTGAGCAGCTCGACCGCCGCCACGTCACGGCCCGGCCGGCCGATCAGTACGTGCAGGTCGGCCAGGCCCTTGGCGTCGGGCAGGTGTACGGTCCTGCCGGCGAAGGTCAGGGTCCAGACCTCGCCGTCGAATCGGAAGGCGTTGGCGCCGGGGCGCGGCAGGCGTACCAGCATGCCGAGCTCCGCCGCCTCCCGCTCCACCTGCGCGACCAGCGCGGACACGTCGTCGCCGCGGGCCTGCAGCGCATCGGCCAGGCGGGCGCGGGACTCCACCGACCAGGGCCGGGCGCCCAGCAGGTCGGCGGCGTGCCAGGCCGAGGTGAAGCCCTCGATCGCCGCGTCCCAGCGTTCCTGCGCCGCATCCAGCAGAGCCGCCCAGTACGCGTACGGGCCCTCGACGGCGACGGTGGCCGTCACCCCCCAATGGCCGGCGTACGGGGCGAGGGCGGCACGGGCGTGCTCGCAGAGCACGGGATCGCCCGACCGCGCGGCCGCCTGCGCCTGGAACCTCAGCCACAGCGGCGCCATCCAGCGCAGGTACTGCTCGCCCGCCGCCATGATCTGCGCCAGGTGACGCATCGCGGCCTCGCTCCCGTCGTCCCGCTGCACCGCCGTCACGGCCCGGTAGAGCGGGAAGTGCGGGCTGCCCGCGCGTTCCATCTCCGACAGTACGCTCTCGGCCACGTCGAACCGGCCCCTGAGCAGGGCGACCGACCAGCGTTGCATCCAGCGCAGGTCCCGCCTGCCGATGCCCGGCTGCTCGCCCAGCTCGTACGCGGCCTCGATGTGGGCGTCGGTCTCCTCGAAGCGGCCCGTCAGAGTGGCGAACATGGCCTTCAGCACGGCGGCCTCATGCTGGAACAGGGCCAGCTCGGACTGCTCAGCCCTGGCCACGAAGTCGCGCTGCTCGGCGATGCAGCGGGGATCGCCCAGTTCGAGCAGCGCACCGATGCGCCAGCTGAGGGCGGTCAGGTCGAGTTGCTCGTCCCGGTTGCGCCGCGCCACCTTCCCGAGCTCCTCGGTGATCGCCAGGCGTTCGGCCGTGGTGTCCGGGCCAAAGATCATGCCCAGCCTGGCCGAGAGGCTGTATCCGAGCGCGTCGTCGTCCGCGCCCCGCCTGGCCAGGTCGGCCGCGACCGCACTCAACTCCCGCGCCGCGACGTTCAGCCGATCTCCGCCGTCCGCCTTCGCGCCGGTGCCGGTGCCTGTCCCGGGTTCGGCGCTCGCCCCCGGGTGGGTGGTTGTGCTCGACGCCGGTGTTGGTGGGGAGGGCTCCTGTGCGGCGTCGGTGCCGCGGCGGCGAGGTGATCGGTGTACGAGCCGGTGGTGGGCCTCGTGGACGAAGTCGGTCCAGCGGCTCTGGCCGGTGTGGCAGAGGTCGTGCAGTTTCAGCGCCGCGATCGCCAGCAGGTCTGGGGCGTCGAGTCGACGGATGATCGCGAGTGCCGTGTCCAGCGTGTGTGCTCCGGTGGCGGTGTCGCCGACGCGGTGCTGCGCCATGCCGAGGTCGAGTCCGATCGTGGCCTTCCGGCGCGGGTCGGAGGCGGGTGTGAGGTCCAGGGCGCGGCGGTAGTGCCCGGCCGCCTCCTCATCCGCCATCCGGCCCTCGGCATCCCTGGCGGCGGTGAGGAGCAGGCCGGGGGCTTCGGGGGCGGCGGCCAGATAAGCGTGATGGGCGCGGACGGCGGGCAGAGCCGTTTCCAGGGCCGTGAGGGCGGCTGCGTGAAAGGCGGGACGGCTCACCTCGTCCAGTTCGGCGTAGAGGGTCTCGCGCACCAGGTCGTGCACGAACGCGTACCGTCCGGATCCGTGTGAGAGGACGAGCTTGGCCGACAGGGCCTGGTCGAGAGCCTTGCGCACCGCCGCCCCGGCCGCAACCCGCGCCTGCAGGGGAGCAGCGGAATCGGGCGGTGTGACGGGCGCAACCTGTGACGCGTCGTTCGGTGGCGTGCCGGGCTGGGTGCGTGATGTCCCGAGCTCGGTGAGCGGTATGCCTGGCTGGGTGCTTGGTGCGCGGGGCTCGGTAAGTGGTGCGCCGGGGTTCGTGGGTGGTGCGCCAGGGTCGGATGGGAGGGCGTTCAGTGAGGTGGACAAGGAGTCCTGGGTGAACTCGCGCCCCAGCACCGCCGCCATCCGCAGGACGTTGAGCACCTCGTCGGAGAGTCGCGTCAGCCGCCGCCGCACCGCCGCGCCCACCCCGGGCGGGATGGTGGCGAGCGGGCTGCCGCCCTGCCACAGACGGGCGGTCTGTTCGACGAAGAACGGGTTGCCGCCGGTGCGTTGGTGGATCTCCGCGATCAGGTCATCCCCTGGGGTCATCCCGGTGGTACGCGCCACCAGCCGGCCCACGTCCGTACGGTCGAGCCCGGTCAGCGTCAGTGTGGTGGCCTTGGCCTCCAAGGGCAGGCTGAGCGGTCCGTCCACCTCGGCGTCCCGGTAGGTGCCGATCACCAGCAGTCGCTCGAACCAGGCGTGCCGCACCACGAACTCCAGCAGCCGCAACGACGCCGCATCGGCCCAGTGCAGGTCTTCGAGCAGGACCACCACCGGCCGCTCCCGCGAGGCGTCCACCAGCAGGCCCGTCACCGCGTCGTAGAGCTCGAACGCCTCCCCGTCTGCGCCCGCCAGGCTCTGCGGCGTCGCGCCGGGGGAGAGTTGCCTGACCACCTGTACCCACGGCCAGTAGCCCGGTGCACCCTCGCCCTCCCAGCAGGCCGCGCTGAGCAGCCGGGCACCCTCCCGGACGGCCTCCTCGGCCGCGGTGGCCACCAGCGTGCTCTTGCCGATCCCCGCCTCGCCCGTCACGAGCACCAGCGCCCCATGGCTGACCAGCGCACGCTCGACCTCGCCGCGCAGGATCGCGGCAGGTCGTTCCCGTCCGATGAGCATCGCCATGCGGGAAACCTTACGGGGCGGGACCGACAATCCCGCGCCCGCGCACGGCAGGCCCCGAGGCGATCCCCGCACGCTCGCCCATGGCAGTCGCTCAGGCGATCCCCGTGCTCGCCCATGGCAGGCGCTCAGGCGATCCCCGTGCACGGCAGGCCACGAGTCGATCCCCGCGCCCGCGTGCGGCGGGCTCTGAGGTGAAAGTTTCGGTGGAAGCCGCAGGTCGGGATGAGGGTTCCGACGTGGGGTTTGACGGTGGCTCAGGCGGAAGGCCAGGTGAAGCGGGTTGCGTCCGCGGGCAGGGCGTTCCAGGCGATCACCCGCGACGGCGTCAGGGCCCAGCAGCCCGCGGCATATGCGTCAGGGCCGAAGTCGTAGCCGTACTTGGCGCGCGTTGCCTCAGCCAGGCGGCGGGCCTCCTCGGGAGCCGGATGGACGCGTACGGCCCGCCCCTCGGCGATGACGGCCGAGTCGGCCCCGTCCAGGTGGATCGAGACCACCGCGCTGTGCCGCAGGTTGCGCTCGTGCACGGTCTCCAGGCTGCCGCCGAAGTAGAGCGCGTCGTCCACCCACACCCCGTCCACGGGCACGACGTGCGGCCGGCCGTCGGCGCGTACGGTGGCCAGCCAGTAGCGGGGCGCGGCGGCCAGCTTGGCCAGCACCTGCGACCACTCCAGTGTGGTGGTCTGCTCCTGGTGCCGGTAGCCGGGCGGCAGATGCAGGATCTCCGTCAGCGGCTCCATGCTCCGAGTATGACCGCGGACCCCTGGCGTCGGGGAGCCGTGACGCAGGGTTCTTGACGCTCAGCTCCCAGGTCTTGAGAATTCGATTGCTCGATCCCGGAGGAAATGCGGACTCGCGCCGCATGACGTGCGGAAACCACGGCAGCAGCCTGCGTGGCCAGCCCCGGTTGCGCACCGCCAGGCGCAGGCGGACCTTCAGCCACGATCGCACCAGTGGCAACGACAACCGGCTGACCGTACCGGTGGCGGCGACGACCGGCTGACCGTACCGGTGGCGGCGACGACCGGCTGACCGTACCGGTGGCGGCGACGACCGGCTGACCGTACCGGCGGGGGCACCGTGAGCCTGGCCGACATCGAGGGTCCGGGCTCCATCAACCCACATCTGGTGGCGCTGTCCCGGCGGGATGCGAAGGACGCCGACTACTTGCGGCGACTCGTTCTGAAGATCACCTGGGACGATCAGGTGCGCCCCAGCGTGCTGGTGCCGCTCGGCGGCTTCTTCGGCATGGGGCACGCCAGAGCCGCGAACTTCGTCTCGGTGCCGCTGCGGATGAGCCCGCAGGACGGCAAGGGCTTCGACTCCTGGTTCCACATGCCGTTCGCGAGCCGCGCGAAGGTGGAGCTGATCAGCGAGTTGTCGGCCGATCAAGGGCTCTTCGACTACTACATCGACGACCTCGGCCGCTTCCACGCCCAGCGGCGGTGCGAGCGCCCGACGGACGGCATCGACCAGGGCGGGCAGAGCAACCGCGAATTCCAGGTCGAGGGCGTCAACGACACGGGCGAGGGCAACTACGTCCTGCTGGAGGCCGAGGGGTGCGGCCACTGCGTGTTCGACATGTGAAAACCGGCGCGCCGGTGGAGGAGCGGTTGCCGTTCCGGACTGACCTGGCCTGAAGGGGGAGGGCCGCAGCGCGGTGTCCGTGGTGCTGGACTGCACGCCGGCCCTGTCGCACCAGGGGGACGCCGCGCTGCGGGGCTCACCTGCGGTCCTCAGGGGTCGAGGGCCGCGTTCGGGCCGTCAGTGCTGGGTGCAGGTCGCCTTCTTCGGCGAGATGATCGGCACCTGGACCCCGAGGCCGGCGACCTCGCCTGGCACGCAGACCGGTACGTTGTTGCCGGCGAAGTTGCCGTTGAAGGCGTTGACGGCGGTGTCTATGCTGCTGGGCACGTTGGCGGCTGCCGGGGTGGCGAGCGTGGCCAGCGCGAAGGCCCCGGCGAGGGCGACGGCGGTGATTCGGGTGGAACGAGACATCAGGACAGCCTTTCTGATTGCGGAGGGGGCCAATGGTTTCCGTGGGTACTTTCGCCGCCAGAGCTGACTACCGAACGTAACTAATGGTTACGGTGCGCTGTCAAAGTCGTGACCCCAACCTGTCCGGCCATCGTCCGCGAAATCGATTTCTCAGCGAGGCCGGGCGCTGCTCTGGCGGGGAAGCAGCTCGGCGGGCAGGACCACCGTGGCCGGCTGGGCGGACGGGGTGGCGATGCGGTCGACCAGGAGGCGGGCGGCCATGCGGCCCAGTTCGTACGTGGGCTGCGCGACCGTCGTGAGCGAGGGCCGTACCAGGTCCGCCCACGGGATCTCGTCGAACCCCACCAGCCCCATCTCCGCCGGCACCTCGACCCCCCGGTCGGTCAGGCACCGCAGCGCGCCCACCGTCATCAGGTTGTTGGCCACGAACACCGCGTCGGGACGGGAGCCCGACGACAGCAGCGAGGCCATCGCGTCGTAGCCGCCTTTCTCGCGGAAGTCCGCGCGCACCACCACGGGCTCGGCGGACAGTGCCTCGGTGTAGCCGCGCAGCCGCAGGTCGGCGGTGCTCACGCCCTCGGGCCCGGTGATGCAGGCGATCTTCGTGTAGCCGGCCTCCTGCAGGTGCCGGGTGGCCGCGCGGGCGCCCGCCTCGTTGTCGACCACCACCGTGTCCACCGCGCCGCGCGGAAGCTGCCGGTCGATGGCGACGACCGGCACGGGCGAGTCGAGCAGGTTCCTGGCCGCCTTGACGCTGCCGGACGAGGAGATGATGACGCCGGCCATCTGCTCGCTCAGCGCCGCCGTGACGTACGTCTCCTCCTTGACCGGGTCCTCGTCGCTGTTGCACAGCACGACGGAGTATCCGGCCTGCCGGGCGACGTCCTCGATGCCGCGGACCGTGGCGGTGAAGAACGGGTTGCCGATGTCGGAGATGATCACCGCCCACAACGTCGTACGGCTGCGCCGCAGGTTGCGCGCCACCGCGTTGGGCCGGTAACCCAGCTCGCGGACGGCCGTCAGCACCCGGGCGACCATCTCGGGGTCCACCGTGCGCCGGCCGTTGAGCACGCGGGAGACGGTGGCGGCGGAGACGCCCGCCTCGCGGGCGACGTCGTAGATCGTGGGCACTGAGCACTCCTCACGACTGAGTTCGGGGGACTTCAGCCGACGATGTCGCTGATCGTGCGCGAGCCCACAGCCACTGATCAACATACAGCGATGATCTATCGCCCGTTCGGGGATTCGGCAGAACGAACCGTGCCGACCAGGATGAGCGTAACCAGCGCCGACAGGAACGTCACCGCGCAGGCGGCGTTGAGCGCCACGGGCAGCCCGGCGAGTTCGCTCAGCGCCGGGCCCGCCAGCGCGCCGATCAGGTTCGCGGCGGCCTCCACGGTGAGGAAGGCCGCGGTGACGCGTCCGAGGTACTCGCCCGGGGCCGCCCGCTGCACGTGGGTCAGCACGGCGACCAGCACCGTGACCCCCGGCAGCCCGAGCAGGAACGCGGCGGTCATGGCGACGGGCAGCGAGGTGGCGTTGAACATCAGCAGGAACGCGCCGCCGACGAGCGCCTGGGCCGTGGCGATCGTCGGCCGCGGCGCGAAGCGGTCCACGAGGCGGCGGCTGACGGGCGCGCCGACGACGAAGCCCAGGCCGAGGGCGGACAGCAGGTAACCGACCCCCGTGGTGCCGCCGAACGTGGCCACGCCGAACGGGATGAGCAGGGCCGTGAGCGCGGCGTTGGCCAGCAGGTACACGGCGTTGGTCGCCAGCAGCGCCCGCGTCGCCGGGCCCCGCAGGACCAGGCGCAGCCCCTGCCCCAGCTCTCTCCGAACCGTCGCGAGCCGCTCCCGGGATTCCGGGGTGCGGGGGTGGCGTGCGGTGCGGGAGATCGCCGCCGCCGACAGCAGGCCGGCCGCGGCGGCGACGGCGACGACCGCCTCGACGCCGGCCGTCGCGAACAGCAGCCCGCCGAGCGCGGGACCGGCCAGGCCGAGTACGCCCGTGGTGGTGGCGTTGATGGCGTTCGCGCTGGTGAGCGTGGGTCCGGTGCCGACCATGACGGGGATGTGGGCCTGGGCGGCGGGGTGGAAGAGCGTCGCGGCGGTGCCCTGCCCGAGCGCGGCGGCGTACACGAGCCAGATCGTCTCGGGTGTGCCGGCGAGCAGCACGACGGAGACCGCCGCGGAGTGCAGCAGGTCGGCGGCGATCATCAGGCGGCGGCGGTCCCAGCGGTCGGCCAGGACTCCGGTGACCGGCCCGAGCAGCAGGGAGGGCAGGAACTCGAAGGCCAGGGTGACGCCGGTGGCCAGCACCGAGCCGGTGACGGCGTAGACGTGGGCGGGGATGGCGACGACGAGCATGCTCGTGCCCAGCCTGGTGGCGGACCGCCCCGCCCAGAGATAGCGGAAGTCGCGGACGCGCAGGGCATGCGGCAGCACTGGTTCTCCTCCTCGAATTTATTCTCTGAGAAGAGAACAGGGATCGAATTATTCTGTCAAGATAGCCCTGTGGATCCTGTGGAACTTGGCCGGCGGCTGCGCGCCCGCCGGACGGCGCTCGGCCGGACCGTGGCCCCGGTGGCCGCCGACGCCGGCCTGTCGGTGCCGTACGTCGCCAACCTGGAGAACGGGCGGGGCAACCCGACCGTCGCCGCCCTCGACCGGCTCGCCGAGGCGCTCGGCACCCGGCTCGTGATCACCCTCGCCGACCCGTCCGCGGAGGAGGGCGCGCCCGCTCCGCCGCCGTCCCTGGTGGAGTTCGCCGGCGGGCGCCGCTTCCGGCGCCAGGCCGCGTTGCTGGCGGAGTCGCTGGGGGAGGAGGCGGGAGTGGTACGGGCGATGCTGGCCGACGCTCTCGCGGCCGTCGCGGCGGCGCTGCGGCGCGACGACCTGCATGAGGGCGACTGGCAACGGCTTCTGGACGCTCTGGTGCTGATCCTGGCTCATCCGTCGGATTGATCTACAATGTAAAGGCGTCCGGGTGGTGGGTTGACGACGAGGCGAAGGCGAACAATCTTGAGAACAGCGGCGAGAGGAGCGGCGCGTGGCACGGATCGTCGGCGCGGTGGGAGTGCCGCACACGCCGCACTTCCCGGGCATCGTACGGCGCGGCGAGGCACTGGCCCCCGAGCTCGAACGCCTCTACGGCGAGGTCGCCGGGCACCTGCGGGACCTGGCGCCGGACGTGCTGATCGTGTTCACCTCCGACCACTACAACACCTTCTTCGTGGAGAGCGTGCCGATCTTCAGCATCGGCGTGGCGGAGTCGGCGGCCGGGCCCGGCGACTACCGCGAGCTGCCGGCGTGCGAGGTGGCGATCGACGCGGAGTTCGCCAGGCGCATCCAGGCCCATGTGGTGCGCGCCGAGTTCGACGTCGGGATGAGCCAGGAGTTCGAGCTGGACCACGCGGTGACCGTGCCGCTGCACTTCCTGACGCCGGGGATGGAGGTGCCGATCGTGCCGGTGTTCGTGAGCGGGCTGATGCCGCCGATCCCGCTGTCGCGGCGCTGCCACGCGCTGGGCGCGGCGATCAGGGCGGCCGTCGAGGACGATCCCGCGCCGAAGCGGGTCGCGGTGCTGGCCAGCGGGAGCTTCTCGCTGGAGATCGGCGGGCCGCGGATCAGCGCCGACTCCCACACGGGCGTGCCGGATCCGCGCTGGGCGGAGCGGGTGGTGTCGCTGCTGGCCGGCGGCGAGGTCGGCAAGCTGGTCGCGGAGGCGGGGGAGGAGCAGCTCGCCCAGGCGGGCAACGCGGGTGGCGAGCTGCTGGACTGGGTCGCGATGCTGGGCACGTTCGATCCGGGGGCGCCGGCGTTCCTGGAGGCGCAGCCGGGGTTCGGGCACGCGTACGGGGCCTGGCGGGCGGACACGTGAGCCTGTACGCGGTGAACAAGGTGTGTTACCGGGTGGTCAGGGAGCCCGAGTTCCGGCGGGCGCTGACCGAGGCCCCGGAGGAGGCGCTGCGCGCGGCCCGTCCGGCGTTGAGCGAGGAGGAGCTGGCGGCGTTGCTGGCCGGGGACGTCGGCCGGTTGTCGCGGATGGGGGCCAACAACTTCCTGCTGCACCAGCTCGGCCGGTTCCGGCTGCTCGGCCTCGACCTGCCGACGTACGCCGAGCGGATCCGCGCCGCCTACCGGTGAGGCGGCTGTGAGGCGGCGCCCAGGATTTCGTGGAGTTCGGCGGAGCAGCGGGCGAGTCCGGCCGTGTGCGCGCCCTGTCCGAGCGTGCGGGGACGGGGGACGTCCACGGCCACCGTGGTGAGGATGCGGCCGGGGCGGGGAGTGAAGGCGACGACGCGGTCGGCGAGCAGCACCGCCTCCTCGATGGAGTGCGTGACCAGCACGACGGTGGCGGCGTGCTCCATGTGGATCTGCTGGAGCTCGATGGACAGCTCTTCGCGGGTGAGGGCGTCGAGGGCGGAGAACGGCTCGTCCATGAGCAGCACGCGGGGCCGCTGGATCAGCGCCCGGCACAGGGCGACGCGCTGCTGCATGCCGCCCGACAACTCGTGCGGCAGCCGCCGGTGGAAGGTTTCCAGCCCGACCATTTCGAGCAGGCTGTGGGCGCGCGTGCGGTGCTCGTCCCTGGGCCAGCCGAACACCTCGACGGGAAGCAGGACGTTGTCCAGGACGCTGCGCCAGGGGAGCAGGGCCGGACGCTGGAACATGATGGCGACGTCCCTGCGTGGCTTCACGACGGGCTCGCCATCTACCCTCACCTCGCCCGAGGTGGCGGGAAGCAGACCGGCGATCAGCCGCAGGAGGGTGGACTTGCCGCAGCCGGAGCGGCCCACGACGGCGACGAACTCCCCGCCGGCCACGTCCAGATCCACCGCGCGCAGCGCCTCGACCGCGCCCCGGCGGCCACCGAACACCTGGGAGACTCCCCGCAACCGGATCACCTGGTGACCTCCTGGTGAAAGCCCCGATTGATCCAGATGATAGGCGATGTTGACTGGCCCCGATCGTCGGTCATGATCGGGGCATGAGGCGACTGCCGCGTGTGATCACGATCAGCGTTCTCGTCGCGACGTTCTCCCTGCCCGCCGGCTGCGGCTCGGGGACAGAGGAACCGTCGCCCGCCCGGCCGGCTGCCGACCGCGTCACGTACGTGACCGGGTTCGGGACCTTCGGCCGTGAGGCATACGTCTACGTGGCGCAGGAGAAGGGCTATTTCCGCGAGGCCGGGATCGAGGTCACCGTGCAGCCGGGGCAGGGCAGCGGGGAGAACCTGGCCGCGGTGCTCGGCGGGCGGGCCCAGTTCTCCGCCATCGACTTCACCGCGACGCTGATCAGCGCCGCCAATGGCAAGGCGGACGGCGCGGTCGCGGTCGCGGCCCTGCACCAGCGCACGCTGGCGGCGCTGATGACGCTGGAGGGCAGCGGCATCGGCGAACCGGCGGACCTGGAGGGCAAGACCGTGGCGGACGCGGCGTCGTCGGTGATCAGCATGATGTTCCCGGCGTACGCCAAGCTCACGGGGGTGGACCGGGAGAAGGTCAAGTGGGTCAGCCTGGAGCCCGCGCAGCTCGCCGCCAACCTGGCCTCCGGGCAGGTGGACGCCATCGGCCAGTACGTGGTCGGCGAGCCCACGGTGCGCAACGCCGCCAAGGGCAGGAAAGTGACGGTGCTGCCCTTCGGTGAGGTCATCACCGACCTGTACGGCTCGGCCGTGACCACCTCCGCCACGCTCGCCAAGGACCGGCCCGACCTGGTCAGGAAGTTCACCGGTGCGCTGCTGAAGGGGCTGGCGTACGCGGTGGACCATCCTCAGGAGGCGGCGCAGATCCTGCTCAAGCGCCAGCCCGCGATGAACGCGGAGTCGGCGGCGGCGGAGCTGACCCTCATGGCGCCTTACGTGCGCCCGTCCGGCGGCGAGCCGATCGGGGCGATGAGCAGGGAACGCGTCGAACGCGCGATCACCGCGCTGCGTACCGCCGGGGCGTTCGAGACGGCGCCGACGCCGGAGTCGGTGGTGGCGTTCGACCTGCTGCCCGCGGGCTGACCGGCGTGGACGAGGCCGGACGACGCCCAGAGGCCGGACGGAGCCCTCAGGCCGGGCAGCGTCGGGAGGCTGGGCAGCGACGCGAGGTCGGGCAGCGTCGCGAGGCGGTGACGGCGGCGGGATGGTCCGTGCTGGGCGTGGTGGTCGCGGTGGGCGCGTGGGCGCTGGTGGCCGCGGCGTTCGCGATCCCGGAGATCATCCTGCCCGCGCCCGCCGACGTGGTGGCGGCGTTCGGCCGGATCCCGGGTTACCTGCTGGAGCAGGCGGCCATCACGCTGGGGGAGACCGTGCTGGGCTTCGGCCTGTCGGTGGGCTGCGGGCTGCTGATCGGGATGGCGATCGCGGCGTGGCGGGTGGCGGAGCTGATGTTCTATCCGCTGCTGGTGGCCTTCAACGCGGTCCCGAAGGTGGCGCTGGCGCCGCTGCTGGTGGTGTGGATGGGTTTCGGGCAGCAGCCGAAGGTGGTGATGGCGCTGCTGGTGTGCTTCTTCCCGGTGGTGTTGTCGGTGGCGGGCGGGCTGACCTCGACGCCGCCGGAGCTGGTGGAGCTGGCCAGGTCGCTGGACACGCCCCGATGGCAGACGTTCGTGAAGATCCGCTTCCCGGCGGCGTTGCCGCAGATCTTCGTGGGGTTGAAGGTGGCGATGCCGCTGGCCTCGGTGGGCGCGGTGATCGGCGAGTTCAGCGCGGGGGACGCCGGGCTGGGGTTCGTGATCGTGCAGGCGGGCGGCAGCTCGGACACGGCGCTGGCGTTCGCGGCCATCGCGTTGCTCGGGATCATGAGCATCGTGCTGTTCTACGCCCTGGTGCTGGCCGAACGGCTGCTGCTGCCCTGGGTACGGGAGACCGCCGCCCCCCGCTGAGCCTGCTTCACCACGGTAAACACCGAAAAGTTATATCTAAGCGACTATTGACATAACTAATCGCCACAACGAGTATTTTGACATGTCAGAACGTGACCTCTTGCTCCACGTGCGGATCCGCAAGGCGCTGGAGGCACGTATCCGTGACGGCCAGTGGGGCCCGGGAACCCGGATCCCCACCGAGGTCGAGCTCTGTGAGGAGTTCGGGGTCTCGCGCATCACCGTGCAGCGGGCCCTGCGTGACCTGGCCGACGCCGGGCTGATCGTCCGCTTCCGCAGACGCGGCAGCTTCGTGGCCCAGGCGATCGGCCAGCACAACCTGCTGCGTTTCACCGGCCTGCTCATCCAGGGGCCGGAGACGCACGGAGACCACGAGGTCATCTCGGCGCAGGTGCTGCCCGCCCACCTGGCGCGGCTGCGGCTGCCGGGGATACCCGACGAGGAGGCGGTCGTCCAGATGGAGCGCCACAAGCTGCGCATGGACGGCAAGGTAGCCAACACCGAGCTGCACGTGCTGCCTTTCCGGCTGGCCCCCGACCTGCTCGACCAGCCGTTAGAAACCCTGACCTCCCACGCCTACCTGCGCGATCGCGGGGTCGAGCTGGTGCGGGCCAGGCTCTACGTGGAGCCGTACGCCCTCGGCGAGACCGAGGCGGAGCTGTTCGGGTTGCCCGAGGGCACACCCGTCTTCCGCTGGATGCGCGAGACCTGGACCCGCCGGGGCGAGATCGCCGAACTCCTGGAGGAGATCGTCCCGCCCCGCTCCGAGAGCTTCTACGTGGAGACCGACCTGAGCGGCTCTTCCGACCACAGCTGACCGACCCATCACCCCCGAGACCACCCCCGCCCGTGCGCCGCTGCATACCACTGTGCGCCACGGTCCACAGCCATGCCCTGGAAGCCATGGCCTGGAAAAGCCACGCCCTGGCAAGCCATGCCTTGGAAGCCGGGCCCCAACGCCAGGGCCCCGAAGCCAGGCTCAAAAGCCGGGCTCAAAAGCCGGGCCAGAAGCCGGGCCCCGGAAGGAGCGGTTCCATGACCTCTGTCGCCGTCGTCGGCATCGGCGCCGTCGGCTCGATGGCCCTGTGGCGGCTGGCCGCGCGCGGCATCCCGGCAACCGGTTTCGACGCCTACGCGCCAGGCCACGACCGTGGTGCCGCGGGAGGCGAGTCGCGGATTTTCCGCACCGCGTACAAGGAGGGGCCGCAGTACGTGCCGCTGTTGCGCGAGGCCCGCGACCTGTGGGGCGAGTTGGAACGGGCGGCGGGCCGCCGCCTGCTGACCCCGGTCGGCGGCGTCACGGTCGGGCCGCGCGAGCATGCGAAACTGGCCGCCGTGCTGGCCGCCGCCCGCGCCCACGACCTGCCCGTGGAGGTGCTGACCGGCGCGGAGGCGGCCCGGCGGGTGCCGGAGCATCCGCTGCGCGAGGGCGAGGTGATGATCGCCGACCCCGATGCGGGTTACCTGCGCCCGGAACCGGCCGTGGTGGCCGCGGCCGCCGCCGCCGAGCAGGCCGGCGCCCGCATCCTGCGCTACACCCCGGTCACGCGGGTGCGCCAGGACGAGGGCGGGGTGACGGTGACGACCGCGGACGGTGAGCACCGCTTCACCCACGCGGTCCTGGCCCCCGGCCCCTGGGCGCGCACGCTGCTGCCCGACGCGCCGATCGTCGCCAAGGCCATCACCTCGACCTGGTTCCCGCGCCGCGAGGAGAGCCTGTTCGATCCGGGGAGCTGCCCGATCGCCATCCGCGTCGGCGAACCCGCCTACTCCTGCTTCCCGTCGGTGGACGGCATCGGCGTCAAGGTCAACCTGCACGTCCCGTGGCAGGAGATCGACTCGCCCGACGCGCTGGCCCGCAGCGCGCCCGCCGCGTACGTCCGGCAGGTCGCCGAGGCCGTCGCGGCGACGCTGCCCGGCCTGCGGCCCGACCCGGTGCGCGTGGCCACCTACGCCGACGCCTTCACCCCCGACGGCCACGGCCTGCTCGGCAGGCAGGGCAGGACCGTGGTCGCGGCGGCGTTCAGCGGGCACGGTTTCAAGCTCGCCCCCGTCTTCGGCGACATCGTCGCCGATC
The DNA here is from genome assembly GCF_040655495.1 of Nonomuraea sp. NPDC050404. Taxonomy (NCBI): domain Bacteria; kingdom Bacillati; phylum Actinomycetota; class Actinomycetes; order Streptosporangiales; family Streptosporangiaceae; genus Nonomuraea; species Nonomuraea sp. NPDC050404. The sequence continues at coordinate 112,825 of NZ_JBFAKB010000008.1, forward strand.
TGGTCGAGACCGGCGCCACCGCGCGCGGCATCGGCCATCTAGCCCCGGACCGCCCCCTACGGAGGTCGTCATGACTCCCAGACCGCTGACCGTCGCCGTCCTGACCACCGCGTTCACCGCATTCGCAGTCACGGCCTGTGCCCCGCCCACCCCGTCCGCCGCGCCGGGGACGCTGGTCGTCGCCGGATACGGCGGCTCCTACGAGGAGGCGTTCAAACAGTCGGTCATCCCCGACTTCGAGAAGACCTGCGGCTGCAAGGTCACCTACATCGCCGGCAGCTCCACCGACACCGTCGCCAAGCTGAAGGCCCAGCAGGGCGCCCCGCAGATCGACGTCGCCCTGATCGACGACGGCGTGCAGAACCAGGCCGTGCAGGCCGGGCTGCTGGCCGCGCTCGACCCCAAGGCCGTCACCAACCTGGCCAACGTGATCGACCTGGCCCGCCTGCCCGGCGACGTCGGCGTGGGCTTCTCGCTCAACGCCACCGGCATCGCCTACAACACCGAGCACTACGCCAAGAACGGGCTGCCCGAGCCCACCAAGCTGGCCGACCTGGCCGACCCGAAGCTCAAGGGCAAGCTCGTGATGCCGTCCATCACGCAGACGTACGGGCTGGGCGCCCTGCTCATCGCCGCCAAGGTCGGCGGCGGGTCCGAGCACAAGGTGGATCCGGGCTTCGCGGGCATCAAGAAGATCGCCGCCAACGCCGTCACCTTCGACACCACCGCGGACGTGTCCAACTACTTCCTGCAAGGTCAGGCCGTGGCCAGCGTGTGGGGCAACTCGCGGGTGCAGATGCTGGCCAAGAAGGGCTATCCGGTCAAGTTCGTCTACCCGGAGGAGGGGGCGCTGCCGCTGATCGCCACCGTGAACGTGGTGAACAAGGCGCCGCACGCCGACCTGGCGCAGAAGTTCGTCAACACGCTGCTGGAACCGGCGGCGCAGCAGGCCATGGCCGAGTCCAACTTCAACGGCCCGACCGTCAAGGGCGTCAAGCTCGACCCGGCACTGGCCGACAAGGTCGTCGGCCAGGATCGGGCCGCCGACCTGCGCAAACTCGACTGGGCCGTGATCAACAAGAACCGTTCCGCCTGGACGGACCGCTGGAACAAGGAGATCGAGACCGCATGACAAGGCTGCTCGCCGCGGCCCTGGCCCTCACCGCACTGACGGCCTGCGCCCCGCCCAGCCCGACCGCCGCCGCGGGCACGCTCGTGGTGGCGGGGTACGGAGGCTCCTACCAGGAGGCCTTCGAGCAGGCCGTGCTGCCGGACTTCGAGAAGACCTGCGGCTGCAAGGTCACCTACATCGCCGGCAGCTCCACCGACACGGTCGCCAAGCTGAAGGCGCAGCAGGACGCCCCGCAGATCGACGTCGCGCTCATCGACGACGGCCCGCAGGCGCAGGCGGCCGAGGCCGGGCTGCTGGCCAAGCTGGACCCGGCCGCCGTGACCCGCCTGCCGAAGGTGGAGAAGGTGGCGCGCCTGCCCGGGGATGTCGGCGTCGGGTTCGCGCTGACCGCGACCGGCCTGGCGTACAACAGCAAGTGGTACGCCGACAACGGCCTGCCCGCCCCCACCAAGCTGTCCGACCTGGCCGACCCCAAGCTCAAGGGCAAGGTCGTGCTGCCGTCGATCAGCAACACCTACGGCGTGGGCGCCCTCATGCTGGCCGCCCGCGAAGGCGACGGCTCGGTCGAGTCGGGCTTCGCCGGCATCAAGAAGGTCGCGGCCAACGCCTTCACCTTCGACACCACCGCGGACGTGTCCAACTACTTCCTGCAGGGCCAGGCCGTGGCCAGCGTGTGGGGTGGCTCGCGGGTGGAGACGCTCGCCGACAAGGACTTCCCGATCAAGTTCGCCTATCCGGCCGACGGGGCCATCCCGCTGCTGGCCACCGCGAACGTCGTCAACAAGGCGCCGCACGCCGACCTGGCGCAGAAGTTCGTCAACGCCCTGCTGGAGCCGGCCATCCAGCGGAAGCTGGCCGCCGAGGGCTACGACGGCCCCACCGTCACCGACGCCACCCTCGACGCCGCGCTGGCCAAGCGCGTGGTCGGCTCCGACCGGGCGGCCGAGATGACGCCGCTGGACTGGAAGGACGTCAACGGCAACCGCGCCACCTGGACCGACCGCTGGACCAAGGAGGTCGAGCAATGACGAGCACCACCACCGAAGCCGCCCCGGAGACCGCGGTGCGGCGCGGGCGGCTACGCCTGGACGGCGTGCGCAAGGTGCTGGGCGGCAAGGAGGTCGTCTCCGCCGTGGACCTGGAGACCGAGCCGGGCGAGTTCCTCACCCTGCTCGGCCCGTCCGGCTGCGGCAAGACGACCACCCTGAACATGGTCGCCGGGCACCTGGCGGCCGACGGCGGCCTGATCGAGGTGGACGGCCGCGACATCACCGCCGTGCCGCCGCATCGCCGTTCCATGGGCATGGTCTTCCAGTCCTACGCCCTGTTCCCGCACCTGACGGTGGCCGACAACGTGGCGTTCGGGCTGCGCATGCGCAAGGTCGGCGGCGCCGAGCGCAAGCGGCGGGTGTCGGAGGTGCTGGAGATGGTGGGCCTGGACGGCATGGCCGGCCGCCATCCGCGCCAGCTCTCCGGCGGCCAGCAGCAGCGCGCCGCGCTGGCCAGGGCCCTGGTCATCCAGCCCGACCTGCTGCTGCTGGACGAGCCGTTCTCCAACCTCGACGCCCAGCTGCGGGTACGGCTGCGCGACGAGGTCGCGTCCCTGCAGCGGCGCATCGGCACCACCGCCATCCTGGTCACCCACGACCAGGAGGAGGCCCTCGCGGTCTCCGACCGGATCGCGGTCATGGCCGACGGCGTCATCCACCAGCTCGACCGGCCGCACGAGATCTACCTGCGGCCCGCCACCGACTTCGTGGCCCAGTTCATCGGCGAGGTCAACGCCTTCGACGGCACCGCCGTGGACGGTGAGGTCTGCGAGGTGGCCGGCCAGCGGGTGGCCGCGACGCCGGTCGGCGAGCCGGTTGCCCAGGGCGCCGCCGTGCGCGTGTACGTGCGGCCCGAGGTGGTCCGCGTCTCCTCCGACGGAGAGGGGTTGCGCGGGACCGTACGGGAAACCCGGTTCCTGGGCTCGCGCATTCGCTGCATCGTCGCCACCCCGGCGGGCGAGGTCACGGCGGCGCTGCCCTACGACGCCCGGGTCCCCGCGCAGGGCGAGGAGGTGACCTGCTCATGGCGACCGTCGGACGCGTCGCTGGCAGCCCGGTGAAGGCGAAGGGCCGGGTGAGCCGGCGTACCGGCCTGCTGCTCGCGCTGCCGGCCATCGCCATCTTCGCGCTGCTGTTCGTGGCGCCGCTGTTCACCCTGGTGGCCAACAGCTTCAGGACCCAGACCGGCGCCTTCACCCTCGGCAACTACGAGCGTTTCCTCGGCGACCCCTTCTACCGGGACGTGTTGTGGAACACCCTCAAGGTCGCCGCCCTGACCACGATCGGCTGCCTGCTCATCGGCTACCCGTTCGCCCTGTACATGCGGGGCCGCTCCGCCCGCGTGCGCAACTGGCTGGCGCTGCTGCTGCTGTCGCCGCTGCTGATCAGCATGGTCATCAGGGCGTACGGCTGGCTGGTGGTGCTCGGCCCGAACGGGCCCGTGGCCTCCTTCATCTCCTGGCTCGGGCTCACCCCGCCGCAACTCCTCTACAACGACACCGCCGTGCTCATCGGCATGGTGCACGTGATGCTGGCCTACATGGTGCTGCCGCTCATGGGCAGCCTGGACCGCATCGACCCGACCCTCGTGCCCGCCGCCAAGGGGCTCGGCGCGCCCGGCTGGACCTGCTTCTGGCGGATCACGCTGCCGCTGTCGGCGCCCGGCATGCTCGCCGGCGCGATGATCGTGTTCAGCCTGACCGCCTCCAGCTTCGTCACCCCGGCGATCCTCGGCGGGCCGAAGGTGAAGCTCATGCCGTACTTCGTCTACACCCAGGCCACCACCACGCTCGACTGGCCGTACGCGGCGGCGATCGGGTTCGTGCTGGTGGTCGTCACGACCGGGCTGCTGCTCGGCTACTCGCGGCTGCTGCGCCGCGGCAAGGGCGAGGTGGTGTTCGCATGACCCGGCTGACCCGTGTGCTCGGCGCCGCGTTCGCCACCCTCGTCGGGGTGTTCCTGATCGCGCCCGTCGCCGTCACCGTCGCCTCCTCGCTGACCACCACCTCCTACGTGACGTTCCCGCCGCAGGGCATCACGCTGCGCTGGTACGCGGAGGTGTTCCAGAAACCGGAGTTCCTGTCGTCGTTCGCGCTGAGCGCAGGGGTGGCGCTGGCGGCGGCGGCCATCTCCGCGGTCGTGGGGCTGGCCGGCGGGCTGGCCATCCACCGCTACCGCTTCCCCGGCCGGGGCGCGCTGGAGGCGGTGCTGTCCAGCGCGTTCGCGGTGCCCACGATCGTGCTGGGCATCGGGCTGCTGCAGTGGTTCGCGCAGATGGGGCTGGCCTCCAGCCCGTTCACGCTGCTGCTGGCCCACCTGGTGCTGACCGTCCCGTACGCGGTCCGCCTCGTCCTGGCCGGTCTGGCGGGCCTGGACCGCTCGGCCGAGAAGGCGGCGGCCGGGCTGGGCGCGGCGCCGTTCCTGGTGTTCTGGCACGTCACGCTGCCGGCCGTGCGCGGCGGGCTGATCGGGGGCGGGTTCTTCGCCTTCATCACCTCCTTCGACGACCTGACGGTGGCGCTGTTCGTGGTCACCACCGACCTGCAGACGCTGCCGGTGCGGATCTTCAACTACATGCAGTACGACTACGACCCCACGGTCACCGCCATCGGCACGCTCATGGTGCTGTTCGCCGTGATCTCGGTCGTCGTCATCGAACGTTTCGTCGGCGTGGCCAAGCTGTTCGGCGCCGACAGCGAGGAAAGGAACTAACGTGCGAGTCGTCGTCATCGGCGCAGGGGTGATCGGAGCCGCGGTCGCGGCCGGCCTGACCCGGCGCGGGGCGCAGGTCACCGTGCTGGAGGCGCGTGCCCCGGGATCCGGCACCACCTCCACCTCGGTGGCCTGGGTCAACGCCAACAACAAGACCCCACAGCCGTACTTCGAGCTCAACCAGGCCGCCGTCTGGGCCCACCACCAGTTGCCCGGCGACTGGTTCCACCCCACGGGCAACCTCGAATGCGCCGTCACCGACGAGCACAAGAAACTGCTCGAAGCCCGCGTGGCGCGGCTGATCGGCATGGGTTACGCGGTCGAGCGGGTCACCGCAAGGCGCGCCCTGGCCCTGGAGCCCGACCTGGTGCCCCCGCCGCCCGGCACCGAGTACGTCTACTTCCCCACCGAGGCGTACGTGCAGCCGCTGCGCCTGCTCGGCCGCCTGCTCGGCGAGGCCCGCGACGGCGGCGCCACCCTTGAGTGCGGCGCGCCGGTCACCGGGATCGAGTCGTCGGCGTCGGGGGTGAAGGTCACGGTGGCCGACGGGCGCACGTTCGCCGGCGACACGGTCGTCACCTGCACCGGCCGCTGGACCGAGGAGGTGGCGGGGCTGGCCGGCGCGACCGTCCCGATGCTGGACCCGGCCGTGTCCGGCACGGTCACCAACGGCATCCTGGTCACCACGACGCCGGTGCCCGCCCGGCTGTCGCGTGTCCTGACCACCGCCGCGCTCAACCTGCGCCCCGACGGCGGCGGGCGGATACTGCTGCAGTCCCTGCCCCTGGACCGGCTGGCCGACCCGTCGGCCCCCGTGCCCGAGGCGGTGCTCACCGAGATCATGGCGCTGCTGCCCGGCGTGTTGCGCGCCACGGAGGGGGCGAGCGTGGAGCGGGCCGTGGTGGGGCAGCGGGCGATGCCCGGCGACGGGCTCACCGTGGCCGGGTTCGCCGACGCGGAGCGGCGGGTGTACACGGTGGCCACGCACAGCGGGGTCACGCTGGCGCCGCTGCTGATGGAGGAGGTCGCGGGGGAGGTGTTCGGTGAGGAGTCGGCGCTGCTCGCGGCCTTCAGGCCCACCCGCTTCGCCGACGGCACCGCGGGTCCCGCGCCCGTCCCCGCGCGCAGGCCCGGACAGCAGTGACGGGCGGGTTCCGGTAAGGCGTCAGCGGGTACGCGTACCTCCTGCCGCAAGGAAGGCCGGGTACGCCGATGATCGGACGGCTGATCGACTGGGGTGGCTTCGGGGCCGGGGCCGCCGCCGCGCTCGTACGCAACGGGCTGCTCGGGCCGGTGCATCCGTCCGCGCTGGCCCGCATGGTGGAGGCGTACCGGCACTTCCACCTCACGCCCGCCACCGGCCTGGCCGTCGCCGCCGCCCGCTGGCCCGATCGGACGGCCGTGGTGGATGAGGAGGGCTCGCTGACCTTCGCCGAGCTCGACGGGCAGGCCGCCGCGCTGGCGGCGGCCCTGTACGACCGGCTCGGCGTCGGGCCCGGCCGGACGGTCGCGGTCATGTGGCCCAACGACCGGGGGTTCGCGCTGGCGGTCGCGGCCGTGTCCCGGCTCGGGGCCGACCTGCTGCTGCTCAACACCGGGCTGGCCGGGCCGCGGCTGCAGGAGGTGTTGCGGCGCGAGCGCGTGCACGCCCTCATCGCCGCTCCCGGCCTGGCGTCCGTGGACTTCGACGGCCCCCGGGCCGGGGATCTGACGGAGCTCGTGCGAGGGGCCGGGCAGGGTCAGGCGCCGGTGCCGCGGCGGCCGGGGCGGCTGGTGCTGCTCACCTCCGGGACGACTGGCACGCCCAAGGGCGCGCCGCGGCTGTTGTCGCCGGCGGCGGTGACGGAGCCGTTCGTGTCGATGCTGGCGACCGTGCCTGTGCGCGGCGGCGAGCCGATGCTCATCGCGCCGCCGCTGTTCCACGGGCTCGGAATGCTCTGGTACGCCGTCGCGCTCGTCCTCGGCTGTCCCGTCGTGCTGATGCGCCGCTTCGACGCGCAGGCCGTGCTCGACACCCTCGACCGGACCGGGGCCGGGACGCTGGTGGCCGTGCCGGCGATGCTGAGACGCCTGCTCGCCCGCGAGCAGCGGCGGCTGCCGCGCCTGCGCGTGGTGGTCTCCGGCGGCTCCGCGCTGCCGCCCGATCTGGCCACCGCCTGGATGGACGCCCACGGCGACGTCCTGTACAACCTCTACGGCTCCACCGAGGCCGGCTGGGCCGCCCTGGCCACCCCCGCCGACCTGCGTACCGCGCCCGGCACCGTGGGCCGCCCGCCGCGCGGGGCAACGGTGCTGATCGAGGACCCCGGCGGGGGAGAGCAGCCTGCCGGGCAGGTGGGGCGGGTGATGGTCGGGGGCGGGCTGACGTTCGGGGCCCGGGTCAGCGACGGGCTGCTGGCCACCGGTGATCTGGGTCATCGTGACGAGCACGGCCGGCTGTTCATCGACGGGCGCGACGACGACATGATCGTCTCCGGTGGTGAGAACGTCTTCCCGCAGGAGGTGGAGAACCTCCTGGCCCGCCAGCCGGGGGTGGCCGACGTGGCGGTGCTGGGGGTGCCCGACGAGGAGTTCGGGCAGCGCCTGGTGGCGTACGTGGTCGCGGCGGACGGGGCCACGGTGTCGGCGGAGGAGTTGCGGCGGGTGGTCAAGGAGGAACTGGCCGGGTTCAAGGTGCCGCGCGAGGTGGAGTTCGTGGCATCCGTGCCACGCAACCCGACCGGCAAGGTGGAACGGGACCGGCTCGTACAGGACTGACCTTCAGGTCGGCTGGGGGATCAGGCGCTCGATCGGCGGGTTCACCCGGGCGAACCCCTCCTGGCTCCGGTACGGGTAGTACGGGTAGGCCGCCGTGACCGTGCTCGCGGCGTCCAGCCTGGCCACCTGCTCGCCGGTGAGGCGCCAGCCCACCGCGCCCAGGTTCTCGCGCAGTTGCTCCTCGTTGCGCGCGCCGACGATGACCGAGGCCACGGTGGGCCGCCCGAGCAGCCAGTTGAGCGCGATCTGCGGCACGCTCCTGCCGGTCTCCCCGGCGATCTCGTCCAGCACGTCCACCACCGCGTACAGGCGCCCGTCGTCCACCGGCGGGCCGTACGCGGCGGTGCGGTGCAGCCTGCTGCCCTCGGGAAGCGGCCGGCCGCGCCGGATCCTGCCGGTCAGGCGGCCCCAGCCGAGCGGGCTCCACACCAGCGCGCCGACGCCCTGGTCGAGGCCGAGGGGCATCAGCTCCCACTCGTAGTCGCGGCCGACCAGCGAGTAGTAGACCTGGTGGGCCACGTAGCGCGGGTGGCCGTACCGGTCGGCGGTGGCGAGTGACTTCATGAGCTGCCAGCCGGAGAAGTTGGACACGCCGACGTAGCGCAGCTTGCCCGCCCCGACCAGGTCACCGAGCGTGGACAGCACCTCCTCGATCGGCGTGGCCGCGTCGAAGGCGTGCAACTGGAACAGGTCGATGTGATCGGTGCCCAGGCGGCGCAGCGCGTCGTCCACCGCCTTGATCAACCGGGGCCGTGAGGTGCCGGCCCCGTTGGGTCCCTCGTCCACGGGCAGCCCGGCCTTGGTCGAGATGAGCACCCTGTCGCGCCTGCCCTTCAACGCCTGCCCGAGCACCTCCTCCGAAGCGCCGTCGGAGTAGACGTCGGCGGTGTCGAACATGGTCACCCCCGCCTCCAGCGCCACGTCCACGAGCCGCCTGGCCTCCGCCACGTCGGTGTTGCCCCAGGCGCCGAACAACTCTCCCCTGCCCCCGAACGTGCCGGCGCCGAAGCTCAGCGCGGGAACCCGGAGCCCGGACGCGCCCAACTGCCGATATTCCATGATCTGACTCTCCTTAACGGGTTTGTCGTCCCGTTAAGGAGAGTAGCACGCTAATGGAATTATTGTCCCGTTAAGCTTCAGCTGGTGGTGTCGTCGTACCACTCGGGCCGGCGGACCGTGAGCGGGTCCGGGGCCGGGCCGGCACCCGGTCCGGGATTGACGTAGATGTCGATCGTGTCGGAGCTGATCGCGCGGCAGCCGTTGACGGTCCAGTCGTCCTTGACGCGGTCCGCGGGGACGGCCGCATCGAAGAAGCTGTCGTCGGGCAGGGTCCACAGCAGGCGGTGCGCGCTCTTCAGCCCGTGCCGCCGCACCTCGGCGCGGACGGCTCCGACCGTCTTGCCGCGGGCCTGGTAACCGTTCAGGCATTCCTCGCCGGACTTGTCGTACAGGGTGTCATCGGCGTAGGGCTCTCCGGGCTTGGCGGGGCGGCCGACGCCGAGCACGACCCGGCCGGGGAAGTCGGCGGGCATCCAGACCTTGCCGCAGAACGCCGAAGCGCAGGGGGCCACATACTGCACGCCTATGCTGCCGTGCCAGCGGAAACCCTCGGGCACGACCGGACCGAGCAGCTTGCCCACATCTTGCGGCGCCACCGGGACGACCTTCACGGTGACGTTCAGCCCGACCTCGCGGAAGGCCTCCTCGAAGCTCCGGCGGTCGGCCGCGGGGTCGGTGATGGTGACGCTGAAGTGGTCGGGGGCCTTCTTGATGGAGACCGCCGCGTTGGCGTACTCGGTGGCGGGCCCGGCGGCGGGCAGGCCGACGCCGATCGCCACGGCCGCGGCCACGGCGGTGGCCGCCGCGAGCAGCACGGTCCCGCGCGCCCGCCCAAAACGCCCGAAGAGGCCGGGCAGCCGGGACGGGCGGTGGGGTTCAGGTTCTGCGGCCAGGATCGCGGCCCGCAGTTCGCGCGCGCCCGGCCCCTGTTCGGGTGCGTGCGGCGCCGGGTCGATGGCCCTGATCAGGTGGTCGATGTCGGTCATGCTTCCCCCATCACGATCGTCGAGGACGGCCTGCGCTCCAGCGCCGCCGCCAGTCGTTTGCGGGCCCGGTGCAGGCGGGTCCTGGCGGCGATGGACGTACAGCCCACGACCTTGGCGATCTGGTCGCCGCTCAGCCCTTCCCAGCAGGCCAGCGCCAGGACCTCACGGTCGCGTTCCGGCAGCGCGTCGAAGGCGGCGCGCACGTGCTCCAGGTCGGTGGACGTGGGCGGCCGATGGGCGGCCAGCTCGTCCCGCAGCCGGTCGGTGAGCATGGCCCTGCGGGAGTCGCCGCGCTTGTGGTTGGCCAGGACGCGGCGCGCCACGCCGTACAGCCACAGCAGCGCCCGCTCGCCCTCGGGCACCTCCGCGACGCGCCGCCAGGCGATGAGGAACGTCTCGGAGATGACGTCGGCGGTGTCGTCGGGTGAGCTCGTACGGCGGGCGGCGTACTGGGATATCGCCGGGTAGTACGCGTCATAGACCGCTTCGAAGCGATCTCGGTCTGTCACAGGGTCTCCTTGCGATAAGTGCCGAACACCCTGGTTTGTGTCCGGCACCTCGCCGCATGTTGCAGTCCGACCGAAATGGGGCTCGGGCACCCTACCGCGCCCACCGAAGGCACCCCGACCGGGCTGACGGGGTACGGACGGCCGGGATGGTAGAATGATCATGTATCCCGTGCGGTCCGACCGTCCGGGATCTTGCTTTTTATGCCTTCTCCGCACCGCGTCATCCTGAGCGCGGCAGTTCCGCTCATGTTGTCCCTCAGCGCGGGGATCATCGCCCAGGTCACCGGCACCTCCCTGCTCGGCCGTCACGCGACGGCGGATCTGGCCGCCTTCGCCCTGCTCGCCGCGGTGATGGTCCCGGTCAACGCGGCCGTCGCCGGCGCGGTACGGGGCATGGCGCCGTTCGTCGCGACCTGCCGCGACCGTCCCGCCGAGGCGTTACCCCTGCTGAAGGACGCGCGCTGGCTGTCACTGGCGGCCGGGGCGGTCGGCGCGGGGGTGATGCTGGGCGTTCCGCTGATCGCGCGCGCCGGCGGGGTGAGCGGCCGGGTGGCGGCCGAGTTCGGCGTGTTGCCCCAGCTCTTCGCCCTTCAGGTGCTGCTGGCCGCAGCGGGCGGGGGCGCCGGCGGGATGCTGATCGCCCTGGGGCACAGTCGCAGGGTGCTCTGGCCGGGCCTGACCGGCACGGCCCTGCACGTGCTCCTGCTCGTCCTCCTGGTGCCCAGGCTCGGCGTCCAGGGCACGGGCATCGCCGGGCTGATCTCCACCGCCGTCTCCGTCGCCCTGTCCAACCTGCTGCTGCGGCGCCTGCCGGAACTGGCGGGCCGATCCCTGTGGCCGGGGCGCCCCCGGTTCCGGGAGATCGCGCGCATGGCCAGGGTTGGCCTGCCGATGTCGGGCACGCTCATCATCAAGTCCGCCGTGATGGGGACCGTGACCTACGCCGCCGCGGGGGGCGGGGCGCACGCCGCCGCGGCGCACGCGATCCTGCTCTCGGTGGAAGGGCCCATCGGGCTGATCGCCTTCGCGACCGGTCAGGCCGCGACGCCGGAGATCGCCAGGTCGGCCACCCGGGGCGAGGCCCGGCGCTTCATCGGGGCGGCTCTGACGGTCGCGGCCACGGGGGTGTCGGCCGGCGCGCTCTTGCTGCTCCTGCTGGGGGAGGCGGTGCTGAGGTTGTTCACCACCGACGCCCGGGTGCTCGCCCTGACCCTCGGCCTGTTGCCGCTGCTGGCGATTTATGCACTGACCGAAAACTGCGTGATCGTGATGTCCGCCTGCCTGATGGGCCTCAAGCGATCGGGCTGGATCCTGCTGTCGGCGTCCGTGGGACACGGCGCGCTCGCCGTGGCCGTGACCCCGGTGACGGCCACCTGGGGACTGACCGGCCTGTGGACGGCGCTGATCGTCAGCCGGGTGCTCGTCCTCGCCATGCAGACGATCGGGCTCCTCCGCCACGGCGCTCCGCCGCCCGGCTCGCGGTAGCCGGGCTCAGGGACCCGCGACGCTCGGGGCGCACGGCCGAGGTTCGTTGTCAAGGTGGTGAGTCAGGACGGCCGGCCCTGGAGCGCCTGCCCGCCGTGTTGCTGATCCCGCCGTTGCTGCGGTCCCACCAGGTCGAGCAGCAGTGGGGCCACCTGGTTCAGCGGCACGATGTGATCGACGATGGCGTCCCGCGCGATGACGGCGCCCGGCATGTCGAAATGGTTGCTGGTGTCGGCGTCGGTGGTGACGACGGTTCCGCCGAACCGGTGCACGGCCGTGGCCCCCGTCGCGCCGTCGTTGCCGCGTCCGGACAGGATGACGGCGACCACGTCGGGTCCCGCCGCCACCGCCAGGGTGACCAGCAGCAGGTCGGCCGACGGGCGGGAGGGCGGGTACGGGCCGGAGGGGATCAGCGCCAGCAGCCGGTCCTTGGTCACCAGCAGGTGCCGCCCCGGCGGTGCGACCGCCACCCGGCCCAGGGCGAGCCGCTGCCCGTCGTACGCGGGCTCCACCGTCAGCCCGGTCCGCTTGCCGAGGATCTCCGGCAGGACACTCTTGTAGTCGGGCGCGATGTGCTGCAGCACGAGGACCGCGGCGGCCAGGTCCGGCGGCAGCGCCTCCAGGACCAGGGCGGTTGCGGTGAGCCCGCCGGCCGAGGACACGAGCGCGATGACCGGGCAGGTTTCCGGACCCGGCGCGGCGGGTTCGGGCAGGCCCGTTACCGAGACCATGGCGTACCTCCTCCGCTCGCCGACACCACTATCCCACCGCAGGTCAGGTCGCCACGAGCAGGGGACGCAACTCTCAGGTAACCATCCTCCCCCCTTTTTCCCGGAACCGGCGCGTGGCGCGGCTCACACGGTTCTTCCCGCGCCCCCGGAAGGACGCGCCGAGCAGCGGTGAACGCCGCCGGCCGTAGATCATCCGGAGGCGCGCCGGGCGTGGCGGGCGGCGGCGGAGGCACCGAAACACTCTCTTGACAGATGCTGACTTTCCGATCAAATTAGGCAAGGCTTACCTAACTAGAGCATTCGGGGAGGGCTTGCCGCAAATGGACGGGATCGAGGGCAGTATCGCCTTGGTGACCGGCGCGGCCCGCGGGATCGGGGCAGCGGTGTGCGCCGCGCTGGCCGAGGCGGGCGCCAAGGTCGCCGCCGCCGACCTGCACGCCGGTACGGGCGGCGACGTGGTGCCGTACCAGATGGACGTACGTGACGCCCGCGACGTCGAGGAGGTCGTCACGGCCGTCGAACGGGAACTCGGCCCGATCGGCATCCTGGTCAACATCGCCGGCGTGCTCCTGCCCGGCGCGGTGGACGACACCGGCGACGACCACTGGCGCCAGAGCTTCGCCGTCAACGCCGACGGTGTCTTCCACGTCTCCCGAGCCGTCGCCCGCCGGATGACGCCCCGCCGCGCGGGGGTGATCGTCACCGTCGGCTCCAACGCCGCCTCCGTGCCGCGCGTCGGCATGGCCGCCTACGCCGCCTCCAAGGCGGCGGCCCGCATGTTCACCCGCTGCCTCGGCCTGGAGGTGGCAGGGCACGGCATCAGGTGCAACGTCGTCTCACCCGGCTCGACCGACACGGCCATGCTGCGCGCCCTGTGGGCCGGCGAGGATCCCGACGAGGCGCTGTCGGCCACGCTCGCCGGCGACCCCGGCAGCTTCCGGGTCGGCATCCCGCTCGGCCGGGTGGCCGAGCCGTCCGACATCGCCGACGCGGTCCTGTTCCTGTGCTCGGACCGGGCCCGGCACATCACCATGCACGACCTCCTTGTGGACGGCGGCGCGACCCTTCGTGCCTGACGAGATTGGAAGTTCATGCATCTGCTGACAACCGCGGCGGATCCGCTGGCGGGGTACGACCGCGCGAAGTCGGTGCTGTTCGGCTCCTCCAGCGGCACGCTGCTCACCCAGGGGGTGCGCGGGATCGCCGGCGGTGACCTGGCCACACTGGCCGGGCAGGTGGACGGGCCGGTCGCCGGGGCCATCGGGTTCGACGGGACGGCGCACCTGATCCAGCCGGAGGCCGAGACCTGGTCGGCGCCCATCCAGCCGGGCGGCTCACCGCTGCGCAGCGGCGGCTGGTGGAGCAGGCGGGTGCCGTCCCCGGCCGAGTACGCCGCCGCGGTCCGGCAGGTCCTGGCCGAACTCGGCGCGGGAGCGGTGGACAAGGTCGTCCTGGCCAGGACCGTGGAACTGCGCTCCGACGAACCGGTCAACCTGCCCGGCCTGCTGCGCCCGCTGCTCGGGCACGGCTACTCCTTCGCCGCCCCGCTGCCCGGCGGGCGCACGCTCACCGGCGCCAGCCCCGAACTGCTGGTCTCCCGCCGCGGCCACGACGTGGTGAGCAACCCGCTGGCCGGCTCGGCGGCCCGCGCCGGCGACCGCGCCGAGGACCGCCGCAGGGCCGCCTCCCTGACCGAATCGGCCAAGGATCTGCACGAGCACCGGCTCGTGGTCGAGGCCGTGGCCGACGCGCTGGCGCCGTACTGCAAGGACCTGCACGTTCCCGTCACCCCCGAACTGACGTCCACCGAGACCATGTGGCACCTGTCCACCCGCGTCACCGGCACGCTGCGCGACCCCGGCACCTCCGCGCTGACGCTGGCCGCCGCGCTGCACCCGACGCCCGCGGTCTGCGGCACGCCGGAGGCCGAGGCGCGCCGGATGATCGAGCGGCTGGAACCGTTCGACCGCGGCTTCTACGCCGGGCTGGTCGGCTGGACCGACGCCGCCGGCGACGGCGAGTGGGCGGTCGCGATCCGCTGCGCCGAGGTCGCCGAGCACACGGTCCGCTTGTACGCGGGCGCCGGCATCGTCGACGGCTCCGACCCCGACCAGGAGCTCGCCGAGACCTCCGCCAAGTTCCGTACCATGCTGCGCGCGCTGGGAGTGTCCGATGCACTGGTCTGAGCAGGAGGCCGGACGCTACCGGGCGGCCGGCTACTGGCGCGGCGAGACGTTCGGGCGGATGTTGCGCGAACTGGCCAAGACCCACGCCTCCCGCCCCGCCCTCATCTCGCCTGACGCCCGCTGGACCTTCTCCGACCTGGACGAACGGGCCGACCGCCTGGCCGCGGGACTGTTCGACCGCGGTATCAGGGCCGGTGACCGGGTCGTGGTGCAACTGCCCAACGTGCCCGAGTTCCACCAGGTGTGCTTCGCGTTGTTCCGGATCGGCGCCTGGCCGGTGTTCGCGCTGCCCGCCCACCGCTCGGCCGAGATCTCCTACTTCTGCGAGTTCACCGAGGCCGCCGCCTACATCTGCCCCGACGACGAGCACCGCGCCCTGGCCCCGGGGACGCCCGCGTACGTGCTGGGTGACCTGCCGGAAGCCGGCCCCGTGGACCTCCCCGACCCCGACCCGGGCGACATCGCGTTCCTGCAGCTCTCCGGCGGCAGCACCGGCCTGCCCAAGCTGATCCCGCGCACCCACGACGACTACCTCTACAGCTTCCGTGCCAGCGCCGAGATCTGCGCGCTGCGGCCTGACAGCGTGTACCTGTGCGCGCTGCCCGCCGCGCACAACTTCCCGATGAGCTCGCCCGGCGTGTTCGGCGCGCTCAGCGCGGGCGCCGCCTCCGTGCTGGCCCCCGACCCCAGCCCCGGCACCTGCTTCCCGCTCATCGAACGCGAACGGGTCACCATCGCCGCCCTCGTCCCGCCGCTGGCCCTGGTCTGGCTGGAGGCCGCCAAGAGCACCGGGAACGACCTGTCCAGCCTGGAGGTGCTGCAGGTCGGCGGCGCCAAGTTCAGCGCCGAGGCCGCCAAACGGGTGGGTCCCGAACTGGGCTGCCAACTGCAGCAGGTCTTCGGCATGGCCGAGGGGCTGGTCAACTACACCCGCCTGGACGACGACGAGGAGATCATCGTCTCCACCCAGGGCCGCCCCATCTCACCCGACGACGAGATCCGCATCCTCGACGACGACGGCCGCGAGAGCGACGAGGGCCACCTGCTGACCCGCGGCCCGTACACCATCCGCGGCTACTGGCGCGCCGACGAGCACAACAGGACCGCCTTCACCGAGGACGGCTTCTACCGCACCGGCGACATCGTGCGGCGCACCCCGACCGGCCACCTGGTTGTCGAGGGCCGCGCCAAGGACCAGATCAACCGCGGCGGCGAGAAGATCGCCGGCGAGGAGGTCGAGAACCACCTGCTGGCCCACCCCGCCGTGCACGACGCCAGCGTCGTCGCCGTGCCCGACCCCTACCTGGGCGAGCGCTCCTGCGCCTACCTCATCTGCCGCGGCGAGCGGCCCGGCAAGGCCGAACTCCGCGCCTTCCTGCGGGAACGCGGCATCGCCGCCTTCAAGATCCCTGACCGCTTCGAGTTCGTCGACGCCTTCCCGCAGACCGCGGTCGGCAAGGTCAGCAAGCGTCACCTCCGCGAAAGGACATGACATGCCGATCCCCCCGATCAAGCCGTACCCGATGCCGGTCGAGACGCCTGCCAACCGGGTGGACTGGCGGCCCGACCCGCGCCGCGCGGTCCTGCTCATCCACGACATGCAGAACTACTTCCTCAGCGCCTACACCCCTGACCACTCACCGCTGGTCGAGCTGGTGACCAACGTGCGTGCCCTGCGCGAACGCTGCTCCGAGCTGGACATCCCGGTCGTGTTCTCCGCCCAGCCCGGCGCCCAGAGCACCGAGCAGCGCGGCCTGCTGCTCGACTTCTGGGGCGACGGCATCGGCGCCGACCCCCACGAGGCCGAGATCACCGGCGAACTCGCGCCCGCCGAGGGCGACGTGCTGCTCACCAAGTGGCGCTACAGCGCCTACCAGCGCACCGGGCTGGCCGAGCTGATGTCCGACCAGGGCCGCGACCAGATCATCATCTGCGGCATCTACGCCCACATCGGCGTCCTGATGACGGCCGCCGAGGCGTTCATGCGCGACACCCAGGCGTTCGTGGTCGCCGACGCGGTCGCCGACTTCTCCCGCCAGCACCACGACATGGCCCTCACCTACGCCGCCGACAGGTGCGCCGTCACCACCACGACCAGCCGGATCAGCCAAGCCCTGACACGGGCGGTGGCCGGTGTCTGAGACCGCCGTGCGGCTGCGCGAGCAGATCGCCGAACTGCTGTTCGTCGAACCGGACGAACTCGGCTTCGACGAGGACCTCGTCGAAGCGGGACTCGACTCCATCCGCGTCATGACCCTCATCGAACGCTGGCAGCAGGACGGCCACAAGATCGGCTTCCCCGACCTGGTGGAGAAGCCGACGATCTCGGCGTGGGCGGAGCTGCTGGCTTGACCTCCCCGACCCTGTCACTTCCGACGCCACCCTCGATGCCGCTCTCCGGGGCACAGGCCGGGATCTGGTTCGCCCAGCGGCTCGATCCAGCCAGCCCCGTCTACAACACCGCCGGCCGGGTGGACCTGCACGGGCCGCTGCTGCCCGAGGTGTTCGAGCGGGCGCTGGAACGCTGCCTGGCCGAGGCGGAGCCGCTGCGGCTGCGCTTCACCGAGGAACCCGCGCAGTACCTGCCCGACTACGACTCCCTGCGCGGCTGCCTCACCGTGCTCGACCTGCGCGGCCAGGCCGAGCCCGAGGCCGCCGCGCGGGACTGGATGGCCGCCGACCTGGGAACGCCCGTGGACGTCGTGACCGGCCGGCTGTCGCGGCACGCGCTGCTGCGACTGGCCGACGACCACCACGTCTGGTACGTGCGGGCGCATCACATCCTCGTGGATGTCCACGCGCTGTCCATGATCGTCTCCCGGATGGGCGAGATCTACACGGCGCTGGCCGACGGGCTTACGCCGGGTGCGGGGCCGTTCGGGTCGATGGCGGCGGTGCTGGCGGAGGAGGAGGCTTACCGGGGCTCTGAGCGGTACGGGCGCGACCGGGCGTACTGGCTGGACCGGCTCCACGGGTCTCCCGAGCCGACCGGGCTCGCGGGGCGGTCGGGCATGTTGGCCGGGCTCGCGGGTCGGTCGGCCACGTCGGCCCGGCTTGCGGGTCGGTCGGCTATGTCGGCTGGGCTTGCGGGGCCGTCGGCCCGGTCGGGCGGGCTTGCGGGGCCGTCGGCCGTGTCGGCCGTGTCGGCCGTGTCGGCCCGTGAGACCGTACGGTGCCGCGTGCCCCTCCCGCCCGCCGGGCACTGGGACGAGCTCGCCCGTCAGGCCCGCGCCACCTGGGCCGATGTCGCCGCCGCCGGGCTGGCCTGCTACTTCGGCCGGCTCACCGGCAGCACCGACGTGCTGCTCGGGCTA
Organism: Nonomuraea sp. NPDC050404; assembly: GCF_040655495.1. Taxonomy (NCBI): domain Bacteria; kingdom Bacillati; phylum Actinomycetota; class Actinomycetes; order Streptosporangiales; family Streptosporangiaceae; genus Nonomuraea; species Nonomuraea sp. NPDC050404. The sequence goes on from NZ_JBFAKB010000008.1 coordinate 130,745, forward strand.
CCGCTGCCGAACCGTACCGGCGCCGCCCTGCGCGTGCCCTGCCTGACCGCCAACGTGCTGCCCGTCCGGCTCGACGTGCGGCCCGGCCGTACAGTGGCCGAACTCGTGGGCGACGCCGCCCGCCGCATCGTCGAGGCCCGCCGTCACGGCCGCTACCGGATCGAGGACCTGCGCCGCGACCTGGGGCTGGCGGGCACGTCGCGGGCACTGTTCGGGCCGCTGCTCAGCGTCAAGCCGTTCCCGTCGGAGGTGAAGTTCTCCGCCGCGCGGGCCGGCATCACCACCCTCGCCTCAGGGCCCGTGGACGACCTGGCCGTGGCGCTGCTGCTGGACGGCGACCGCCGCACCCTGGAGCTCGACGGGAACGCCGCCCTCTACACGGAGGACGCGCTGGCCGCCCACGCCCGCCGCCTGGCCTGCCTGCTCGCGGCGCTCGGCTCCTGCCCGCCCGACACGCCCATCGGCCGCCTGTCCCTGCTGTCCGACGAGGACCGCACCACCCTGAATCTGCCCTCCAGGCTTACTGTGCCCGCGGCCCGGCAGCCCGCTGACGACGCCCCGCCCGCCGGTGCTGCCGGGCCGCGCCTTACTACTGTGGTGGACGCCTTCCTCGCGCAGGTGCGGGACACGCCCGAACGAACGGCGCTGACCTGCGACGGTAAGACGCTGACCCTCGCCGAGCTGGGCACGCGGGTGGACCGGCTGGCCCGCCGCCTGGCCGCGCACGGCGCCGGGCCCGAGCGGGTGGTCGCCGTGACGCTGCCCCGCTCGGCCGAACTGGTGGTGGCGCTCCTGGCGGTACTGCGCAGTGGCGCGGCCTTCCTGCCGGTCAACCCGGCCCATCCGGCGGACCGGCGAGAGCTGATACTCGCCGACGCCGACCCATCGATCGTGCTCACCCACGAATGGCTGACCACCCAAGCGAACACCGCCCCCGAGGAGGGAGCCGCCCCCGAGACGGACACCGCTACCGAGGAGGGTGCCGCCCCTGAGGAGGGCGCCGCGCTTGAGTGCGGTGCCGCGCTCGCCACGCCGGACCCCGGCCATCCCGCCTACGTGATCTACACCTCGGGCTCCACCGGCCGTCCCAAGGGTGTGGTGGGTACGCATCGAGGGCTGGCGGCGTTGCTGGACGGGCACCGTGAGCGGCTGTACCCGGACGGCGAGCGGCTGCGGGTCGCGCACACCGCATCCTTCTCCTCCGACGCCTGCCTGGACCCGCTGCTGTGGCTGATCGGCGGCCATGAGCTGCACCTGCTCGGCGACGACGCCTACCGCGACCCCGACGCGCTGACCGCGTACATGCGCGAACACGGCATCGACTGCCTCGGCCTGACCCCCACACAACTGAGGGAACTGCCCGCCCTGCCGGCTGGCCCGCGCATCGTGGTGGTGGGCGGCGAGACGGTGTCCGGACCGATGTGGCGGGCGCTGCGCGAGCGGGCCCCGGCCGTCAGCCATTACGGCCCCGCCGAATCCGCGGCGGACGCCTACACCTGGCTCGGCGACGGTTCGGAAAGCCCCACCGACGGCACTTCCGTACACGTGCTCGACGACGCCCTGCATCCGGCGCCGCCCGGCGTCGCGGGCGAGCTGTACCTGGCCGGGGACGGTCTGGCGCGCGGCTACCTCGGACGCCCGGACCTGACCGCCGAGCGGTTCGTGGCCGCGCCCGGCGGCACCCGCATGTACCGCACGGGCGACCGCGCCCGCTGGGCCGCGCCTGGCCGCCTGGAGCTGCTGGGCCGGGCCGACGACCAGGTGAAGGTAGGCGGCGTACGGATCGATCCCGCCGAGATCGAGGCCGTACTCGAAGGCCACGACGGCGTGACGGCGGCGGCCGTCGCGGCGCACGGGAACCGCCTGATCGCCTACGTCGTCCCCGCGCGCCCCACCGAAACGGCCCCAGACGGGCCGGTTCCCGCAGGCACGGCCAGGGCCACAGACGGGTCGGGTCCCGCGGGCGGGGTCAGGGCCGCAGACAGGTCGGTTTCTGCGGGTGCGGTCGGGGAAGTTGTCGAAGGGCTGGCTGCCTACGTCGCCGCCCGGCTTCCCGCCGGCATGGCCCCCGCCGCGATCGTCGCCTTGGATTCCCTGCCCCGCACCCTTGACGGCAAGCTCGACCGCACCGCCCTGCCCGCCCCCCACCCCGGCCAGGGCCAGAGCGGGCCGGCGCGCAACGCGGCCGAGCGGGCGATGTGCGGCCTGTTCGCCGAAATACTCGGCCTGCGGATGGTGTGCAGGGACGACGAGTTCTTCGATCTCGGCGGCCACTCTCTGGCGGCGGCGCGGCTGGCGGTCAGGGTACGGGAGATGTTCGGCAAGGACCTGCCCATCAAGGACATCTTCGCCACTCCCACCCCCGCCGAACTGGTCAGGAAACTGGGTACGACCACCGTCGAACCCCCGCCGCCGGCACCCCGTACCCGCCCCGAGAACATCCCGCTGTCGCCCGCGCAGGCCAGGCTCTGGTTCCAGTACCGGATCGAGGGCCCCAACCCGACGTACAACCTCCCGCTCGCCCTGCGCCTGCGCGGCGAGGTGGACCGCGCAGCGCTGCGTGAAGCGCTCGACGACGTCGTGGCCAGGCACGAGATCCTGCGCACGATCTTCCCCGAACGCGCAGGCGTGCCCCGCCAGCAGATCCTGGACCGCCCGCGCCTGTCGCTGCCCGTCTGGCAGCCCGACGACCCGGCCTCGGCCATGCGGGTGATCGCGCGCCGCGGCTTCGACCTGGTCGCCGAGCCGCCGTTCCGCGCCCACCTGCTGCGGCTCGGCCCGGAGGAGCACGTGCTGATGCTGGTCCTGCACCACATCGCCGCCGACAGCCGGTCGGCGGGGCCGCTGATGAAGGACGTGCTGACCGCGTACGAGGCCAGGAAGAAGGGTGCGGAGCCCGCGTACGAGCCGCTGCCCTTCCAGTACGCCGACTACACGCTCTGGCAGCGTGACCTTCCCCCCGACACCGATCTTGAGCACTGGCGCGAAGCCCTCGCGGGGCTGCCCGACCGGCTTGACCTGCCCTTCGACCGGCCACGCGCGGCCGTGCCGGGTGCCGCGGGCGTGTCGGATGGCGCGGGCGTGTCGGGCGTACCGGGTGGCACAGTGCCCGTCACTCTGCCGCCCGCCCTTATGCGGGCCGCGCGGCGGTTCGCCCGCGAGTCCGGGGCCAGCGTGTTCATGGTGCTGCACGCCGCGCTGGCCGCCCTGCTGACCAGGCTCGGCGCGGGCACCGACCTCCCGATCGGCACCACGGTCACGGGCCGGGACGACGGCGCGCTGGACGACGCCATCGGCTTCTTCGCCAACACACTCGTGCTGCGCGCCGACACCTCGGGCGACCCGTCCTTCGCCGAGCTGCTGGAGCGGGTCAAGGCAGCCGACCTGGCCACGTTCGAGCGCGGTGGGCTGCCGTTCGACCGCCTCGTGGAAGCGCTGAACCCACTCAGATCACGCAACCGGCACCCGCTGTTCCAGGTGATGCTGGTCCACGAGGACAACCCGGACCCCGCCGGCGTGAGCGTCGTGCACACCGGGACCGCCAAGTTCGACCTCACGTTCAACCTCGGCCCGACCGGCTCGGGATACCTCGAATACAGCCGGGACCTGTTCGACCGGACCACCGCCGCCGCCCTGGCCGGCAGGCTGACCCGGCTGCTCGAACATGCGCTGGCCGACCCGTCGGCGCCGATCGGCCGGCTCGACCTGCTGGCGGCCGGCGAGCGCCGTACGATCGTCGAGAAGTGGAACGGCGACCTGGTCAGCGAGCCGGGCCCGACACTGCCCGACCTGTTCGAGGAGCAGGCCCGCCGCACTCCCGAGGCCGTCGCGATCGGCGATCTCACCTACGCCGGGCTGAACGCGCGGGCCAACCGGCTGGCGCACAAGCTCATCGCGTACGGCGCCCGCCCGGGCGCCATCGTGGCCGTGTCGCTGCCCCGCTCGCCCGACCTGGTGACCGCCCTGCTCGCGGTGCTCAAGACGGGCGCGGCCTGCCTGCCGCTGGACCCGTCGTACCCGGCCGACCGCCTCGGCCACATGGTCGCCGACGCCGGGCCGGTGTGCGTGGTGGACGAGAACTGGCTCGCCGACCTGGACGACTGGCTCGACCACGACCCCGAGCGGGACCTGCGGCCGGACGACGCCGCGTACGTCTTCTACATCTCCGAATCCAAGGGTGTGCTGGTCACCCACCACAATGTGGCGCGGCTGCTGTCGGCCACCGACCACTGGTTCGGCTTCGGGCCCGATGACGTGTGGACGCTGTTCCACTCCTGCGCCTCCGACCTGTCGGTGTGGGAACTGTGGGGGGCGCTGCTGTACGGCGGCCGGCTGGTCGTGGTTCCGTACGAGATGAGCTCCTCCCCATCGGACCTCCTGAACCTGCTGGAAAGTGAGCGCGTCACCGTGCTCAACCAGCCCTCGCCGGCCTTCCACCAGCTCGCGGACGCCGACGACGGCCGCGACCTGGCCCTGCGGTATGTGATTCTCAGTGGGGAGGCGCTGGAGCCCGCCCGGCTGGCAGGCTGGTGGGACCGCCGGCCGCACACGCCCGACCTGATCCACATGTACGGCCTCACCGAGACGACCGTGCACGTCACCCGCCACCTGCCGCAGCCCGGCGACCGGCACGGCAACCCCATCGGCAGCGGCCTCCCCGACCTGCGCGTCTACGTGCTGGACGATGCCCTGCGGCCGGTCCCCACCGGGGTTGTCGGCGAGATGTACGTTGCGGGCGACGGCCTGGCGCGCGGCTACCTCGGTCGTCCGGGGGCGACCGCCGAGCGGTTCGTCGCCGACCCGTTCGGCTGGCCGGGCGCGCGCATGTACCGCTCCGGCGACCTGGCCAGGTGGCGGCCCGACGGCACACTCGACCACCTGGGCCGCTCCGGCCCGCAGGCCAAGACGCACGACTTCGGCCGCGCCGACCAGCACCTCAAGGTACGCGACGTCCGCCGCGCCGACCTTCCCGCACCCCAGGCGGCTGCGGGCACGGGCATGGACACGGGCACAGGCACGGGTCGGCTGCCGGATGGGCCGCGTGAGGAGACGATGTGTGCGTTGTTTGCCGAGGTGCTCGGCGTGCGGCGGGTGGGCGTGGACGACGGCTTCTTCGATCTCGGCGGCCACTCGCTGGCGGCAGTGCGGCTGGTCGCCAGGGTCAGGGAGGTGTTCGGGGCCGAGGTGCCGGTCGGCGCGCTGTTCGAGACGCCGACCGCCGCCGGGCTGGCCGCGCTGGTGGAGGGCGGCGCCCGCAGGGACCCGCTGAAGGTGCTGTTGCCGCTGCGCGAGCAGGGCTCGAAGGCGCCGCTGTTCTGCGTGCATCCCGCGGGCGGGCTGAGCTGGTGCTACGGCGGCCTGCTCAGGCACGTGCCGGACCGGCCGATCTACGGCCTGCAGGCCCGCCGCGACCGGCTGCCCACCTCGCTGCGCAAGCTGGCCGCCGACTACGTGGCCCAGCTCCGGCTGGTACGGCCGCGCGGCCCGTACCATCTGCTCGGCTGGTCCACCGGCGGCGTGATCGCCCAGGAGATGGCCGTGCAACTGCGCCTGGCCGGCCAGGCGGTGGCGTTGCTGGCGATCCTGGACGCCCGCCCCGCCGAGGCCCTACGCGACCTGCCACCACCAGACGAGACGGACGCACTGGAGGCGCTACTCACGATGGGCCGCACTGCGTCCGACGCCGCGTCCGACGCCGCGTCCGACGCCGCGTCCGACGCCGCGTCCGGCACCGCGCCCAGCACCGCGTCTGGCACCGCGCTTACGCTGGAGTGCGTGGTGGAGATCCTGCGCCGCGAGGCCAGTCCGCTGGCCGGGTTGCCGGCCAGGACGCTCACCGAGCTGACGGACGTCCACCTCAACACCAACCGTCTCATGCGAGGACTCGACACCCGCGAGTACGACGGCGACCTGCTGTTCTTCCGCTCCACCATCGACGACACTCCGACCGGGGACGCCTGGCGCCCGTACATCTCCGGCGAGATCGAGACGCACGAGGTCGTCTGCGGCCACAAGGACATGACCCGGCCGGGACCGATCGCCGGCATCGGCGCGATCGTCGCGGCCCGACTGCGGGAGCTTGACCGGTGAACCCCTTCGACGACCAGGGCGGCGAGTTCCTCGTCGTGGCCAACGACGAGGAGCGGCACTCCATCTGGCCGTCCTACGCCGCCGTACCCGACGGCTGGGCGGTGCGTTTCGGTCCGGACGTCCGCGCCGCCTGCCTGGCCTACGTCGCCGCGGCCCGGAGCGACCCGCTCCCATGATCGACCCCGGGTGGCGAGCAGTCCGTGTGCGCGGAGGCGGCTCGCCACCCGGGGTTCTCCCAAGGCTGATCCGCGCCCCCAACCCTCTGACGACCAGGAGCCCGCATTGCCCGGCAACAACCTCAACAGCACCAGGATCAAGCCCCAGACCTCCGAACTGATCACCCTGCGCGTCCTGCGCCGCGAACGCCTCTCCCCGCACTTCGCCCGGGTCACCTTCGGCGGCGGCGACATCAAGAACTTCGTCCCCATGGGCTTCGACCAGTGGTTCCGCCTCTTCCTGCCCATCGCGGCCGACTCACTGACCCGCCTGCCCGACCGGCTCACCGCCCTCGGCTTCGCCAAGTACCTGACGATCTCCAAGACCTCCCGCCCCGTGCTGCGCAACTACTCGGTACGCGCCTACCGCGCCGACGGCCCCGAGGGCCCGGAGATCGACGTCGACTTCGTCCTGCACGGCACGGCCGCCGACGGCACGGCCGGGCCCGCCGCGACGTGGGCCGAGACCTGCGAGCCCGGCGACAGCGCCGCCATCATCGACGAGGGCATCGGCTTCAACCCGCCTTCAGGGACGCGGCGAGTGGTGCTGGTCAGCGAGGAGAGCGGGCTGCCGGCGCTCGCGGGCATCCTCGCCTCGCTGCCCGGCGACACGCTGGGGCACGCGCTGATCGAGATCCCCTCGGCGGAGGACCGGCAGGTGCTGCGGGCGCCGGAGGGGGTCGAGGTGACCTGGCTGGTACGCGAGGACCACACGGCCGCCCCCGGAGCCCGGGCGCTGGCGGCGGCGTGCGCCCTGCCGGTGCCGCAGGAGCCGTTCTTCGGCTGGGTGGTGGGGGAGTCCGCGCTGGCCACGGGGTTGCGGCGGCACTGGGTGCGCAGCGGGGTGCCGAAGGAGCAGATCATGTTCTGCGGGTACTGGCGCAAGCGCTGAGGTCTCACAGCAGTTCGTACGGCTCCTCCGGCCGCTCGACCGGCCGCACCTCGGAGGCCCTGATGGCGGGTTGTCTGCCGGGCGCCCAGGTGCCGGTGACCCGGACCCAGGTGTCCTCAGGCGGCGCCGACGCCCCTTCGACGGCCACCTCCAGTACGAACGCGTCGGCGGCACAGCAGGCCATCCGCATCCTGGCGACGTACCAGCCCTCTCGCGCGCGCACCACGAAACCGGTCAGGCCGACCCGGCGGCCCGCCAGTGAGCCGCCCGCGGTGGCGCGCCCGATGAAGTCGCCCAGCGTCAGGTCCGTCACCCCCGCGCCCAGCGCCCGGTGATCGGCGGCCGGCGGGGGAGCGGCGTCGCCACGGCGGGCCGCGTACGAGCCGAGCGCCGGCGGCGCCACCAGCACGATCGCGAACACCGGAACCGCCAGCAGCCAGGCCACCCTGGGCGCACGCTGCTCGCGCCGGAACGACAACACGGCCACCAGCACCAGCACGGCACCGGCCGCCACCAGCGCCGGCCGGAAACCGGGCCTGACGTAGTTGGCGTACATCCCCGAGAACGCCGACACCGCCAGCACCGTCGCCCCCAGCACCAGCAGCAGACTCGCCTGGGATCGCCCGCTCACAGCAGCGCCCATCCGGCCGCGAAGCTTACGCCGATCGCCAGGACCAGCGTGAGCGGCACGAATCGCCGTACGAAGGCTCCGCCGAAGGTTCCGGTCTGCAGTGCGATCAGCTTCAGGTCCACCATCGGCCCCACCACCAGGAACGCCAGCTTCGCCGTGGGCGAGAACGCCGTGAGCGAAGCAGCCACGAACGCGTCGGCCTCCGAGCAGATCGACAGCAGCACCGCCAGCAGCGCCAGCACCAGCACCGACACCACCGGAATCCCGGCCACGGCGGTCAGCCACTCGCGCGGGATCACTACGTTCAGCGTGGCCGCGGCCAGCGCGCCCACCACCAGGAACCCGCCGGCGTGCATGAGATCGTGGCACATCGAGTCCACGAACGAGCCCCATCGGCCGCCCTGCCCGTGCCCGGCCGGGCGGCGCGGCACGGGCAGCCACCTCGTGCTCCCGAACCGCGCCCAGATCCAGCCCGCCAGCACGGCCACCGCGAGCGAGGCGCAGAACCGCGCCACCACCATCGACGGCTCCCCGGGAAAGGCGACCGCGGTGGCCACCAGTACCACCGGGTTGATCGCCGGGGAGGCGAGCAGGAACGCCAGCGCCGCGGGTGGCGCCACCCCGCGCGCCATCAGCCCCGCGGCGACCGGTACGGACGCGCACTCGCAACCCGGCATCACCGCCCCCGCCACCCCCGCGACCGGCACCGCCGCGTAGGGCCGCCGGGGCAGCGCCCGCGTCCAGAACGACGGCGGCACGAACGCCGTGATCGCCGCCGACAACATCACCCCGAACACCAGGAACGGCAGCGCCTGCACACACACGGCCACGAACACCGTGGCCCAGGTCCGCAGCGCCGGGTCCGTCAGGTGCGGCGCCAACACGAACCTGCCGACCACCAACAGCCCGGCCAGCACCACGAACGCCCACGGCAACCCTCCCCAGCCCCCGCGTTCGCATCCCTGGCCCCCGCGTTCGCCCCCGAGTCCGGCTTCACTGCCGCCCCCGAGTCCGGCTTCGCTTCCGGGCCCGGCTGCAGCGCTGGCACTGGACCCGGCGTCGGCATCGCGCCCGCCATCGGCACCGGCACCGGCACCGGCACCGGCACCGGCACCGGCACCGGCACCGGCACCGGCACCGGCACCGGATTCGGATTCGGGCGCGGTGGCAGAGACGTCGCCGGCCTGGTCCGCCGGGGTCGCCCTCTGCGTCATCCGGTCCCCCCTGATTACGAAGGGGACTTAGTATGACACGTCCCTGACAACGGTTTTCATTGTTTCAGTGATCCGGGAATTGTCGTGGCCGGCCGCTAGTGTCCCCGCAATGGCAGGCGCAGCGAGGGCGCGCCGTTGGCAGCGGGGAGGGGCGCGCGTGAACGCGTGGGAGGATCTGCTCAAGCTGTTCAAGGAGTGGGACGAGAGCGGCGTGCTCCGCCACGTCACCGAACTGGACGCCGGCGGCCGCAAGGAGGTCGCCGCCCAGTTGCCCGCCTACCTGGCCAGGGAGTCCCGCACGCCCGGCTGGGGCGACTGGTCGGGGCAGGTACGGCCACCGCTGCTGGCCGGAGTGGCCTGCCTGGGCGGCGCGGCGGCCGTGACGGCGTGGATGTTCAGGCGCGAGTTCAACTGGCGCAGCGCCTACTCAGTGGACCCGGGGCGCGTCGTCGAGCTGCTGCGCCTGCGGCCGGTGGAGTGGCAGGCCGACGTGGCCCGCCGCATCGCCGCCAGGACCCGGCTGCCGGACCTGCTGTACTGGGAGGTGGTGGCCAAGCTGGTACGCGAGCACGGCATCGATCCGCCGGACGACGACGCGTTCAAGCTTGGCTGGCTGCGTACGCTGAGCCCCCGCGCGGACCCGGCCGACCCGCTGTTCGCCGCCTACGGCCCGCGCATCTTCGAGATCGACGGCCTGGCCGGGATCGGCCTGTGGCGCGTCGTGGAGACGGTCATGACGCTCCTCGGCCAAGGCGCGCTGGACCGTACGTCCGTCATCGAAGGAGTCCTGCGAAGGCTGCTGCGCGACGGCCCGGGCGCGCCGGTCGAGCTCGCGGGCCTGCACGACCGGCTCGACCTCGACATCGACGAATCGGCCCGCCACGCCAGGGACTACACCGCCCTGCTGCCCGCCGGTCCCGTCGCGGTGGCCGACGTGGCGCTGGCGCAGCTACGCCGTCTGGAGGAGGCGGGACGGCTGGAGGAGGAACTGTTCGCCGAGGCGCTGGAGTCGCTGACGTTCCGGCCGGAGAAGAAGCTGCTGCGCGCGGCGCTGTCGTGGGCGGGCGACGCGGTGCTGCGCGACGCGGGGCGGGCCGACACCGTGCTGGCGGCGCTGTCGCAGATCCTCATCCAGGACACGCTGGCGCTGCAGGAGCGGGCCGTGCGGCTGGCCGTCAAGCTCGCGCCGAAGGCGGGGCCCGAGGGCCGCGAGGCGATCAGGCAGGCGGCGGCGGAGCTGCCGGAAGAGCTGCGGGAGAAGATCTCGGCGGCGTACGGGGGCGGCATCGCCGCGCCCGACCTGCCCGACACGCCCGTGCTGACTGCGGGCCGGGGCCCGGCGATGCCGCCGCCCATCGCCTCGCCGGAAGAGCTGGCCCGTGAGCTGGCCGCCTACTCCTGGCGGGCCGACGCGTACTGCTACGAACGCCTCCTCGCGGGCCTGGCCGAATGGTCGCACCGGGACCCCGAACGGCTGCGCGCGGCCCTGCGACCTTGGTGCCAGCCGTTCGAGCCGTCCGCGTACGGCTACTACGCCGACGAGGTCTACGACAATGTCCGGCACGCGGTGTACCGGGCATTCCTCGCTTTCGCCTCCCCGCAGGACAGCAAGGAGTTGACGGGTGCGGCGCCCAGGCGGCGGAACCCGTGGATGCCCGGCGCGCCCGAGCGGCTCTACCATCGCCGCGCCCTGGAGCTGGTGACCCCCTTCGAGGAGGGCACCGGCTACCCGGTCCTGCTGGCCACGCCCACGGCCGGCACCGGCGGCCTCGACCCTTCCGCGCTGCTCGACCGACTCGAACTGCTGGAGGCTGAAGGAGTGCGGGCCCTGCCCGCCGACCTGGCCCAGGCCCTGCTGCGGCTGCCGCGCCGCTGCTCGCCGTCCGACGTGGAGCGCGCGGCCCGGCTGACGTCGGAGGCGGGCCGCAGGTGCGCGGCGTGGATGCGGGACGGCGGGCTGGCCGACCCTGGGGTCAGCGTGTCCGTACGCCCTGCCGTGCACAGCTGGCAGTGGCAGGACTTATCAGTCGAACTCACCCCGCCCGCCCCCGGCCTGCCCGAGCAGGTACGTGACCTGTTCGAGCTGCGGGACGGCCACACCTACGCGCTGACCTGGTGGTCACTCGTCCTGCCCGCCAACCGCGAGTTCGCCGCCGCCCACCTGATCGGCCACCTGGTGACCTCCATGGAAGCGAGCGACCAGCAGACGCAGGTGCTGGCGGTCCTGGCCCACGGCGACGGCCCGCCCGGCCCCGCCATGGCCCACGCCCTGGTCAGCGGCATGGGCCGAGCCAGAGCCGCGGAACGGGCCGCCGCCACCGACGCCCTGCTCACCCTGGCGGCGCGGGGTGAGGTGCCGGCGCGCGAGCTGGCGGAGGCGATCACGGCCCTGGTCACGGCCGACCTCGTCAAGCTGAACCGCGTGGTGTCGGCCCTCGACGACGCCACCCAGGCCGGGGCGTACGAGGCGGTGTGGGCGGTGATCGCGCACGTGCTGGAAGGGCTGCTGCCGAAGGAGGGCGAGCGGCCGCGCGCCGGGGTGGCGGACCTGCTGGCGGCGGGGGCGCGGGCGGCCAGGATCGCCGGCGTACGCGCGCACCTGCCGCAGGTGGCGGCGGTCGCCGCCCGCAAGGGATCGAGCCGCCTGGTCCTGGAGGCCCGACGCCTGGCCCACCTCATCGGCTCCCCGGGCCCGGGACGGTGAGCAGACCCCCAGGCACCTGGCCGGACGGAGGAGAGGGGCGACTCGGACCTTCCGCCTGCCCGGCGAAGGAGCACGTAGCTCAGAGGTTTCGCCCGGCGAAGGAGCACGTGGCTCAAAGGCTTCGTTGACGGGTTCGTCGAGCACGAGCACGTCCGGCTCGCCGAGCAGCGCGGCCGCCATGCCCAGGCGCTGCCCCATGCCGAGGGAGTACGCGCCGACCCGCTTGCGCGCCGCGTGCGCCAGCCCGACCTGTTCGATGACCTCCTCCACCCGATCGGTGGGGATGCCGTTCGTGCGGGCCACCCAGGTCAGGTGCGCGCGGGCGGTGCGGGAGCGGTGCGCGCCGCTGCCTTCGAGCAGCGAACCGACCGTGCGCAGCGGATTGCGCAGCTTGCGGTACGGCCGGCCGCCGATGAGCGCGCTGCCCGCGTCGGCGCGGTCGAGCCCGAGCAGGATGCGCAACGTGGAGGATTTGCCCGCGCCGTTCGGGCCGAGGAAGCCGGTGACGCGGCCGGGGCGGACGGCGAAGGAGACGTCCTGGATGGCGGCTTTCCCGCCGTGGTATTTGGTGAGGCCGACGATTTCGATCATGGTTTTCAGCGTGTCAGGCAGGGCCGTACCGGCGCGTCGGCCAAAGGTTGACACCTACCGGCGCGCTCCCGGCCGAACGTTCCCGGCGCACCCATATGATCGGAACGGACACCACGACGAGGGGGGTTCCCGATGACCGATGAGGTGGACTTCGAGGAAGTGGCCCCGGTGCTGCCGGTGCGGGACCTGGATGCCTCGATGGAGCGGTATCGCCGGCTCGGCTTCAGCGTCCGGGCCTACGAAGGCGGCGATCGTTACGCCTTCGCCGAGCGGGGAAGCGTGTCGCTGCACCTGACCGAATGGGACGAGCACGATCCGCTCCGGACCGGCGGGGCCGTCTACCTGTACGTCTCGGACGCGGACGCCCTGCACGCCCAGTGGGTGGCGGCCGGCGTCGAAGGCCGGCTCGGGGAACCCACCGACACCGACTACGGCCTGCGCGAGTTCGCCTACGTCGACCCCGAAGGCACCCTGCACCGCGTGGGATCACCCCTCAGCACCTGACCGGCCATCAGGTCGCCCGGGCGGTGGGCAATCGGCCCATTGGTCGTTCGGCCGATCGGCGAGTGGCTCATCGGCCGTTCGGCCGCTGGGCGGGTGGCGCATCGTTCGCCCGCTGCTGGGCGACTGGCGCATTGTTCGCCTTCCGCTGGGCGTCGACGAAGCCGGACTCGTAGGCGAGGATGACGAGCTGGGTGCGGTCGCGTACGCCGAGCTTGAGGAACAGCCTGCTCAGATAGGTCTTGACAGTGGCGCGGCTGAGGAAGAGCGCGGCGGCGATCTCGTCGTTGGACAGGCCCCGTACGATCGCCGCCACCACGTCCCGCTCCCGCTCACTCAGCCCTGCCAGGCGCTCCGGCCGGGGACGCGCCTTTCCTGCGGCCAGGCCGGCGATCATGCGCCTGGTCACCTCGGGGGCGAGCATGGCGTTGCCCTCGTGGGCGATGTGCACGGCGCGCAGGATCTCCTCGGTTCCGGCGTTCTTCAGCAGGAAGCCGGTGGCGCCGGCCCGCAACGCCTCGTAGACGTACTCGTCGAGGTCGAACGTGGTCAGGATGACGACCTTGGTGCGGGGGAGGGCGGCGCAGATGGCATGTGTCGCGTCGAGCCCGTCCATGATCGGCATGCGGATGTCCATCAGGACCACGTCGGGGCGCAGGCGGGAGGCCGCCGCGACCGCCTCCCGGCCGTCGCGGGCCTCGCCGGTGGGGTCCAGGCGGGGGTCGGTGGCGATGAGCTCCAGCAGTGAGGAACGCAGCAGGTCCTGGTCCTCGGCCACCAGAACCGAGATCTTGTTGCCGTCGCCGTTCTGATCAGGCACGTCCTGCCTCCGGAAGGGGGATGACCGCGTGCAGCTCGAACCCTCGCCCGGGACGGGGACTCGCGGTGAGACGGCCACCGAGCAACTCGACCCGCTCCCGCAACCCGACGAGCCCGTAACCCGGGCCGACAGCGGAACGAGGGGGCGCGGACGCCGGGCTGGTGGTGGGGTGTGAGGGTGCAGAGGCCGGGCCGTCGTCGGTGATCGATATGTGCAGGGCGCCGGGCGTACCGTGCAAGGTCACCGTGCAGCGGGTGCCGGGGGCGTGGCGGGCGGCGTTCGTCAGTCCTTCCTGTGCGACGCGGTAGACGGCCAGTCCGATGGCGGCGGGAACCACTCCGAGGTCCCGCACCGTCAGCGTGGCCGCGACGCCGCTGTCCCGCACGCGGTCCACCAGGGCGGACAGGTCCGGGATGCCCGGCTGAGGGTGGCGTTCGGCGCCTTCGCCGCTGTCGCGGACCGCGCCGAGCGTGGTGCGTAAGTCGTCCAGGGCCTGCCTGCTGACCGTCTCGATCCGGCCGAGCCGGTCACGCATGCGGCCGGGGTCGTCCGTACGGGCGGCGACGCCTGACGTGACGGCGATGGTGCCGAGCGAGTGGGAGACGATGTCGTGGACCTCGCGTGCGACGCGCAGCCGTTCGGCCGTCACCGCCGCCTGCCGTTCCGCGAGCATCGCCTGCTCGGCCTGGAGCGCGGCACGGCGCGTCGTGCTGCCGAGCACCCACGCGCCCGCCAGGGCGAGCAGGCTCAGGAGCGTGTAGCGAACGGTGCCTTCGGCGTCGGCGGTGCCGAGGAACACGACGGTCGCGATCGTCACTCCGCCCGTTCCCGCGACGGCCTTGAGCGAGCGGTCGCTGCCGTGGGTGAGCGCCAGGCGATAGAGGACCCAAGCCGAGGCGACGAACGGATCATGCGTCATGCCCAGCGCGGCACCCGCCAGGGTCGCGGCGGTGACGGCGGCGAACGCGGCCGCCGGCCACCGCGACCGCACCAGCAGACCCGCGACCAGCAGCGCGATCAGGCCCGCCGCCGGCCAGGGGGAGCGGTGGGGAAGCGTCGGCAGCCAGAACACCAGCACACACAGCACCGCGGCGGCGGCATCCCACCTGAGAGAGTCAGCGTGACCGGCGTCCCACGTGGTGGGGTTCTTGCGGCCGACATCCCATGTGCTGGAGACCGTGTGCTCGCCGTCCCGCGTGGTGGAGTCTGCGTGGCCGGCGTTCATCCAGTGCCGCTGGCTCATACGTCGCACCCTACAAGCGGGTCCACGTGTCGGCGGTGTCGGCGAGTTCGTTCAGTGCCGCTTCGACGCGGTCCTTGTCGCCGGTGGTCAGGTAGTCGACCTGCAACCCCGCGTACGCGGCGTTGAGCAGGGTGGCGTTGCGCAGCGCCGCCTCCTCGGGCACGCCGTGGGCGCGCAGCACGTCGGCCACGAATCCGGCCCGGTCGCCGAGCATCCTGGGCACGTACGGACCGGTGAGGCGGCCCGCGGCGGACAGGCCCTCGATCTCGAGCAGCAGCCGGACCATGGGCAGGTCCTCGCTCATGTGCCAGGCCCACGAGGCCCGTACGACGTCGCCGAGGCTGCCGCCGTCCTCGGCTGGGCCGGGGAGTGCGGCCAGCCGGCCCTGCTGGCGCTGGAAGAGGTGGGCGAGCACCGCGCTGATGAGCTCGTCCTTGCCGGAGAAGTGGTGGGTCAGCACGTACGTGCTGTGGCCCAGCGCCTTGGCCAGCGGGCGCAGGGAGAGGTGGGAGATGCCGTTCTCGGCCAGGTAGTCGACGATCGCGTCGAGAAGCTCGGTACGGCGCTGCGGATCGCGGGGCCTGGCCACGGTGCTTCCTTTCCAGGTGGGACGACGGCTCCAAGTGGGACGTCCCGTGCGCCGGGCCGTCCTCCTGGGAACGTCCAGCCTATTTGCATGACGAGTGTTTTGCATAATTAACATGACGGTCGTTATGCTTGCGGACCCGTCGCCCTGGAGGTTGTTTCTCATGAGCCCGCACGTGGCCACCGCCCGGTTTCCCGGGGAAGGTCATCCCCGGCGGCGCGCGATCCTGGCCGCGTTGTGCGCCGCGCTGCTCGTCATGAGCGTGAGCGTGATGGCGGTGACGATCGCGCTGCCGTCGATCGCCCTGGACCTGCGCGCCACCACCGCACAGCTTCAATGGATCACCGAGGCCGCCGTGCTGGCCCTGGCGTCCCTGCTGATCGCGATGGGGGCGCTGACCGACCGGGCCGGCGGGCGGCGCGTGCTCATGGCCGGGCTCGGCGTGTTCGCGCTGGCCTCGATCCTGGCGGTGCTCTCGCGTACGCCTGAGCAGCTCATCGCCGCCCGGGTCGTGCAGGGGGCGGGGAACGCGATGATCACGCCGGCCACGCTGGCGATCCTGCGAACGGTCTTCCCCCGCTCCGAACTGCCCAAAGCGCTGGCGGCGTGGGGTGTCGTGGCGAGCCTGGGCGTGGTGCTCGGGCCGCTGTCGGGCGGGCTGCTCGTGGAGCACTTCGGCTGGCGATCGTTGTTCGTGGCCAACGTGGTCGTGCTGGCGGGCGCCTGGGTGGCCATCGTCCGGGTCGTACCAGCCGCCCCTGGTCCGCCTGCTGCTCCCGGCTCGCCCGCTGCGCCTGGTCCGCCGGGGGTACCGGCCGGCGGCCGTGTGGAGGGGCGGTTCGACGTGCTCGGGGTGCTGCTGGTGTCGGGGGGCTTCGTGGCGATGGTGCACGCGGTGATCGAGGGCCCGTACCGGGGGTGGGCCAGCCCTGTCACTCTGGGAGAGGCGGGGGTGGCGGCACTACTGCTGGCGGGGTTCGCCGTGCGGCAGTGGCGGGTCGCGCAAACAGAAGCCACCGCCCGGGGCGCTGCCGAGGACCGCCGGCGCGATGCCGATGAGGGCGGGCGGCGGGGTGTTGTTCCTCTGCTTGACCTGCGCATGGTCGCCAGGCGGTCCTTCTGGCCCGCCGCGCTCGCCGCAGGGACCGGATTCTTCGCGCTGATGGGCGTGCTGTTCCTGCTCACCCAGTACCTCCAGGACGTGCGCGGCCACTCCCCGTCCGAGGCGGCCCTGCTCCTGCTGCCGGTGGCCGCCGCCCAGCTCGGCATGGCGCCGCTGGTGGTCAGGGCGATCGCCCGGTACGGCACGCGGCGCACGGCGGCGGCCGGGCTGGCGGTGCTGGCGGCGGGGGCGGCGTCGATGGCGGGCGGGATCCGTACCGGTGAGCTCGTCCTGCTGATCGGCGGGCTGGCCGTGCTGGCGGCGGGCAACGCCGTCGCGGTGAACGCGGCCGGCACTGCCATGATGGCCTCGGCCCCTGCGGCCCGGTCGGGATCGGCGGGCGGGGTAAACGAGACCGCGTTCAAACTCGGCGGCAGTCTCGGCGTGGCCGTGCTCGGCGGCCTGGCCGGCGGCCGGCTCGCCACCCTCCTCGATCCCGGAACCGCCGTCCCGCGCTCCATCTCCGGAGTGCTGGACGCGGCCCGGAACCTGGGCGGGCCGGAGGGCGACCGGCTGGCCGCCGTGGCCACCACCGCCTTCACCGACGCTTTCGGTACGGCCGCCCTCGTCACTGCGTGCCTGGCGGCCGGCAGCGCGGTGCTGACCGCCCTTCTCCTGCATGAACCTGACGATTCCGAAAGGACGGATTGACCGATGATGACGGAGAAATACGCGACCGTGCGAGGTCTGCGGCTGGCATGGCTCGACTCCTGGCCCGCCGGGCGAGCAGAGGCACTCGGCGACCGGCTGGGGCGAGAGGACTCGGAGCGAAGCGGCCAGAGGGTGGGGGCCGATGGCGAGCCGGCGGAGGGAGGTGGCGAAGGGGTGACGGTGTTGGCGTTGCATGGTCACTTCGGCCGGGCCAGTGCCTTTGCGCCGCTGGCCCGCGCCCTTGCCCCCCGCCACCGCGTGATCGCCCTGGAGCAGCGCGGTCACGGCCGCAGCGAGCGCGGCGACGGTGACTTCGGCCCCGACGCCTACGTGGCCGACGCCGCCGCGTTCCTGCGCGGGCTCGGCCTGGGGCCGGTCGTCGTGCTGGGGCATTCGATGGGCGGCGTGGTCGCCTTCCGCCTCGCCGCACGCCACCCCGACCTGGTAAGCGCGCTGATCGTCGAGGAGGGCGGCGCGCTCAACCGGCCGCCCGAGATCGAGCACCCCGTCCTCGACGTACGCGGCTGGCCCCGCCGCTCCGCCACGCTGGACGGGTTGCGCCGGGCCATCGAGGCGCAGGGCATCCCCGACGCTACCTACTTCCTGGAGAGCGCCGTCGAGCGTGCCGGCGGCTGGGAGCTGTTGTTCGACTACGACGACATGGTGGCCTCGCAGCGGGCACTCGTCGGCGACTGGTGGGCGGACTGGCTCGGCTCCGACTGCCCGGCCCTGCTCGTGCACGGGCTGGACAGCTTCATCCTGCCCACGAGCATGGCCAGGCGGATGGCCTCGGAGAGACCCGGCACCGTGCTGCGGGAGTTGCCGGGCTGCGGCCACTGGGCGCACGACGACGACCCGCCGGCCTTCGCCGCCGCCGTACAGGAATTCCTGAGCACGCTCACCTAGCGCTCTGTACGGGCCGCTTGCCCGGTGTTCAACTGGTCGCAGAAGAGCGCAGCCATCAAAGATCAGGACCTCACCGAGGAGGGGTCGTGAGATACCAGACGATCTGGCAGCTTCCGAGTAAATCGGCTCTCGTCCTTCAGCGAGTTCTCATGCTCGGCGTGCTCATCATCTCCATGCTGGCCGTGAACGCGGGCCGAGCCGACGCCGCCGTCACCGTGCACGAAGCTTGGCATGGGTCGGCGGTCAGGCTCCACATGTGGTTGAACTACGACGCCGGCAACAGGCGGCTCCGCGCCTGGGCAACGGTCAGGGACACCGCCGGTGGGGCGGATTACTCGGTGTCCATCGTGTCCGTCGATGGCCGGCTCGACGCCGACGGCTGGGGCGGATTCTGGCCGGAAACAGACGAGGGCCACGGACCGTTCGTCGAGTGCCCCGTGGTGGGCGGGATGTGGGTCACCTACCAGGTCGAGTACGCGTGGATCAACTCGGCGGGCCAGATCACCAGGAGGTCCTTCAGGGAACCGGCGGGTGGTGGCCTGCGCGTCTGCGACTGACACCTGATCGGTCGCCGGCTGCTCGGATGCACATGCGGCATCGCGGAGTGCTGGGCGCTGCTGGCCAGGATCGAGATCACGGAGACGGAGGTCCGCTGGTCGGGATTCCGTAACAACCACAGGGACTGGGGCTTGTCCGCCCTCGGGCCGTTCGTCTTCGCCCGCCGTCAGTACGAGGAGGCCCTGCGCGCGACCGAGCCGCCTCACCGCCCCTGACCGGCCACGAGCTCCCGCGCCTGCGCGAGGGTCTCGGCCTGCCGCATCCAGTCCCCGCCGTCCAGCCCCAGCCCGACCCCGTCGGCCCCCGCCTCCGCGTACGCCGCCAGCCGCTCGGCGACCTCCGCCACGCCACCGGTGACCGGGAGTTGCCGCGCCTCCTCCTCCGGCATGCCGTGCACCCCGGTCAGGGAGCCGATGAAGGAGTCCAGGGCGGCCCGGTCGCCGCTCAGCATGGCGTGACCGCCCACCGACACCGACGGCACCGGCCGGCCCAGCTCGTCGGCCAGTTCCCGCAGCCGCGTCATCTTGGCCGCCAGGCCGGCCGGGGTGATGAGGGAGGGGGCCCAGCCGTTGCCGTACCGGATCGCGCGGCGCATGGCCGCCTCCGAGTTGCCGCCGACCAGGATCGGCGGCACGGCGGCGGCCGGGCCGAGGGTGAGTTCGTCCTCACCCACCCTGGCGGGTTGGCCGCCGATGAGGTCCGGCAGCACGCGCAGCGCGGCGTCGGTCCACGCGCCACGGCCGACGGTCGGCGCGCCGACCGCGCGCCAGAACGGCGAGCCGGGGAAGCCGCCGATCCCCACACCGAGCCGCACCCGGCCGCCCGACAGGTGCTGCAGCGTCTGCACCTGCGCCGCCACCCAGGCCACCGGCCGCAGCGGCAGGCTGAGCACGCCGAACTCCAGCCCGATCCGTTCGGTGGCGGTCGCGGCGGCGGCCAGGACGAGGGCGGGGTCCGGGCCGGGGCTGCCGTCCCCGATGATCACATCCGCCATGCCGACGGCGTCGTAGCCGAGTTGCTCAAGGTGGCGGGCCCTGGTCACGTCGGGCACGCCCCTGTCGTCGGTGGGCAGGCCGGTGCTCAGAAGCATCGTGGTTCTCCTCCGTAGGTGTGATGCACCACGGTAGAACCTCAACCAATGTTGAGATCAAGTCGTCCTCGCGTACTGCCCCGGGTCAGGTGGAAGGGGCTCGGCCCGGCGAAGGTGGCCCCGCTCCAAATGCTCGGCTCGCGGGGCGTCGCGGAGATGGTGGAGCGTACCCTGGACGCGTTCAGGAAGGCCGCCGTCAGGTGACCACCTTCTCCGGCTCCGCGACCGGCACGGCGGCGGCGGGCCGGGACGCCAGCCGGTCCAGCGCCAGGAGCACCGCCCCGAGCCCGGCGATGCCCACCCCCAGCATGACCTGCCAGAGCAGGACCCAGCCGTACCCGTTCTCGGACGGGTCAAGGAAGAAGTACGGATACCGGTTGGGCGCCGTCGGGAACAACACCGCCCGCAACACCGACGTCACCGCGTAACCGAGGGGGAACAGCAGCCACAGCGGCAGGTCCCGCCACGGCACGACGCGGTGCGGGCCGAAGAGCAGCCAGTCGGCCAGCGCCATCAGCGGCACGACATAGTGCAGCAGGAAGATCGACCGGTTGGCCAGCAGCGTGGCCGCGTCGCCGTCCACCAGGCCGGGCAGCGGGTTCTCGCCGTGGTTGGTCACGAAGTGCGAGACCAGGCAGGTGATCATGACCCACAACGTGACCGCGCCGCGCAGGCGGGGCGCGGCCGGGTCCGTGGTACGGCGGCGCACCATCCAGTACAGGACACCGGCGTAGTAGCCCAGCAGGATGAGGTTGCTCTGGGTGGTGAAGAAGTGGATGCGGTGGTTGCCGGTGAGCATGCCCGCCACGCCCGCGGTGACCAGCGCGACCCGCCACCATAACTGGGGGCGGGTCCAGACGTTCGTCGCGGCCCCGGCGGCGTGGGCCACCGAGGCCCGATCTTGACTCACACGGTGGACATTATGCGAAGAGCGTCCACCGTGCGAAGCGCGTCAGCGGCCGACGGCGGCCCGCAACTCGGCGATGTCGATCTTCTGCATGGTCAGCATGGCCTTCGCCGCCTGCTGCGCCGTGGCGGGGTCGGGGTGGGAGAGGAGTTCGGGCAACTCCGTGGGGATGATCTGCCAGGACAGGCCGTACCGGTCCTTGAGCCAGCCGCACTGCGACTCCTCGCCGCCCTCGGTCAGCTTGGCCCACAGCTCGTCCACCTCCTCCTGCGACTCGCAGCTCACGTAGAGGGAGGTGGCCTCGTTGAGCTTGAACTGCGGGCCGCCGTTGAAGGCCACGAGCCGCTGGCCGGCCAGCTCGAACTCCACCGTCATGACCGCCCCGCCCTCGCCCTGGCGCTGGACGTCGATGATCCGGGAGTCGGCGAAGAGCGAGGTGTAGAAGCCGGCGGCCTCTTCGGCCCGGTCGTCGAACCACAGGAACGTGGTGATCTTCCGCATGACAGGTCCCTTCGTCGTCGTGTGTCACCAACGCGTCGGACGGGCTCGGGGCGAATCGACAAGGACGACGAAAAGATTCAGCCGAGTACGGCACCGATCGCGGTCATGATCGGGATGGACAGGCCCGTGGTCACCAGGATCGTGGTCCTGGCCATGCGCCTGCCGGTGTCGTAGGTGACGGCGTACACGTAGATGTTCTGCGCGGTGGGCAGGGCCGCGAAGAGGGTCGCGGCCAGGAGCTGGGTGCCGTCCAGGCCCAGGGGGAAGCGGGCGACCACGTACGCGAGCGCGGGCTGGACGAACGCCTTGAGCGTCACCGCCAGGAAGATGTCCTTGCCCACACCCTCCTCGGCGGGGGCGGCGGCCGCCTGGCGCGAGCCGTACAGGCTCAGGCCGTAGGCCAGCAGCCCGACCGGCACGGCCGCGCCGCCCAGCAGATCGATCGGGCGCATGACCGTGTCCGGCAGCGAGATCCCGCTCAGTGCGAAGGCCAGGCCGAGCAGCGACATGACCGTGAGCGGGTTGCGCAGCGGCAGCAGCAGTGCCGCCCTCGGCGAGCGGGAGCCCTTGTCGAGGATCAGGAAGGAAACGGGGGTCAGCACCAGGAGCTGGAAGAGCAGGATGGGCGCGACGAGGGCGGCGTCGCCGAGCACGTACAGGGATATGGGCACGCCCAGGTTGCCGGCGTTGACGTAGGAGGCGGCCAGCACGCCGATCGTGGCCTGCCGCGTGTCGCGTCGCCAGGCCAGCTTCGCCACCAGCACGAACACGAGCTGGGTGAAGGCCACCGCGACGACCTCCGTCAGTAGCACCGGCGAGAGCAGCGCCGCCAGGTCGGCCCGCGACACGGTGGCGAACATCAGTGCCGGCGTCGCCACGAAGAACGCCAGCCGCGACAGCACCAGCTCGTCGCTGGCCCGCAGCAGCCCGATGACGCCGATGACGTAGCCGAGCACGGCGACCGACACCAGAGCGGCGAAAGCCGCGACAACCCCCGACAACCCATTCCCTCCCAAACTGGACGTTCAGGAGCGTATCCGAGAGCTCGGCGAGCCCGGAGAGCGGCCGGGCATCACGCAGAGCATAGGAGCCCGTACAGGGGGTAAGTCGGTCGTAAGGCGCTGACCTGCGAAAACATCGTCAATGGAGAGCGCCGCGAGCACCACGGGGCAAATGGGGGATCTCCGGTGACCATTGACGAACCGAGAACTGGCGAACCGTTGGCGTCCGTCGTGGCGCCGGTGGAGCACACGCGCAAGGGCCGCATCATCGCGAAGTGGCTGTCGAGCACGGACCACAAGGTCATCGGCTACATGTACCTGATCGCCTCCTTCGTGTTCTTCGCGCTGGCGGGCGTCATGGCGCTGCTCATCCGGGGCGAGCTCATGCATCCCGGCCTGCAACTCGTCACCAACGAGCAGTACAACCAGCTCTTCACCATGCACGGCACGGTCATGATGCTGCTGTTCGCCACCCCGCTGTTCGCCGGGTTCGCCAACGTCATCATGCCGCTGCAGATCGGCTCGCCTGACGTGGCCTTTCCCCGGCTGAACGCGGTCAGCTTCTGGTTGTTCCTGTTCGGCGGGCTCATCACGATCAGCGGCTTCCTGACCCCCTCGGGCGCGGCCAGCTTCGGCTGGTTCGCCTACACGCCGCTGTCGGACGCGGTCTTCTCGCCCAGTCCGGGCGGCAGCCTGTGGATCATGGGGCTGAGCCTGGCGGGCGTCGGCACGATTCTCGGCGCGGTCAACTTCATCACCACGATCATCTGCATGCGGGCGCCCGGCATGACCATGTTCCGGATGCCGATCTTCACCTGGAACGTGCTGCTGACCAGCATGCTCGTGCTGATGGCCTTCCCCGTGCTGGCCGCCGCCCTGCTCGGCCTCGAGGCCGACCGCGCGCTCGGCACCCAGCTGTTCGCCCCGTCCAACGGCGGCGCCATGCTCTGGCAGCACCTGTTCTGGTTCTTCGGCCACCCCGAGGTCTACATCATCGCGCTGCCGTTCTTCGGCATCATCACCGAGGTCCTGCCCGTGTTCAGCCGCAAGCCCGTCTTCGGCTACATCGGCCTGGTCGCCGCCACCATCGCCATCGCCGGGCTGTCGATGACCGTCTGGGCGCACCACATGTTCCCGACCGGGCAGGTGCTGCTGCCGTTCTTCTCCTTCTTCACCTTCCTCATCGCCGTGCCGACCGGCGTGAAGTTCTTCAACTGGACCGGCACGATCTGGCGCGGGCACCTGAGCTTCGAGACGCCGATGTTGTTCTCGATCGGGTTCCTCATCACGTTCCTGCTCGGCGGGCTGACCGGGGTCATCCTGGGCTCGCCGCCGCTGGACTTCCACATCACCGACACCTACTTCGTCGTGGCCCACTTCCACTACGTGGTCTTCGGCACCGTCGTGTTCGCCATGTTCGCCGGGTTCTACTTCTGGTGGCCGAAGATGACCGGGCGGATGTTGCACGAGGGCCTGGGCAAGGTGCAGTTCTGGATGTTGTTCATCGGCTTCCACACCACGTTCCTCATCCAGCACTGGCTCGGTGTGGCCGGAATGCCGCGCCGCTACGCCGACTACAGCGCCGCCGACGGCTTCACCGACCTGCACCTGATCTCCTCCATCGGGGCGTTCCTGCTGGGCGCCTCGACGCTGCCGTTCCTGTTCAACGTCTGGTACACCGCGCGCAAGGGCAGGAGGGTCACCGTGGACGACCCCTGGGGATTCGGCAACTCGCTGGAGTGGGCCACCTCCTGCCCGCCGCCCCGGCACAACTTCACCTTCATGCCCCGCATCCGCTCGGAACGGCCCGCCTTCGACCTGCACTATCCGCATGTGGGCCGCTCGACGGAGACGGAGTGAGAGCCATGGAGGGCCTGTCACCGCAGGAGCGGCTCATCCTGGCGGCGATCGAGGTCGAGCTGCGCGACAACTCGGCACGCCTGGCCGGCCGGATCGAGGAGTTCAACGCCAAGGCCGCGCAGGAGGGCCCGCAACGCTTCGCCGCGCACGTCAGCCGCTGGGAGGTGGCCGCCGTGCTGGCCATGGTGGTGCTGATGAGCGCGATCCTGACGCTGGTGGCCCTCACCTGCCACTGACGGGACGGGCGTACGGTGTGCGATTGCGCCGTACACTGTTCGGGTCAGGGGTGGAAAGGCGAGGAGTCCGCATGCCGGCCGACAGTCAGCCGTTGCCCACGGTGTGGGCGCGGCCCCGGCGCGAGCGCAGGGAGCAGCCCGCGCTGAGCCGCGCGCAGATCGTCTCGGCGGCGCTGCGGCTGCTGGACGAGGAGGGCGTCGGCGCGCTCAGCATGCGCAGGCTCGGCGCGGTGCTGAACGCGGGCGCCACCTCGATGTACACCCACGTGGCCAACAAGGACGAGCTGATCGAGCTGGTCGTGGACGAGGTGTACGGCGAGGTCGAGGTGCCCTCCGCCGCCGAGGCGGGAGGCTGGCGGGAGGCCGTCGCGGGATGCGCCAGGAGCATGCGCGCGACCCTGCTGCGCCACCCGTGGATCGCCTCGGTACAGGGCGAGGTGGGCGTGGCCTACCTGGGGCCCAACGTGCTGCGCCTGTGGGAGCGGGTGCTGGCGGTGCTGGAGGAGGCCGGGTTCGAGCTGGAGGCGGCCGACCGCGCGCTGAACACGGTGACGGCGTACGTGATCGGGATCTCCACCAGCGAGGCCGCCTGGCTGACCACGCTGGCCCGCAGCGGGCGCGGCGAGCAGGAGTGGGCGCGGGCCCTGTGGCCCGCCGCGGAGGCGGCGGTGCGCGACCATCCGCGGCTGCGCGTCCTGTACGCCGCCCGGCGCGACCGGGACGCGGGCCGGGCGCGCGATGAGGAGTTCGAGGACGGGCTGGCGTGCGTGCTGGACGGCGTCGCGGCCCGGCAGGCCAACTGACCAATCGGGGGAAACAGGGTGTATGAGCGTGAGGCGCGGCTGGCCGCGTACGGGACCGTCTCCACGTCGCTGGCGCTGCTCGGCGACCGCGAGCTGACCGGACTGCTGGAGACGGCCGTGCCGCTCGGCACGAGCATCGGCGGCACGTCGGCGCGGCTGGAGGTCGAGGGCACGCCGGTCTTCGTCAAACACCTCACCCTGACCGACCTGGAACGGCTGCCCGGCAACACGCACTCCACGGCGAACCTGTTCGGCATGCCGCCCTACTGCCAGTACGGCATCGGCCTGATCGGCTCGCCCGGCTGGGGCGCCTGGCGCGAGCTGGCCGGCCACACGATGGCCACGAACTGGACGCTGGCCGGCCGGCATCCGGGCTTCCCGCTCATGTACCACTGGCGCGTGCTCCCGCAGCCGGCCTCCGCCCTGCCCGATGAGCTGGCCGACGTGGACAAGGTGGTCGCCTACTGGGGCGGCGGGGTGGAGATCCGGCGGTACCTGGAGGCGCTGCGCGACGCCTCGGCGAGCGTCACGCTGTTCCTGGAGCACTTCCCGCACAACCTGCACGACTGGCTGACCGAGCAGGTCGCCGCCGGGGGAGAGACCGCGGAACGGGCCTGCGCGATGGTGGAGCGGGACCTGCTCGACGGGGTGTCGTTCATGAACTCGCGCGACCTGCTGCACTTCGACGTGCACTTCGGCAATATCCTGACCGACGGGCGGCGCCTGTACTTCTCGGACTTCGGGCTGTCCACCTCGCCCCGCTTCGCCCTGTCCAGGGAGGAGCGGGACTTCCTGCGCCCGCACCGGACCTACGACCGCGACCACGCGTTCACGTACCTGATGATGTGGCTGAGCACGGCCCTGTACGGAGCCCGCAACCAGGAGGAGCGCGTCCGGCTGATCCGGTCCTGGGCCGGGGGCGAGCGGCCGGCCGGGGTCCCCGAGGGGATCGCCGCGATGCTGACCCGCTACAGCCCGCTGGCCGAGGTCATGCTGGACTTCTACCACAGGTTCCAGAACGAGAGCAGGAAGACGCCCTACCCGGTGGCGGAGATCGAGGCGGTCAGCCCTCCAGCGCCGTGACCCGCCGCTGGTCGGCGAAGGACACCCGGCGGTACCACTCGTTGCTCATCAGCCGCGTACGCGCGGGCTCGGGCAACGAGGTCAGCAGCGTCATCGACGCGCCCCGCCCGACCTCCGACTCGTGCGCGTGCATGGCCGCCCACTTGCGTTCCGCCCACGCCGCCACGTCCAGGTGCACGGCGATCCGGTCGCCGGGCACGCCCATCAGCGTCTGTCCCGGCTCCGGCGGGGCCCCGAAGACGGCCTCCCACTGCTCGGCGACCAGCTCGCGCGGGAACGTGGCCAGGTAGACGGCACGCGGCCACCACGGGTCGCCCGCCTCGGGATAGAGCTGGTCGTAGCCGGCCGCCTCGACCGCGGCCAGCGTCACCCTGCCGACGTGCACGTGGTCGCGGTGGCCGTAGCCGCCGTACCCGTCGTAGGTGAGCACGACGTCCGGCCTGACGTCCCTGATCTGCTCGACCAGCCGTCCCACCGCCTCCTCCAGCGGCACGTCCACGAAACGCGGCGCGCCGGGCGCGGAGTCCGGGTTGCGTCCGTCGGCGTAACCGAGCAGCCTCGGCTCGCCCGCGCCGAGGATGTCCAGGGACCGCTCCAGCTCGCCCGCGCGGTGCGTGCCCTTCGCCCAGGTGCAGGTCACCACCGCCGTTCTGGCGCCCTGGTCGGCGTACCTGGCCAGGGTTCCGCCGGTCCAGATCGCCTCGTCGTCCGGGTGGGCGTGCACGCACATGAGACCGAAATCCATTTGATCACCCTAGTTCGCCGCCCTATCGTTCACCCTGCCTTCGGACGATGGGAGCCGTATGCCGGTCCAGCCTGGCCACATGCGCGTGGGCGCGCACCCGTCCGCATGGGCGTGTGAGTAGGGGGTACTCAGGCGCCGGCCGCCCCGGAGCCGCACCATGTGCGGCATGAGAGCAGCCTGGACGCGGATCGCCGCGATCGTGGTCATGTTATGCGCAGCAGTGGCGGTCTTCCCCGGAACGGCAGCCGCCGCCGTCACCGCCGGCTGCGGCCCCGGCGGCCCGTTCGTGGTCGAGGCCGGCACCACGATCCCGCTCAGCTTCACCTTCACCAACACCGACGCCGGCGACGTCACCTTCACCGCGACCATGCGGGCGAACGTCCTGTACGGCCCCCAGCACACCTACCTGACCAGGACGCTGCCCGGCGGCGTCGGGCAGAGCGTGCACTCCCACCTGGGCACGCAGGGCCTGACCGGCTGGGACGAGGTCGACGTGACCATCGACATCACCAGCACGGCCACGGGCACGGCGGTCATCGGCTCGTGCACGACGACCCTGTCCATCATCCCGCCGCTGGCCGACAAGGACGGCGACGCGCTGCTCGACGTCTGGGAACGCCTGGGCATGGACGTCGACAAGGACGGCGAGATCGACCTGGAGCTCAAGACCAACCACCGCCGCAGAGACATCTTCCTCGAAGTCGACCACATGACGGACCACAAGCTGATGCCCGAGGCGAAGCAGGACGTCATCGACGCCTTCGCCAGGGCCCCCGTCGCCAACAACGACGGCAGCACCGGCATCACCCTGCACGTCCAGGAGGACGAGGAGGTCACCCACCAGGACGACATCTCCACCTGGACCGGCTACGACACCATCAAGAAGGCGAACTTCGGCACCGCAGCCGAGCGGACCGTGCCGGCCAAGCTCCAGGCGAAGAAGCAGGTGTACCACTACGTGCTGATGGCGCACCAGCGTGACAGCGACACCTCCTCCGGCCGCGCCGAGATCGGCGGCAACGACGTGCTGGTCACGCTGGGCGGTAACGTCTGGGCGCAGAACGCGGCCGGGACGCACCACGTGGGCTCCAGGTCCGAGCAGGCCGGCACGCTCATGCACGAGCTCGGCCACAACCTCGGCCTCCTGCACGGCGGCGACACCGACGTCAACTGCAAGCCCAACTACGTGAGCGTGATGAACTACTCCCTGCAGACCTCGCTGATCCCCGAGGCCGGCGGCGGCAGGCGGCTCGACTACTCCAAGGAGAAGCTGGACCCGCTGCACGAGAAGGAACTCGTCGAGAAGGACGGCATCAAGGACGGCACCGACTTCACCTTCTGGAGCGCCACCGGCGGCAGCCCGTGGGCGACCGGGCGTGGCGACGGCTGGCTGGACTGGGACGAGGACAAGGCCGAGGACACCGAGAAGGTCAAGGTGGACATCAACAACCTCGGCATCTTCGACTGCGGCGCCTCGCCTGAGCAGACGCTCACCGGGCACGACGACTGGGAGAACCTGGACTACAACTTCCGCGACGACGCCGAGTACGACGACGGCATGCACCACCCGACCCCGCCGGAGCTGGCCGAGCCCGTGCACGAGCACGTGGACGAGGCCCTGGCGCCCCAGGTGACGATCGGCGGGCCGTACGGCACCAAGGAGGGCACGGCGGTGACCTTCGAGGCGACGGCCACCGACCCCGACGGCGACTCCTCGAAACTGACCTACGCCTGGGACCCCGCGCGGACCCACACCTACGGCGACGACGGCGAGTACACCGCCTCCGTCACCGTGACCGACACCAGCCGGCTCAGCACCACGGCCACCACGAAGGTCGCGGTCGAGAACGTCGCGCCGTCGGCGACCATCCAGGCGGCCACGACGGGACGCAAGAACGTCCCGCTCGACCTCAGCGGGCGCGCGGCCGACCCCGGCAGCGACGACCTGACCCTCACCTGGGACTGGGCGGACGGCACCACGACCGGCACCACACACCTGGTCAACCCGCCGGCCCAGGACCCGGAGGCCAGCCCGACCGTGCAGCCGCGCGACGTCACCGACACCAGGCGGCACACGTGGGCCAAGCCCTGCCGCTACACCGTCAAGCTCACCGCCACCGACGACGACGGCGGGAGCGCGGCGGACACCGAGACGGTGCTGATCACCGGCGACGCCCGGCACCGGCTGCACACCGCCGGCTGGATCACGCAGTACCGGCCCGGCCCGCGCACCCCGCTCGACCTGCCCGCCGAGACGCTGGCCTGCTACCTGGACATCGTCCAGCACAAGAGCGAGGTCTTCGACGGGCCGATGACCCGGCAGCAGGCGTTCGAGACGCTGACCCTCGGCAGGCACCTGCTCGACGCGCCGCTGCTGGCCGCCTGGCTGGACTTCGCGCACGGCTCGATCAACCCTGACCCGGCGGTCATGGCCCGGGCCGAGGCCGTGCGCCAGGACCCGGACGCGAGCCTCACGGAGATACTCCGCCAGTACAAGATCCTCCAGACGCTGGGCTAGGGGGCGGGGCGACCTCCGGCCGGACCGGCCGGAGGTCGCCGACCTGGGTGGCCACTGAAGGCCGACAACGGTTGTCATGGTCCGGCTTGGGATGTCGCGGGGGCCCGCGCCGTGAGAAGATCGAGTTCATGATTGGACTGCCTGGCTCGGTTCGCCAGGGCACTTCCGCCCGAGCGACTTCCCCCGACACCTCCGTGACGTCCATGGCGCGGCGAGGGCTGACCGGCCCCGCGCGCCGCCCGGCCGCCGCCGTGGGGGCGGGGACGGTCGAGTGCTGAGCATGCCCGAGACCGACGACGCCCCCGCACCGTCCTCCACCGCGCGCCTGCGGGCAGCCGTGCTGACGGCCGGGGAGGGGCAGAGCCAGGACTCGCCCGAAGGCAGAGGGCCACATGCGCTCAGCGTCGGGCGGATCGGCGGATTGCGCCCGCGCCGCCGCCCCGGCGACGGCGGCGAGGTGCCGGGCCAGGACGTTGACCTGGTGGACGCGCTGGCCCCGCACACCCGCCGCACGGTGGCCGCCTGGCTGCTGGACAAGCAGACGCCGGCCACCCGGCAGGCCAGGCTGCAGGTCCTGGCCTCCTTCCTGCGCTGGCTGCGCACCGTCGAGCCGGAGCTCGAACCGCTCGCCGTCACCGGCGCCCACCTCGAGGCCTACTGCGAGGCGGCGCTGGCCGGTGAGCTCACCACCGGCGTGCGCAACCCCGGCAAGCCCCTCGCGAGGGCGACCGTGACCAGGAAACGCGCCATGTTGTCGTCGTTCTACACCTTCGCCTGGAGCAGCGGCGTCGTACGGCACGACCGCACCCCCGTCTCACGCCCGCCCGCCGCCCGCGACACCTGGACGCCGACCCGCGAGGACCGGCTGCTGCTGCGCAGGGGCATCGCCAAGCTGGCCGCCGACGGCAGGCCCGCCGAGGCCGCCGCCGTCGCGCTGCTGGAGGCCACCGGCGCGCCCGTGGACGCCCTGGCCGGGCTGACCGTGCAGGATCTGCGGGCCGTCACGGGCGGCGAGCCCGCCATCGTGACCATGCACGACGGCCGCGGCGACCTGGTCGCCTTCCCGGTGCCGATGTCGGCCCGCCCGCTGCTGCGGGTGTTGTCGGCCGCGCGGACCGCCGGGGAGCCGCTGATCAGGCGGCCCGACGGCCACCCGGTGGACGTGCAGTGGCTGCGGGCCGCACTCAGTGCCGCGGCCCTGGCCGGCGGCATCCCCAAGCGGCGGGCCGAACTGCTGGACCCCCACATGATGCGCGCCACCACCGTGACCGAGCTGCTGCGCGACCAGGCGACCTGAGCGCGCGCCCCGGCGGTGTCCGCCGCCGGGGCACGTCTCAGTAGACGCCGCCCGCGTTCCCGGGAAGGGTCAGGGTCATGGGGCCAATGTCGTCGTCGTACTCGGCCAGCAACCGGGCCTTGCCCGTGGCGATGTCGACCCCGTACGTCGCAGCGCCCATCTTGCCGCCGACCTTGACGGTGACCTCCCTCGCGCTGCGCCACACGCCGGTGTTGTCGAGCGACTGCCGTGCGGCGGGCAGGCCGCGGATCGCCACCTTCCGCACGGTCCTGCCCGTCTTGGCGTCGAGCACGGTGAGCTCCGGCCTCCTGACCTTCTTGCGACCCGGATGCTCCCACGCGACCACCGTGCGGCCGTCCGGCGCGACCTCGCTGAACATGATGAACGTGCCGTCGAAGCGCACCGGCTTGCCGCCGCCCTTGACCGGCATCAGCCACAGGTCGGTCTTGACGTAGCGGACCAGCTCGACGATCCCGTCCTTGATGGCGACCGCCTCGTACTTGCCGTTGATCGTCGTCCGCTTGCCGGTCCGCGTGTCGATCAGCACGCCGGGGTACTTGCTGCCCTCCTTCGGGTCGAAGACCAGGTAACGGCCGTCGTCGGAGATGACCAGCATGGAGCCGCCCTGGATGTCCTCCTCCCGCACCGTGACCGGCGAGGTCACCTCGGTCCCGGTCACCATGTCACGCACGATGTGCGCCTGCGCCTCGGCGCTGTGGTAGGCCAGCATGCGCCCGTCCCGGCTGATCGCGACGGGCACTCTGGGGTCTCTGGTGGCGACGGTCGCCCGCGGGAGCCGGTACGTCCTGCCGGCGGCGGTCACCACCCGCCACTCCGCCTCAGTGCATTGCTTCGTCGCGGGATCCCACTCGCACGGAGTCTGGTAGGCGTGGCTGAGCTTCCCCACACCTCCCTCGGGCAGGTCGGGCACCTCGGCGCCGCTCGCCGGCACGGTCGCCTGCCCGGCCCGCAACCGCTCCGGCAGCGTCACCGCCAGGCCGGTCACGCCCACCACCACGGCCGTCGTGACGGCGGCGAGCGCCACCGTGGCCCGCCGACGTCGCCGATGCCCGGCGATGGCCGCTTCGGCCAGGTTCACCAGCGGCGCCTCCGCGGCGATGTCGCCCAGCGCCTCACGCAGCCGCGTCATCGAGCCACCTCCTCGATCTCCGGGGTGTTCAGCAGGTGCGCCAGCTCGGGCGCGATCGTGCGCAGGCGGGTCAGCGCGTGGTGGGTCTGGCTCTTGACGTTGCCGACCGAGCAGCCCAGCGCCTCGGCCGCCTGCGCCTCGGTCAGGTCCTCCCAGAAGCGCAGCACGATCACCGCGCGCTGCTTCGGGGTGAGCTTGGCCAGCGCCTGACGCAGCACGATGCGGTCCAGCGCGGCCTCGTCATAGGAGGTGCCCCGCTCGGGCACCTCGGCGCTCGGCAACTCGGGACGCGGCCTGCGCCGCCACGAGATGTACTGGTTGACCAGCGCCTTGCGCGTGTACGCCTCGGGGTTGCCGCCCCTGGACAGCTTCTCCCACTGCCCCACGATCTTGGCCAGGACGCTCTGCAGCAGGTCCTCGGCGAGATGGGCGTCCCCGGTGAGCAGGTACGCGGTCCGCATCAGCGCTTGCTGGCGGGCGAGCACGAACTCCCGGAACCCGTCGTGACGATCCAATGTGATCTCCTCTCGCCCGTTCCCAACGCCATCGGCCGGACGAAAGGTTGCACCCCATGCTCCCCGATGCCCCGGACATCGGGGAGCACCTGGGTCAGGCGCTGAAGCTCGCGGTGCCCGGCATGATGTGCGCGCCGTGGTTCGGCGGGATGGTCAGGGCCGGGAACATGCAGAGTGGGTCGCTGTAGGTCTGGATCTTGCTGTCGGTCTGATTGTTCACGACATGCGCGGAGATGGGGAGCTTGGTGCAGCCGGTGGGGTTGTCATAGGTGGTCAGCGGCTCGAACTCGGTGGAGAAGACGACGACCTGGCCGGTGGCGGCCTGGGCGGGGAGGGTGGTGCCCAGCAGGGTGAGGGCGGCGGCCGCTCCGGCGAGGGCGATTGCGTGACGTGCCATGTGCGGTGGTGCTCCTTTCATAAAGACACCACCAAGTAGATCACAAAGAGTAGTCAAATAACTACTGTGAGCTCATCTTGTCAGCGGGGGAGAGATGCTCCACGGTCACGCCCGTGTCGGTGAAGGTGCGGGTCACGTGCCCCGAGGTGTAGACCCACAGGATCCGCAGCGGCGTCGTGCCCACGTTGCGGAACAGGTGGGGGACCGGCGAGGGGATGTAGGTGGTGTCGAACCGCGTCAGGCGGGTCACCTCGCCGTTCACCAGGACCTCGGCCTCGCCCTCCAGGATCGTCACGTGCTCGTCGCAGTTGTGCGAGTGCATCGGCGCCCCGGTGCCCACGGGATAGACGCTCATGCCGGTGGTGATCCGGTTCTCGCCGCCCGCCACGGACGTCGTCACCAGCGGGGTCGTGGTGATCGCGCCGCCACGGTCCAGCGGGGGGACCTCGGCGGCCTTGATGATCACGGTCACGGGATGTTCCTCTCGTCCGGGTCGTTCGAGGCTAAGCCCGCCGAAGCCACGGGACGTGCAGCTTTACCTTGCACCTGGTGGCCTGTGAGGCGCGGGGCGACGGCTGTAGCGTCAGCCGAAATCCCCCTGCGAGGCAAAGGCTTGTTGCTCATGAGACTTCCCAGCATCGGCCCGGACGAGATGAACGAGCGGCAGGCGGAGGTCGGCGCGCGCATCGCCGGCCGCCGGGGTGCGGTGCGCGGGCCCTTCCGGGTGTGGCTGCACAGCCCCGAGTTGTGCGACCGGGTCGAGGCGCTGGGGGCGTACGTGCGGTTCGAGTCGAGCCTGCCGCCGCGGCTGCGCGAGCTGACGCTGCTGATGGCCGCGCGCCACTGGGACGCGCAGTACTCCTGGAACGCCCACGTGGACAAGGCCGTCGAGGCCGGGCTCGACGCCGAGGCCGTGCGGGCCATCGCCGAGCGCCGCGAGCCGGTGTTCGAGCGGGAGGAGGACGCCGCCCTCTACCGGTTCTGCCACGAACTGCTCGAAGAGCACTTCGTCGGCGACGAGACGTTCAGGGCCGCCGAGAAGCACTTCGGGGCGCAGGGGCTGGTGGACGCGGTCGGTTCGCTGGGCAACTTCAGCATGCTCGGCATGTGCCTGAACGCCTTCCAGGTGGATCTCCAGGCCGACCGCACGCCGCCGTTTCCCGACGTCCACGGTTTCGGGCGGAAAAGATGATCTACTGCTCGGCGGCCTGGCCGGGTACTGTGCCGAACATACGGACAGAATCAAATTCGGTTTGAGGTTTGTCGGGCCGGAGGAGCCATGGATCGTCTTCTCGTCATGCGCAGCTTCGTCACGGTCGCCAAGGTCGGCAGCTTCAGCGGCGCCGCCAAGGCGCTGGGGACCTCGGGATCGCTCATCTCCCGCCATGTGGCCGACCTGGAGAAGCAGGTCGGCGTGCGGCTGGTCAACCGCACCGCCCGGTCGGTCAGCCTGACCGAGCCCGGCCTGCGCTACAGCCAGTTCGCGCAGCGCATCCTCGACGAGATCGACCACGAGGACGCCAACATCGCCGAACTGCACGACCGCCCCGAAGGGCCGCTGTCGATCATCTGCCCCAAGTGGATCGGCAGCCTCGACCTCGGCGACGCCATCGCCGCGTTCTCCGTCGCGCACCCGAGGATCACCGTGCGGTTCGAGCTGGGCGGCATGTCGGACCGCACGTACGACTTCCTCGACAGCGGCTTCGACGTCGCCTTCCACACCCGCGACCTGCGCGACTCCAGCGTACGGCTGAAGAAGATCGCCTCGCTGCCGTTCGTGTTGTGCGCCGCGGAGTCCTACATCAAGGAGCACGGCGCCCTGGCCTCGCCCAACGACCTGGCGGGCCGCGACTGCCTGGTGCACGTGAACGACCCGGTGTGGCGCATCGGCCACGGCCACGCGAGCACGCTGCACAAGATCCGCAACGTGGTGTTCCAGTCGAACTCCTACATCGCGCTGCAGAAGGCGGCCGTGCACGGGCGGGGCATCGCGCTCATCCCGCACCGCCCCGCGTACGACGACCTCGTGAGCGGCGCGCTGCGGGTCCTGCTGCCCGAACTGGCCGTGCCCGACAGGTCCCTGTACGCGATCTACGGCCCGGCGCAGAACACCCCGCGCAAGGTGAAGGTCTTCCTGGACTTTCTGACGACCTGGTTCTCCGACAATCCGATTCCGGCGTTCACGGGATGAGGCCATGGGAATTCAGCGCATCGAGTCGGTGACCTACAGCGTCACCGACCTGCCCGAATGCGTCCGCTTCTTCGACGATCTCGGGCTGAGGCTGGTGGCGCGCGACGACGTCAGAGCCGTGTTCGAGACGCTCGCCGGGCAGACCCTGCGCCTGGAGGTGGAGTCCGACCGGGACCTGCCGCCGCCCGTCGAGCCCGTGCCGACCATCCGGGAGGTCGTCTGGGGCGTGGACACCGACGACGAACTGCGGGCGCTCGTCGCCAGGGTGGGGGCCGACCGGCCCGTGCGGCGCACGGACGACGGCACGTACCACACCATGGACGAGTCCGGCTTCGGGCTCGGGCTCACCCTGGCCGCG
This sequence comes from Nonomuraea sp. NPDC050404, assembly GCF_040655495.1. NCBI lineage: Bacteria > Bacillati > Actinomycetota > Actinomycetes > Streptosporangiales > Streptosporangiaceae > Nonomuraea > Nonomuraea sp. NPDC050404. Next base: position 166,161 of record NZ_JBFAKB010000008.1, read on the forward strand.
CCCGCCGGGCCGCCGCCGCCCGAGCCGCGCGCCGGCAACACGACGGGCCACGTCACCCGCTGGAACAGGGGCGTGACCTCCGTCGGACGGGTCCGGCCGCTGCGCATGTGCCACGTCGCGCTCAACATCCGTAAGGAGGGACGCGAGGCGGCGGTCGCCTTCTACGTCGACCGCCTGCGCTTCACCCCGACCGACATCGTCAAGCCGATGGGCGTCTTCATGCAGTGCGAAGGCGACGACGACCAGCACAACCTGCTGCTGTGCCACCGCCCCGACCGGGCCGGGGCCAACCACGTCTCCTTCGAGGTGCCCGGCTTCGACGACGTCATCGAGGGCGGCAACCACATGGTCGGCCGGGGCTGGCGGGAGGCCAGGCGGCTCGGGCGGCACACCGTCGGGTCCAACGTCTTCCGGTTCGTGCACGCGCCCTGCGGCGGGCGCGTCGAGTACGCCGCCGACATGGACCGCGTGGACGCCTCGTACGGCACCCGCGTCCACGAGACCACCCCGCCGCACCACATCTGGACCCTGCGCACCTCACGAGATGGCGACCATGACTGACGCGGACTACCCCCTCATCCAGCTGCACATCGCCGGCGAGTGGCGCCCGGCGGAGACGGGGCGGACCGCCCCGGTGCTGAACCCGGCCACCGAGGAGGTGATCGGGCACGTGCCGCTGGCCACCGCGGCCGACCTCGACCGCGCCGCCGAGGCCGCCGCCGGCGGCTTCGCGGCGTGGCGGGCCGTGCCGATCGCGCGCCGCACCGCGATCCTGCACGACGCCGCCGGCCTGCTGACCGCCAGGAGTGACCGCGTCGCCGCCGTCATGACCCTGGAGCAGGGCAAGCCCCTGGCCGAGGCGCACGGCGAGGTGCTGCGCGTGGCCGGCGCGCTGCGCTGGGACGCCGACGACGCCCGCCGCGCCTACGGCCGCGTCATCCCCTCCGCCCCCGGCACCCTGCTGTCGGTACGCCGCGAGCCCATCGGCCCCGTCGCCGCCTTCACCCCGTGGAACTTCCCGGCCGGCTCGCCCATGCGCAAGATCGCCGCCGCGCTGTCGGCCGGTTGCTCGATCGTCATCAAGGCATCGGAGGAGACCCCGGGCACGGCGTGCGAGCTGGTGCGCTGCTTCGAGGAGGCCGGGGTGCCCGCCGGCGTGCTCAACCTGGTCTTCGGCGAGCCCGCCGAGGTCTCCGCGCGCCTGATCGCCTCCCCGCACACGCGGCTGGTCGCCTTCACCGGCTCGATTCCCGTCGGCAGGCAACTCGCCGCCGCGGCGGGCGCGCAGATGAAGCCCTGCCTGATGGAGCTGGGCGGGCACGCCCCGGTGATCGTCTGCGCCGACGCCGACCCGGTCACCGCGGCCCGCCGCGCCGCCGCCGCCAAGTTCGTCAACGCCGGCCAGGTCTGCACCTCGCCCAGCCGCTTCCTGGTGCACGAGAGCCGGTACGAGGACTTCACCACCGCCTTCACCGAGGCGGCCGACGCCGTCGTGACCGGCGACGGGCGGCGCGAGGGGGTGACGATGGGCCCGCTGGCCAACGAGCGCCGGCTGGCGGCGATGCGGGAACTCGTGGCCGACGCCGCCGCCCGCGGGGCCAAGGTGCTGCGCGGCGGGGAACGCCTGGACGGGCCCGGGTACTTCTTCCCGCCCACCGTGCTCACCGGCGTGCCCCCGGAGTCGAGGGTGATGCGGGAGGAGCCGTTCGGCCCGATCGCGCCCATCGTGCCCTTCACCGACCTGGACGAGGCGCTGGAGGTGGCCAACGCGCTGCCGTACGGGCTGGCCGCCTACGCGTTCACCGAGTCGGCCGCCACCGCCGAACGGCTGGTACGGGGCCTGGAGGCGGGCATCCTGTCCATCAACCACTGCGGCGGCTCGGTGCACGAGGCGCCCTCGGGCGGCGTGAAGTCCAGCGGGTACGGGCGCGAGGGCGGCCCGGAAGGGCTGGATGCCTACCTCGTCACCAAACGCGTCTCCCACCTGCTCGGAGAGTGACCATGCGGTACTGCCGTCTCGCCATCGACGACCGCCCGGCCTGGGGCCGCGTGGACGGCGATGTCGTCCGCCTGCTGCGCGGATCCCCGCTCGAAGGCCGGCCCGCCGACACCGGCAGGGCCGTCCCCCTGGCGCGGGCCCGGCTCCTGCCGCCCGTCATCCCGCCGGTCTTCTACGCCGTCGGCCTCAACTACAAGCGGCACGCCGAGCACGCGCTGGCCGCCGGAAACGCCGCCGCGGTGCCCGACCGGCCCGAGGTCGGCTACCGCGCCAACAGCGCCCTCATCGGCCACGGCGCGGCCATCGTCAAGCCCGCCGGGGTGAAAGGCCGCTTCGAGGCCGAGGGCGAGGTCGTCGCCGTCATCGGCCGCACCCTGCGGCGGGCGAGCCACGCCGAGGCCCAGGAGTCGATCTTCGGCTGGACCATCGGCAACGACGTCAGCGCCCGCGCCTGGCAACACCGGGACCGCACGTTCTGGCGCAGCAAGAACAGCGACACCTTCAAGCCCATGGGCCCGTGGATCGAGACCGACGTCGATCCGCTGACCCAGAGCACCACCATGCGGGTCAACGGGGACGTGCGCGCCGCCTTCCCGACCGGCGCGATGATCTTCGATCCGTACGAGTTCATCGTCGAGACCACCAGGCACATCACGATGCACCCCGGCGACGTGTTGTGGATGGGCGCCGACGGCACCTGCCAGCTGGAGCCGGGCGACGTCGTCGACATCGAGATCAGCGGGATCGGCGTCCTGTCGAACCCCGTACACGCAGAAGAAAGGCAGGGGGCGTGAGCAACCAACCCCGCTACATCCACCACGTGAACTTCCCCACCACCGACGTCGAGCGCACCAAGGAGTGGTACGCCAGGGTCTTCGGCCTCAAGCACATCCCGGCCAAGAGCAACACCCGGGTCCTGCTCATGACGCGCGGCAACTTCGACCTGCACTTCACCCCGGTCGAGGAGATGGACCGGATGGCGCCCTACCACTTCGCGATCGAGGTGGAGGACTGGGAGGGCTTCCTGGCCCACCTCAAGGAGCTGGGCATCCGGCACACCAGGCCCATCGAGCGGCCCGAGAACCAGTCGAAGTTCTGCTACATCCACGACCCCGACCACACCATGATCGAGCTCGTCTACCACGGCAAGCGCCCCGCCTGAGGAGGACCACATGGGCGTCGCCGACTCCAGCGGCACCTCCATCTACTACGAACGTCACGGCCGGGGCCCCGCCGTGGTGTTCGTGCACGGCTCCGGCGGGCACCACGCGGCCTGGTGGCAGCAGGTCGCGCCGCTGCGCGACCGCTACACCGTCGTCACCGTGGACCTGCGCGGTTTCGGCAACTCCGACTCCTCGATGCGTGAGTTCGACGGCCGGGACTTCCCCGGCGACGTCGTCGCCGTGCTGAACCAGGAGGACCTCACCGGCGCGCTGCTGGTGGGCCAGTCCATCGGGGCCGTGGCCGCGCTGCGGGCCGCGCTCATGCGCCCCGGGCGGGTCGGCGGGGTCGTGCTGGCCCACTCGCTGGGCGGCATCGACCATCCCGAGCTGGCCCGGCTGGTGGCCGCGGACCGGGCGCGGGCCGTCAAGCTGCCCGTGCTCGACCGCCTGCTCAGCAAGGACTTCCAGGACAAGCAGCCCGCTCTGACGTTCCTGTTCCAGCAGATGGGCACCTTCAACGTGGCCAAGATGGCCGACCTGCGCAACCTGAACACCGGCGGGCCGGGCATCGAGGAGGTCGTCTCCTCGGGGGTCCCCGTGTGCTTCCTGGCGGGGGAGAACGACGCCGTGCTGAGCGCCGCGACCGTGCGGCGCGCGCACGAGCTGTTGCCCGGCTCCCGCCTGGAGCTGGTCCCGGGCGCCCCGCACTCCATGTACTGGGAGGCGCCCGAACTGTTCAACGACGCGATCATCCGCATCAGGGAGGACCTGGCATGAAGCTCACCCTGGCGGAGGCTGAGGAGATCGTCGCCGCCGCGCTGACCGGCGGACAGGGCCTCGGCAAGGCGTTCAGCGTGGCGGTGGTCGACGCCGGAGGCTTCGTGCTGGTGGTCAAGCGGTCGGACGGGGCCCGGCCGCTGACTCCGGGCATCGCGATCGCCAAGGCCTACAGCGCGGCGGTGATGGAACGGCCCACCCGCATGTTGCGCGCCTGGGCCGACAGCAACCCCGGCTTCTTCGCCCAGCTGTCCACCATGGGGTCCCAGCCCATCGTGGCGACCGAGGGCGGCGTCACGATCAAACGCGACGGCGAGATCCTCGGCGGGCTCGGCATCTCCGGCGGGACGGGGGAGGAGGACCAGCAGGTGTGCGACGAGGTGCTCGGGCGGCTCGGGTACCAGCTCGAATTCCAGGCGTGGGGAGGGGCGAAGCGGAATGACTGACACCTTCGCAGGAGGAAGGGCCGGGCGAGATGGCTGACACCTTCAAGTTCCGCATCGACCATCACGGCAGCCTGGTGCGGCCGCCCGAGTTGCTGGCCGCGCGACGGCAGCACGAGGAGGGCACGCTCGGCGCCGACGGGCTGCGCGCCGTCGAGGACCGGGCCATCGCCGACGTGGTCAAGGCGCAGCGGCGGCTGAACCTGTCCGTCGTCACCGACGGCGAGTTCCGGCGCGAGGACGTGCGCAGCGCCGTCTTCGACCGGGTCGCCGGGTTCCGCAGGGCCGGTTCGGGGTGGGCGGCCGACGGGGAGCTGAAGGCCGATGGGCCGCTGATCGCCGAGGAGGTCGCCGCCGTGGCCGCGCAGACCTGGATCGCGGCCAAGGCCACGCTGCCCTCCCCGGCGTACCTGGCGGGGCGGTGTTTCGCGGAGGGCACGTCGTACAAGAGCGCCAGGGAGCTGGGTGACGCGCTCGCGGAGATCATCCGCGCGGAGATCGAGCTGCTGATCTTCCGCGGGATCCGCTACATCCAGCTCGACAACCCCGACTACGCGGCGCACCTGCTGGGCGGCGCGGACGCCGCCCTGAGCCTGGACGACGCCATCGCGGTCGACACGCGCGCCGTCGGGCTGCCGGACAAGCCGGACAACGTGCGCGTCGGGCTGTGTCCCGTGCGGGCGGCGGACGGGCAGGTGGACGAGGGCGTCGCGGCGCGGCTGTTCGAGCGGGTGCCGGTGGACCGGTGGATCCTGCCGTACTGCGCGGGCACGCAGGCCGAGACGCGGCTGCTGCGCGCGGTCCCGGCCGACCGCGACGTCTGCCTGGGCGTCGTCGATCCCGACCGGCCGGAGCTGGAGGACATCGACGTCATCATGGACCGGATGGACGCCGTGGCCGGGCTGAGGGACATCGAGGACGTGGCCGTCAGCCCGCGCGCCGGCTTCTCCGAGGTGGCCGGGCGCGCCGCCCTCGGCTTCGAGGAGCAGCGGCGCAAGCTGACCCACGTGGAGACCATCGCCCGCATGTGCTGGGGCAACGAGCTCTGACCGCCACACGCACGGCCCGGCGCACCGCACTGTCGGCGGCGCCGGGCCGTTCGGCATGCCCGGGAGGGCCAGGGCGGAAGTGCGGAGCGTGCAAGCAATGCATACCGCCGAGCGCGTGGTCGCGCTCCCGCCGCGTTCTTATCGTTGGCCATCAAGAGCGGCCTCCCGCGCAACCCCCTTCAGCAGTGACGAGGAGAAGTCATGTCCGTGCAGTCCATGGAGATCCTGGCGGGCGGGCGGTGGGTGAGTTCCGGCGCATGGGTGGACGTGTTCGACCCCACCGACACCCGCGCGCCCGTCGCCCGGGTCCCCGCCCTGACCGCCGAGGAGGTCAGGAGCGCCTACGACGACGCGGAGGCCGGCTTCACCACCTGGCGCGCGACCTCGCCGTTCGAGCGCGCCAAGGTGCTGACCGGGGCGGCCGCCCTGCTGCGCTCGCGTGCCGCGCAGATCGCCGACGCGCTGGTCACGGAGATGGGCAAGACCGGGGCGGAGGCGCGCGGCGAGGTCGGCAAGGCCGCCGACTTCTTCGACTACTACGCCGCCGTCGCCCGGGAGGGGTACGGGACGCTGCTGCACGACGCACGGCCCGGCACCGAGACCAGCTTCCGCCACGAGCCGATCGGCGTCGTGCTGGCCATCACCCCGTGGAACGACCCGCTGCTGACCCCGGCCCGCAAGCTCGCCCCCGCCCTCGCCGCCGGGAACGCGGCCGTGCTCAAGCCGGCCGGCGAGACCCCCATGTCCGCGCTGCACCTGGCCAGGGCCCTGGACGACGCGGGCCTGCCCGCCGGGGTGCTCAACGTGGTCACGGGACGTACGTCCGAGATCTCCGAGGCCCTGCTCACCGACCCGCGCGTCGCGGCCGTCACCTTCACCGGCGGGAACGAGGTCGGCGAGCGGCTGCGCCGCACCCTCGCCGCCCGGAACGTCCGCTACCAGACGGAGATGGGCGGCAAGAACGCCACCGTCGTGCTCGCGGACGCCGACCTGGACAAGGCGGCGGACGCGGTCATCGCCGCCGGGTTCGGCCAGGCCGGGCAGCGCTGCACCGCCACCAGCCGGGTCATCGTCGATCGCGAGGTCCACCACCGGTTCGCCGGGATGTTGTGCGAGAGGACGGCCGGGCTGCGCGTCGGGCCGGGCAAGGACCCGGGCACCACGGTCGGGCCGCTGGTCAGCCCGGCCCGGCGCGACAGCGTGCTGGCCGATGTCGCCCGCGCCGTCGAGCAGGGCGCCACGGTCCTGGCCGGTGGCGACGTGCCGGAGGGTCTCGCGCACGGGTGCTACGTCAATCCCACGATCCTGGCGGACGTCACGCCGGACATGGACATCTGGCGGCGGGAGGTGTTCGGCCCCGTGATCGTCCTGCGGCCCGTGGACGGGCCGGCGGAGGCCGTCGCCGCGGTGAACGACTCCGGCTTCGGACTGGCGGCGGCCGTCTTCACCACGAGCCTGGCCGCCGCGCACCACTTCATCGACGCCGCCGAGTGCGGCCAGATCGCGGTCAACACCACCACCTCCGGCTGGGACGTACACCATCCCTTCGGGGGTTTCCGCGACTCCGGCTCGGCCTTCAAGGAGCAGGGGGCGCAGGCGCTGCGCTTCTACACCCGCGTCAAGACCGTCGCGATCCACTATGCGTGAGGCGGTCACCGGCATCGTCGGGGCCGGCATCCTCGGGCTCGCGATCGGCCGCGAGATCACCCGCAGGCGGCCCGGGTCCCGCGTCGTGGTGCTGGAGAAGGAGGACCGCGTGGCCGCGCACCAGACCGGGCACAACTCCGGCGTCGTGCACGCGGGCATCTACTATCCGCCGGGCAGCCTGAAGGCCCGGTTGTGCGGGCGCGGCGCGGGTCTGCTGCGTGAGTACTGCGCGGAGCGGGCGCTGCCGTACGACGAGTGCGGCAAGCTCGTCGTCGCCGTCACCGGCGAGGACGTCACCAGGCTCGACGCCCTGCACGCCAGGGCCGGCAAGAACGCCGTGCCGGGGCTGCGCCGCGTCGGCGCGGCCGAGCTGCGCGAGATCGAGCCGCACGCCGCCGGGCTGGCCGCCCTGCACTCGCCGCGCACGGCCATCACCGACTACCCGCACATCGCCGAGTCCTTCGCCGCCGACATCGAGGCGGCCGGCGGGGAGCTGCGGCTGTCGTACCCGGTCACCGGCGTCATCCGGGACGGCGGACGGCTGCGGGTCGTCTCCGGGGAGCGTGACGTGACGGTCGACCGGCTCATCGTCTGCGCCGGGTTGCACGGCGACGTCGTCTCCGGCCTGGCGGGGGATGCCGCCGCGCCCAGGATCGTGCCGTTCAGAGGAGAGTACCTGCGGGTCTCGGCGGAGAAGGCGTCCCTGGTGCGCGGGCTGATCTATCCCGTGCCCGACCCCCGCTACCCGTTCCTCGGCGTGCACTTCACCCGCCGCGTCTGCGGCGCGGTGGAGGTCGGCCCCAACGCCGTGCTCGCCTTCGCCCGCGAGGGGTACCGGCGCTCGGACGTACGGCTGGCGGACCTGCGCGGCATCGCCGCCTGGCCCGGCTCCTGGCGGATGGCGCGGCGGCACTGGCGCACGGGGATCGCGGAGCTGCGCGGCTCGGTGTCCAAGCGCGCCTACATGAGGGCCGCGCGGCGGTACGTGCCCGAGATCGGCCCGCGCGACGTCGTACGGGCCGGGGCCGGCGTCCGCGCCCAGGCCCTCGACCGCGACGGCGCGCTGGTGGACGACTTCCGCATCCACCGGCTCGGACCCGTCACCGCCGTCCGCAACGCGCCGTCCCCGGCGGCCACGTCGTGCCTGGCCATCGCCGAGCACGTGGTGGACGTCATCGACGGCGCGACCACCCCCTGATCCACGACCGATGGCCACTTCGAGCAGAAGGAAACACACCATGTTCGTCGTCGACTCCCAGGTGCACATCTGGAAGGCAGAGACCCCCGACCGTCCCTGGGTTCCGGGCGCGCGGGAGCGGATCAGGCTCAACGGGCACCGCGAGGACCCGTTCAGTCACCAGGAGCTCCTGTCGCTGATGGACGAGGCCGGCGTGAACCGGGCGCTGATCGTGCCGCCGTCGTGGGAGGGCGACCGCATCGACTACTCGCTGGAGGCGTGCGAGGCGCACCCCGAGCGGTTCGGCGTGATGGCCCGCATCCCGCAGAACGACCCGGTCGAGGGCACCGCGATGTTGCGCGACTTCGCCCGGAACCCGTACGTCAAGGGCACCCGGCTGACCTTCCACCGGCCCCAGGACCGCAACTGGATGATCGACGGCACCAACGACTGGTACTGGCCCGTCGCCGAGGAGCTCGGCATCCCGACCATGGTGCACGCGCCGATCTGGAAGGCCGAGCTGGGCGCGATCGCCGAGCGGCACCCGGGGCTGAAGATCATCATCGACCACATGGGCATCATGGCGCGCTGCGTGGACGACTCGATCGGCTACTGGGTCTCCGAGACGGCCGAGTTGTCCCGGCACCCGAACATCTACGTCAAGGTCTCCGCCCTGCCGGGCTACTCCACGCAGCCCTTCCCCAACCTCAACATCGAGAAGTACGTGCGCGAGATGGTCGACAAGATGGGCCCGGAGCGCTGCTTCTGGGGCACCGACATCACCCGGCTGCTCGGGCACGGGCTGTCCTACGTCGAGACGATCGAGCAGTTCACCAAGCACTTCGACTTCACCGCCGACGAGCTGGAGTGGATCATGGGGAGGGGCATCAGCGAGTGCCTCGGCTGGCCGATGGAGAGCTGAGGCGAGCGCTGCCCATGAACTCCTCCTCCGCCGGCGGCCGTGACGACGTCACCCCCGAGCCCCGCACGGATGGCGGCGATGCCGTCATCTCGGCCTTCAACGCGATCGGCTCCGACTACCTCTTCTCCTCGCCCGGCTCCGAATGGGCGCCGGTGTGGGAGTCGCTGGCCAGGCGCCACCGCGACGGCCTGCCCTGCCCGAAATATCTGGATTTGACGCATGAAACCGTGGCGGTTGGCATGGCCACCGGCTACGGCCTGGTCACCCGCCGTCCGCAGGGCGTACTGCTGCACGCCGGACCCGGGCTGCTCCAGGGCGCGTGCGCCATCCACGGCGCGCTGCTGGCCGGCGTGCCGATGGTGATCGCCTCCTCCGAGTCCACCACGTACGGCGACGGCCCCGGCCCCGACCCGGGCAGCCAGTGGTACCGCAACCTGTCGGTCGTCGGCGGCCCGCACACCCTGGCCAGGCCGTTCGTCAAGTGGGCCGGCCAGGCCGCCGACGTCTCGACCCTGCTCACCATGGTGACCCGCTCCGCCGAACTGGCCGAGCGGGCCCCCGCCGGGCCCGTCTACCTCAACGTTCCGCTCGAAGTCCTGCTGGAGCCGTGGCAGGAACACGATCCGGCCCCGATCGCCGCCAGGGGGACCACGGTCAGCTCGCCGGAGAGCGTCGCGGCGGCCTTTGCGCTGCTCGCCGGGGCCGAGAACCCGGTGATCGTCACCGAGACGGCCGGGCGCGAGGCCGGGGGCATGCGGGCGCTCACCGGGCTGGCCGAGGCGCTGCGCATCCCGGTCGTCGAGCCGAACTCGGCCGTGTGCGCGAACTTTCCCCGTACGCACGAGTTGCATGCCGGAGGTGACATCGAGCCGTTCATGGACACGGCCGACCTGATCGTCCTGGTCAACTGCCGGGCGCCGTTCTATCCGCCGAGCAGGAGGCCGGGCCGGGCCAAGGTGGTGGTGATCGACGAGGTGCCGCAGCGGCCGCACCTGGCGTACCAGGTGCTGCACGCCGACCTCTACCTGGAGGGCGGCCTCACCGCGACACTGCTGGAACTGACCCGGCTGGCCCGCATGACACCCCCGCCCGAACCGGTGCTGTCGCGCCGGCGCGAGGCACAACTCGCCCGGCACGCGGCCGAGACGGCCGCGATCGCCGCCGCGGAGCAACGCGCCGTCCATACGAAGGAGAACGCGGCCGGCATCGACCCGATCCTGGTCGCCGCCACCCTTCGTGACCTGCTCGACGACGACGCCATCGTGGTCGACGAGACCATCACCCACAGCAGGATCGTCGCCCGCCACATGCCGCGCACGTCCCCCGACTCCTACTTCTACGTGCAGGGCGGTCTCGGACAGGGCATCGCCGTGGCGCTGGGGGTGAAGCTGGCCGCCCCGCGACGGCCCGTCGTGCTGACGATCGGGGACGGCGCGTTCCTCTACAACCCGGTCATCCCCTCGCTGGAGGCGGCGCGCAGATACGGCCTGCCGCTGCTGATCGTCATCTTCAACAACCGCCAGTACCGCTCGATGAAGCTCAACCACCTGCGCTTCTATCCCGACGGCGCCGCCGTGCAGACCGGCGAGTTCCTCGGTACGGACCTCAGCGGCCAGCCCGAGGCGGCCCGCTTCGCCGAGCCGTTCGGCATGCACGCCGAGACCGTCGAGCATGCAGGCGACCTGCCCGCGGCCCTGTCACGGGCCCTGAAGTCCGTACGCGACGGCACCACCGCGGTAGTCGACGTCACCGTCTCCCGCTGACCAGCTTGTCTCCTGTTGACCACTTTGTCTCTCGCTGACTCTGTCTGGAGCACCGCCCATGCCACCTGCGACGAAAGTCGTGATCCCCGCCGTGGGCCTGACGACCCTCGTCACCGGCCTGCTCACCCGCTCGGGCGTCGGCCCCGACCACGCCGCCACCATCGCGGACGTGCTCATCTGGGCGAGCCTGCGCGGCGTGGACTCCCACGGGATGTCCCGCGTGCCCCGCTACCTCGAACTGCTCGAAAAGGGCGAGGCCAACGCCAAGCCCGACCTGCGCCTATCCTCCACGCTGCCCGGGGTCGCCGTGCTCGACGCCGACCGGGCGCCCGGACCCGTGGCCCTGACGATGGCCGCCGCCGAGGCGGTGACGCGGGCCCGTACGAACGGCATCGGGGCGGTTTCCGTACGCGGAACCGTGCACACCGGCGCCATCGGCCACTACACCTCGAAGATCGCCGAAGCGGGACTGGTCGGCGTCGCCATCGTGGCGGGGATGCCGAACATGGGCTACCCGGGCGTCAAGGGCGCCGCCGTGGCCACGAGCCCGCTGTCCATCGCCGTCCCCGCCCCCGGGCGTGCGCCGGTGCTGCTCGACATGGCGACCGCCACGATCGCCCTCGGCAGGATCGCGCAGTACCGCAACAGCGGGCAGCCGCTGCCCGAGGGTGCCGCCGCCACCGCCGACGGCGTGCCCACCACCGACCCGGCCCTGGCCAGGATGCCGCTGCCGCTCGGCGGGGCGAAGGGGGCCGGGATGTCGCTGCTGTTCGAGCTGCTCACCGGCGTCCTGGTGCAGGCGCCCATCCTGTCCGCCTTCCACGGCGGCGACCCCGAAGGCCGCGTACATCGGCAGAACGCCCTGGTCATCGCCCTCGACCCGGCCGCGTTCGGCGACGGTGACGCCTTCCCCGGCGCGGTCGCCCGCACCCTGGACACGCTCAAGGACCTGCCCCGCGCCGACCAGGACACGGCCGTCCGCTACCCCGGCCAGCACAGCGCGCGGACCGCCGTCGTACGGACCGCGAACGGCATCCCGATCCCGGGAAAGTTGTGGAAAGAGCTCACCGAGGCAGCCGACCGCCTCGGCGTCCCCCTGCCCACCCCGGCAGAACCGTCCTGACCGGCCCGCCCTGATCGGCCCGCCCTGATCGGCCCGCCCTGATCGGCCCGCCCTGATCGGTTCGGCCTGACCCGTCCGGCCTGATCGGTCCGGGCCGACCGGTCCGGGTGCTGATCAGCGAGGCCGGCGCGGACGTGCCCAGAGCCCCCCGGCGGGCTGCAGCGCCGTGGCCTGCAGCCCGCCGGCAGCGTGGGAGGGCGCGTTTCACCCGGTGGATCCTCCTTGAGCGGTGGGCGGCCCCCACCCGCCGGGCCTTGGACCGGCGCTCTGCTCGTCGTAGATGACGCAGCCGTAGAGCGCGCCGCTCGACTCCAGCGCCCACTGGTTCCACGCCCCGGGGGAGGCGTCGCACGGATGCACCCCGCCCGGAACACCTTCGCGCACGACCCCGCCGGGAACGCCTTCGCGCACTCCCGAAATGCCTTCGCGCACGGCCTCGCCTGGGCCGCTGTACGCCACCCCGCCCACGGCGGCCGTCAGGCACTCGTCCTGGTGTGCGTCGCCGACGCGGTGCTGTTGCTGCTGCGCGACGGGCTTCGACGGTGGTGGCGACGACGACACGGACGCCGCCCCGGCGAAGGGGATCATCACGACGATGGCCAGCGCAGCGAGCGCGGCCAGAAATATCGCGAGCCGGTTCACGGCTTCTCGCTCCTTAGTTCGATGCCGAGGAATATGCGTGCCTCGCAGCTAGGCGAGGACACGGCTTGAAGTGTGATCGGCCTGCACCTCTGCCACCAGATAAGCCGCCTTCATCTAGTGGACCGGTCACGCAACGTCATCGCCCGCCGACGATGACCGGCGTTGTGCATCCCGCACGCCGACACCCGCTGGTCAACGGGTTGAGCCGGCGGACAACGTCAGCCCCTGGATGGTCATCGCGGCGCCCCGTACCCAGGAAGCACGCGTCAAAGCGAAAGGAGAACAACCGTGAGTGCACCTTCAAAGCTGCGCAGGACGGCGGTCGGGCTGGCCGTCGCCGGTGCGATGGTCGCGGGCGGGCTCGGCACCGGTACGGCCGGCGCCACCGTCCAGGACGACCGCCCGTCCGGCTCGTTCGCGAGAGGCTCGAGCTTCCTGCGGGACGACGATGACAGGCGGTCGAGAGGGCAGCGTGACCTCCCGAACTGGTACAGGGCGCTGAAGGGCGCCGGCATCGAGGTCGAGAAGAGGTGGCCGAGGGGCCGCGACAAGGGCCGCTGGTCCTACGACAGCTGGCAGCGCCAGGTGCGGCCCGGACTGGAGCGCCAGCGCTGCAACGAGCGCGCCTTCGTCCGCCTGTACGGGACGAGGTCCGGCCGGATCAGGTTCGGTTCGATGAACTTCATCGGCGCCGGCCAGCTCCGCAAGACGCTTGAGCTGAGCGACCGGACGGTGCTGGTGCCGGTCGGAAAGCGGCTCCGGCCCGGCAACCTCGTCAGCTTCACCTTCCTGCCCGAGGCGAGGGGCGAGATCGTCACCGTACGGGCCAGGGTCGCCCGCGACGGCAGCCTGGCGGGCCGCAACAGGAAGCGCGCGGACTTCCTGGACAGGGACGTCACCTACAAGGTGGTCGCCCGCTACCTCAACAAGTGCGGCCGGCCGATCGTCGACAGCCTGGGCAAGGTCCGCCGGGTCAGCTTCGGCTGATGCAACCCATTACCCGAACCAACTGGAGATGACCTGTGAACACGACATCCCGATCGAATCGCTGGGGTCAGGCGTTGCGGCAGCGGCGCACCCGTGTGGTGGCGGTCGCCGGCATTCTCGCCGTGCTGACCGGCGGCGGAAGCCTGCTGGCCGGCAACGCCATCGCGGCCCCGGAGCCCTGCGACGCTGAGACGGAGCTCTGCGCGGACGAGCCCACCACCGAGCCGAGCACCTTCGCGGCTGTGCCGGCGGAGCCTCAGGCGGAGAGCGCACAATCCGAAGAGGAGGCCGCCGGCTTCGTGGATGGGGTACGCCTGGTGGAGGACCCCGAAGAGACCGTGACCGGCCCGGAAGCGGCCGGAACGGAAGCGGCCGGCACCGAGGCGGCCGTCACCGAAGAGGAGACCAGTCAGGAGGAAGCCACCGAAGAGGAGGCCGCCGAGGAGCCGGCCACCGAAGCGCCGGTCACCGAAGGGGAGGCCGCCCAGGACGCCGGGCCTCTGATCCGTGAAGCCATCGACGAGGCGAAGCGGATGCTCACGAGCAGCACCGACTGCGAGAACAAGGTCACCGGAAAGTCCAGGTTCAAGGCGTCCGTCATCCTCAGCACCCTGGACACCAACAACCGCCTCAAGGACGCCACGAACAGGAGCAAGACCAAGTTCGGCAAGGTTGTCGCCGCCGAGGCGGTCCGCCAGGGGGATGGCTCCAACGGCACCATCACCTTCTACGCGGGCTTCTTGCTCCCGTCCACCACCTCGACCGTCACCGACGAGGAGTCGCGGGTCCTGACGCTCCTGCACGAACTCGGCCACCTGACCGGCTCCCTGTCGGCCAGCGAGGCGGACGTGCCTCAGTGGGAGGACGACGTGAAGAGGCTCTGCATCGTCCCCGCACGCAGCACGAAGTGACACCGGGTGGCCCCTTTGACCGGGGGCCACCTCCATTGAGAAGACTTCTTTGCATTGATATCTTCTCATTCATGCCCGACCTGCGCCCCCGCACGCTCTCCGACATCGACGCCCTCAAGGCCCTCGCCCACCCGCTGCGTCAGCGGTTGCTGGCCCGGCTACAGCGCCACGGCCCGGCCACCTCCGCCGACCTGGCCGTCGAGTACGACGAGGACCGCGGCGGGATCAGCTACCACCTGCGGCAACTGGCCCGCTACGGATTCATCGAGGAGGACACGGGCCGCTCGTCAGGACGGCGCAAGTACTGGCGGGCTGTCCCGCAGGACGTACGGTTGCCGCGCCGCCCGGCCGATCCCGAGGTCGCCCTCGCCGCCGAGGAGATCGGCCGGCAGTGGATGGAACGCGCGGACCGCGACCTGGCCGCCTACCTGTCCGGCCGGCAGACGTTCGGCGAGTTCGCCGCCGCGGCCATGCACTCCTTCGGCGGCACCACGCTCAACCCCGAGGAACTGGCCCGGTTCGGGGAGGAGTACATCGCCTTCCTCAACCGCTGGCACCGCGACCCCGGCCAGGAGTCCTCAGGCAGCCGGCACATCTCCGTGGTCTTCCACGCTTTCCCCACCCCCGGCCTCGAAGACGCGTCCCCCACCCCTGGGCGCGAGGATGCGTCCCCCACCGCCGGACGCGAGGACGCATCGTGACGGCCCCGTCCACGCAGGACGCCGACGCCGCCGACCGCCCCTCCTTATGGCGCAACCGCGACTTCACCGCCCTGTGGTGCGGCCAGGTCCTGTCCACCCTGGGAGCCAGGATCAGCGGGACGGCGATGCCGCTGCTCGTGCTGGCGACCACCGGTTCCCCCTCCGACGCCGGGATCGTCGCGGGCGCGGCGACACTGCCCTTCCTCATCGCCTGCCTGCCCGCCGGATCGCTGGTAGACCGATGGAACCGCCGCAGGGTCCTGCTCACCAGCGAAGTCACCGCCGCCCTGGCGCTCTGCACCGTCCCGGTCGCCC
The DNA here is from genome assembly GCF_040655495.1 of Nonomuraea sp. NPDC050404. Lineage (NCBI taxonomy): Bacteria > Bacillati > Actinomycetota > Actinomycetes > Streptosporangiales > Streptosporangiaceae > Nonomuraea > Nonomuraea sp. NPDC050404. Next base: position 181,780 of record NZ_JBFAKB010000008.1, read on the forward strand.
TGTGGCTGGACCTGCTTTCGGTCGCCCACCTCGCGGTGGTCGCCTTCGTACAGGCGCTCTGCTCGGTCTTCTCCGGGCTGGCCGAGCGCGCCGCACTCCCCAGGATCGTCCCGGCCGGGCTGCTCCCGACGGCGGTGGCGCACAACGAGGCCAGGGGCCGCGGCGCGGCCCTGGCCGGACCTCCGCTGGGCGGCGTGCTCTTCGGCATCGATCGCGCCCTGCCGTTCCTGGCCGACGTGCTCGGTCATGCCATGGCCGCCGCCGGGCTGCTGTTCGTCCGCGGTGACCTGCAGAACCGGGACCGGCCGCGACGGCAACCGCTGTGGCGCGAGATGACGGCGGGCCTGCGCTGGGTCTGGCGTCACCCGCTCATCCGCGCCGCCATGGTGCTGATCGCCATCAGCAACATGGTCTTCCAGGCCCTGATGCTGATCCTGGTCGTCCTGGCCCAGCACCATGGCGCCACCTCCACCACCATCGGCGTGATGTTCGGCGTCTACAGCGCCGGCGGCCTGCTCGGGGCGCTCGCGGCGAGCGGGCTCCATCGTCACTTCACCCCCAAGACCGTCATCATCGGGGTCAACTGGATCTGGGCCGCGTTGCTGCCCCTCTTCGCGTTCGTGTCCGACCCGCTGCTGATCGGCCTCATCGGCGCCGCCTGCGCGTTCGTCGGACCGCTGTGGAACGTGGTGATCATCACCTACGCGACCGTCCTGGTCCCGAACGAACTGCTGGGACGCGTCACCAGCGCGGCCATGACCCTGTCCTCCGGCGTCCTGCCCCTGGCCTCCCTCGGCACCGGCTTCCTGCTCATCGCCGTGGGGCCGGTCGGCTCGGTGTTCGTGCTGACCGGGGTGATGCTGCTGACCGCGCTCGCCGCCACCGCCGGCCCGGCCGTGCGCAAGGCGCCGCCGCTTTCCGGTCCGTGAAAAGAAGGTAACGGGAAGGTTGCGATCCGGCGCTCGCGCCCGTGTCTCCGGGAGATCAAGGGCAGGATATGTCGGGTTTAGTCCCCTACGCCCGGAAAGACATGATTAAGCGAATCCTCACGGTGATCACAGCGGCGGCGGCGGTCTCGGCGGTGGCGGTCTCGGCCCCGTCGGCGGCGAACGCGGCCGCGTACGGCTGCAGCGGCTCCCTCGTCGGAAGCTGGGCGGTGCCGCTCAAGGACCAGCTCAACGGCAAGACGTACTACCGCAGCGACATCAAGCTCTACTACAACGCCTCCAGCGGCTGGAACTGCGCCGCCCTCGTCAAGCGCCCGGGCCAGGCCCGCTACGGGGAGAAGACCCCGCTGTACCTCGAGATGTACAACGCGCGCTACGCCGAGGACAACGTGAAGAACAATTACGACCAGGACCAGGGCAGGTTCAAGTACTACGCCGGCCCGGTCAAGGTCTACGGCAAGAACCTGTGCGTGAGCATGCGTGCCATGCACGGCGACCACACCGGTCCCGGCACCGACTACAACGGCCGCCGCACCGTCACCAAGGTCGGCTGCCGCTGAGCTGGGTGGCCAGCAACCGTGAGTAGGCGCCCTCGCGGGCGAGCAGTTCCGCGTGGGCGCCGCTCTCGGCGACACCGCCGCCGTCGAGCACCACCACCCGGTCGGCGGTACGGATGGTCGACAGCCGATGGGCGATGACCAGGGTGGTGCGGTCATGGCGGGCCGCGGTCATGGCGGCGGCCACCTCCTGCTCACTCTCGGCGTCGAGATTGGAGACGGCCTCGTCCATCACGAGGATGGGCGCGTCCTTGAGCAGCGCGCGGGCGATGGCGATGCGCTGGCGCTGCCCGCCTGACAACCGGGCGCCGAGTTCGCCGGGCAGGGTGGCGTACCCGTCGGGCAGACCGGTGATGAACTCGTGCGCGTGCGCCGCCCGCGCGGCGGCCTCCACCTCCTCGTCCGTCGCTTCGGGACGGCCCAGGCGGATGTTGTCGCGCAGCGGGATGTTGAACAGGTAGACGTCCTGCGGGACGAGCGTGACCAGGCGGCGCAGGTCCTCCTGAGGGAAGTCGCGCACGTCGTGGCCGCCGATCGTGATCGTGCCCGCGGTGACGTCCCACATGCGCATGAGCAGGCTGGCGCAGGTCGACTTGCCCGCGCCGGAATGACCGACGAGGGCCACGGTCTCGCCCGGCGCGATGTCGAACGTGACGCCCGCGAGCGCCTCGGGCAGTTCGGGGCCGTAGCGGAAGCGGACGGCGTCGAAACGCACCCGCGGTTCGACAGGGCCGGGCGGCGGGGCCGTCACCCGGTCGGTGACCGGGGCGGGGGTGCCCAGGATGGTCATGATGCGGTCGCCGGCGGCGACGACGATGTTGAGGTCGCGGGCCACGTCGGTGACGGCGATCACCGGGGCGAACGTGGTGGCGGCCAGGACGACCGCGACCGGGAACAGGGTGGGCGCCAGGTCTCCCGCCGAGGTCAGCAGGGCGGCCGTGACGAGAACCGCGAGCAGGCCGAGGGTCGTGGCGGCGTTGGTGACGGCGTGTTCGAGTCCGGCGCGGCGGCCGTGGGCGAGTTTGGCGTCCAGGAGCCGCCGGTCCTGCTCGCCGAGGCGGTCGAGCTGGCGGGTCCCGGCGCCGGAGGTGAGCAGTTCGCGCATTCCCTGGAGGGTGTCGACGGCTTCGGCGTTGAGCTCGCCGAGTTCGGCGCGGAGCGCGGCGCCCTGCGCGGCGGCGCGTCCGCGTAGCCAGGCGGGCAGGAGGGCGAGCAGGATCAGCGCGGGGGCGAGCGCGAGGGCGAGGGCCGGATGGAAGACGGCCAGGGCGCTCAGCGCGGCGACGGGTACGGTGACGGCGCTGATCAGGGGGCTGAGCGTGTGGGCGAACCACAACTCCAGTTGCTCGACGTCGGAGATGGCGGCCGAGCCCAGGTCGCCGGAGCGGCGCTGGAGGAGATACCCGGGGGCGAGGCGTTCGAAGGCGGCGTAGACGCGCCCGCGCACGTCGGCCAGCACGCGGAAGGCAGCCACGTGGGCGAGGTAGGACTCCAGCCACGGGGTGATGGCCAGGAAGGGCAGCAGCAGGCCGAGCACGATCAGGCCGCCGCGCAGGTCGCCCGGGGCAGCTCCGGTGATGGCCCGGCTGACGACCCAGGCGCCGACCCCGGCGGAGGCCAGGACGACCAGGTGGTGGGCGATGCCGCTGGCGACCGCGATCACCAGCAGGGGGCGGTGCGGGCCGAGCAGCGCCAGAATCGGCCGGAACCGCGAACCGCCGGTCCGGGGGAGCGCGACAGAGCTGCTGGTGGCGGCGGTCATCGGACGGCTCCAAGGCTCCGGAGGGTTATGGGGCTGAGGCTCCGGGCGGTCATTGGGCGGCTCCGTTCTGGGCGGCGACGAGGCGGGCGTAGGCGCCCTGGCCGTTCAGGAGCTCGCCAGGGGACCCGGCCTCGGCGATGCCGCCGTCGGCCATGACGATGACGCGGTCGGCGCTCTGCACGGTGGACAGCCGATGGGCGATCATCAGCGTGGTCCTGCCGCCGGAGAGGGTGTCCAGGGCGTGCTGGATGGCGGCCTCGTTGGCGGCGTCCACGCTGGAGGTGGCCTCGTCCAGGACGAGGATGGGGGCGTCCTTGAGCAGCGCGCGGGCGATGGCGATGCGCTGGCGTTCCCCGCCGGACAACTTGAGGCCGCGCTCACCGAGCACGGTGTCGTAGCCGTCGGGCAGCGCGGCGATGAAGTCGTGCGCCTGCGCGGCCCGCGCGGCGGCCTCGATCTGCTCGCCGGTCGCGTCGGGCCGGCCCAGGGCGAGGTTGCGCCGTACGGTGCCGTGGAAGAGGTAGGTGTCCTGCGACACGACGGCGACCAGGCCGCGCAGCCGGTCGAGGGGCAGGTCGCGCACGTCCACGCCGTTGACGGTGACCCGCCCGCCGTCCGGGTCGAAGAAGCGCAGCAACAGGGAGGCGACGGTCGTCTTGCCGGCCCCCGAGCGGCCGACGAGGGCGATGCGTTCACCCGGCGCGATGTCGAGACTGAAACGATCGAGAGCGGGCTGCTCCCGGCCGGGGTAGCGGAACAGGACGTCCTCGAAGGCCAGCGAGGGCGGCCCGGTCAGGCCCAGAGCGGCGGCGCCCTGCGCGGGTTCGGGGGTGTCGAGGATCTCGAAGACGGCTCTGAGCGAGGGGACGGCGTTGTAGCTGGAGTGGTAGGCCGCCTCCAGCTCCCTCAGCGGCCGGAAGCTCTCGGCGGTGAGCAGCAGGATGATCAGCAGCTCGGTGACGGTCAGCTCGCCGGCGGCCAGCCGCAGCGCGCCGGCGCCGAGTGCCACCGCGGTCCCCAGGCCGATGACGAACGCGACCCCGCCGACATACCCGACGACGACGGCCATGAGCCGGATCGAGTCGCGGCAGAACCGCTCGGCCAGCCGGCCCAGCTCGGCGCCGCGCCGGCCGCTGGCGTTGAACGCCTTGAGCGTGGCCATGCCCTGCAACGCGTCCAGGTTCTCGGCGTACAGGCCCTTGTAGCCGCGGAACCAGGCGGCGTTGCGGTCGCGCAACACGCGGTCCGACACCAGCGGCAGCACCGGCATGAGCAGCGCGCAGGCCAGCACGACGCCGCCGACCAGCGGATCCAGCGTGAACAGGTACGCGGTCACCGCGACCGCGCCCAGCACGGCGGCGACCATCTGCGGCAGGAACCTGCCGACGTAGGCGTCGATGGTCTCGATGCTGTCCACCAGCGTGGTCTGCACCGCCCCGGTCCGTGCCCGCTGGGCGTGACCGGGCCCCAGCCGCAGCAGCTTGGCGGTCACCCGGCGGCGCAGCTCGGCCTTGACCGCGCCCGACGTCCGCAGCGCGACGGACTCGCGGACGGTCAGCGCGGCACTGCGCGCCAGTTGCAGGGCGACGACCGCGACGACGAGCCACACGATCGAGCCCGCGCCCCGCCCGGCGAAGATGCGGGCCAGGGCCTGGGCGATGAGCACGCCCTGGCCGACGTAGGTGGCCGTGATGGACAGCAGCAGCAGGACGAGCCCTGCCAGGCGCCATCCGATGGACGGCGACAGGGCGAGTAACCGGGGGATCACCGCTCCTCCTGGAGTCGTTCGAAGACGAGCTGGGGGCGGTGCACGGCGCGGACGCCGTACACCTCGGAGATCAGGTCGGGGGTGAGGACCTGTTCCGGCGGCCCGCCGGCCACGATGCGGCCGGCGTTCATGACGTACAGGCGGTCGCAGAAGGCGGCGGCCTGGTTGAGGTCGTGCAGGACGGCCAGCGTGGCGATGCCCTGTTCGCGCACCAGATGCAGCAGTTCGAGCTGGTGGCGGATGTCGAGGTGGGAGGTGGGCTCGTCGAGCAGCAGCAGGCGGGTCTGCTGGGCCAGGGCGCGGGCGAGCAGCACGCGCTGCTTCTCCCCGCCCGACAGGGTGGCGAAGATCCGGTCGGCGGCGCCGGCCAGGCCGACACGGTCCAGCGCCAGCCCGCACAACTTCTCGTCCGCGACGGCGTCCGGCTTGTACGGCGTCCGCCCCATGAGCACGATCTCGGCCACCGTGAAGTCCAGGTCGGCGGGCGTCTCCTGGGCGACGACGGCCGTGCGCCTGGCCGCCTCCCGGGCGGGCAGCCGGTGCACGTCGTCGCCGTCCACGGCGATGAGCCCGGCGGCGGGCCGCAACGCCCGGTAGACGGTGCGCAGCAGGGTGGACTTGCCGCAGCCGTTCGGCCCGACCAGCCCGACGAACTCGCCGTCGTCCACCAGCAGGTCGGCCTCGTGCACGATCGTGTGCCCGTCGATGGCGACGGCCACTCCGGCCAGGTCGAGCCTCATCCGACGCTCACCGCCCGGTCCACCGAGCGGCGGCGCAGCAGCCACAGGAAGAACGGCACCCCGAACAGCGCGGTGACGATGCTGAGCGCCAGCTCCTGCGGCGCGTTGACGGTACGCGCGGCGATGTCCACGAGCTGCAGGAACACCGCCCCGAGCAGGGCCGTCACCGGCAGCACCCGGCGGTGGTCGGCGCCGACGAGCAGCCGGGCGGCGTGCGGCACGATCAGGCCGACGAACGCGATCGCGCCGCTGGTGGCCACCAGCACGCCGACCAGCAGCGAGGTCAGCACGAACAGGGTCAGCCGGAAGCGGTTGACGTTCACGCCGAGCGAGACGGCCGTCTCCTCCCCGGCGGCGATCGCGTTCAGCGGGCGGGACTGCAGCAGCAGGTACGTCACCCCGGCCGCCAGGACGACGGCGGGCAGCGGCAACATGTGCCAGCGCGCCCCGCCGAGGCTGCCCATCAGCCAGAACAGCACCTGCTGGGCGGCCCGCCCGCTCTGGGCCAGTTGCAGCACGAAGCTGTAGGCGGCCTGGAACAGGTAGGCCAGCGCCACCCCGGCCAGCACCAGCCGCGACGGCGTGATCCGCCCCGACCGCTGGGCCAGCAGATACACCAGCCCCAGGGCCAGCAGCGATCCGGCGAAGGCGGCGGCCGACAGCGACAGCCCGCCCAGCGCGGAGGCGCCCAGGATGAGCACGAGCACCGCGCCGAACGAGGCGCCTGAGGAGACGCCGAGCAGGAACGGGTCGGCGAGCGGGTTGCGCACGAGCGCCTGCAGCACCGCCCCGACCACCGCCAGCCCGGCCCCGACCAGGAGCGCCAGCAGCCCGCGGGGCAGCCGGAACTCCCACACGATCTGCTCCTGCACCGGCGTCCAGGTGCGCGGCACCACTCCGGGGATCAGGCGGTCGGCGACGATGCCCCACGCCTGGGGCAGCGCGACGTGCACCGCGCCGATGCTCACCGCCAGCCAGGTCGAGACGACGACGGCGACCACGAGCACGGCGATGAGCAGGGAGAACCGGCCCGCGCGGCGGCTCTTGGGCGCGACCCGGGTCCGCGCCGGGCTCCGCTGAGTTGTGCTGGTCACTGGCTGAAGGCGTCCGGGTGCAGGAAGCGCGCGATGTCGGTGATGGCCAGGATGTTGCGGTAACCGGGATGCTGGGCGGCCACGGGGAGCGCGAGGTAGCGCTTGTCCTTGGCGGCCGGGCTGTTCTTGGCGATGGCGAACGCCTCTTCGGCCTTGGCCGGCGAGCTCGGCATGTCCTCGCCGCGCAGGGTGGCGTAGTCGCTGATCAGCACGGCGTCGGGCTGGGCGGCGCTCACCTTCTCGGCGCTGACCTCGGTGTAGTCGCCCTTGACGTCCTTGAGCACGTTCTCGCCGCCGGCCAGGGTGATCATCTGGTCGGTGATCCCGGAGCCGCCGTAGGCGTTGACCGGGCCCTTGCCGCCGTCGGTGGCCAGCACCTTGACCTTGGGCTTGCCCTCGACCCGCTTCTTCACGTCGGCGAGCTGCCCCTGGAGCTCGCCGACCAGCTTCTCGGCGCGGTCGGAGACGCCGAAGATCTTGCCGAGGTTGCGCAGGTCGGTGAAGGTGTCGTCGATGGTGAACTGCAGCACCTCCTCGGGGCTGCACCAGCCGCCCAGGATGTACACCGGCGAGCCCGCGCCGTCCAGCTCCTCCATGGTGGCGTAGCCGCCGGCGGAGTCGAAGCTGGCCATCGCGTTGTCCAGGACGAAGTCCGCGCCCTGGGAGAGCATGATCTCCTTCTGCGGCAGCATGATCGTGTCGGAGATCTCCGGGATCTTGTCGTACTGCTCCTTCTGCCCCGGCAGGAACGGGCTCTCGGAGAAGTTCGTCCGCCCGGCGATCCGGTCGCCCAGGCCGAGCGCGAACAGGGTTTCCAAGGAGGGGTGGTAGCCGGTCACCACCTTGGCGGGCGGCTTGTCGAAGGTGAGCTTGCGCCCGCAGTTCTCCACCGTGACGGGGAAGCCCGCCTGCGGAGCCGCCGCGGGCTCGGTCTGCTGGGCGGCGGGGGCCTGGGAGCAGGCGGTCAGCGTCAGGGCGGCCGCCAGGACGAGCAGCTTCCTCATGATCCGGTTACCGCCCTGCGGAGCGCGGTCGGCAGGGTTGGGGTGGGTCGGGTCATGAGGTGCGTCTCCGGAGGTGAGAGAGTTACATATAGAAGAAACGTCATCATTCTGCACATACCTCGCATTTGCCAGCAAGTCGCATTAGGCGGCCACTGCCTCCAGCAGCGTCCGGTCGCGAGTGATGAGTGCGAGGGTGCCGGCCCGGGACTCCTTCCACGCCGCCAGCCGGTCGATGATCCGGGGGAGCGGGCCGAGCAGGGCGACCTCGTCCAGGAGCGCGTCCGGGACGGCGGCGATGGCCTCGGCGCGGCGGCCCTCGCGGTGGTGGGCGCGGATGGTCTCGGCCTCGGCCTCGAAGCCGATCTCGCAGGCCAGGTCGAAGTAGGTGTTGCGGACGCCGGGCAGGTTCGGGCCGAGGTAGGCGGCGTACAACGGGCGCAGTTCGTCGCGCGCCCTGTCGAGGTCGCGGGTGCGTACGGCGTGCGTGATCACGGCGATGTCCACCTCGCCGGGCTCACGGCCGGCCCGCTTGAGCCCTTCGTCCAGCGGCGCTGTGATGATCTTCTCCCGTTCGGGGGAGTAGAAGCCGGGCAGCCAGCCGTCGGCGATCTCGCCGGCCAGCCGGACCATGCCGGGGCCGATGCCGGCCAGGTAGGTCGGGATCGTGCTGCGTACCGGATCGAGCAGCGCCTTGACCGGCCGTGCTTTGGACGGGCCCCGGTAGGGGAGCTGGTAGTACTCGCCGTCGTGCGTGACCCGCTCGTCGCAGCGGATCGCCTTGCGCAGGATCTCCACGTACTCGCGGGTACGGGCCAGCGGCCTGCCGTACGGGACGCCGTGCCAGCCCTCCACGATCCACGGCACCGACACGCCCAGCCCGAGCAGCAGCCTGCCCTCCGACAGGATGTCCAGCGTCAGCGCGGTCATCGCCGTGTTCGCCGGGGTGCGGCCGGCCAGTTGCAGGATGCCGGTGCCGAGCCTGATCCGCTCGGTCCGCGCGGCCAGGTAGGCCAGCACGCTGACGCCGTCGGCGCCGTACTCCTCCACGCTCCACACCGAGTCCACGCCGACCCGTTCCGCGTGCTCGACCAGCGGCAGGATCTCCGTCATCGGCTCCCCGTGGTAACCGAGGGCCAGTCCGATCCGCATCTTGGGTGCTCCTTCAGGCGAAGGGAAGGGGGTAGGGGTTCGGCTCCTTGGTGGCGAGCCGGGATCCGCCGAGGAAGGGGAAGGCCGCCGGCGCGTTGCCGTACAGGCCGGGTGCGACGACGCGCACCACCCGCAGCCCGGTGGCGCGCACGTCGGGCGTGGTCAGATCCACGCTGACCGCGCGCACCCCCGCACCCGACAGCCGCGCGAGGTAACCGTCCGGGGCCACGGCGACGGGGCGCGGGCCGGGAAGCGGGTGCCGCAGCCGGTCCAGCGGCGGGCCCTGCATGCGCGGGTCCAGGAAGAGCTGCAGGTTCAGCTCCAGGTCCGTCAGGTCGTGCCAGTCGGGGCGGAAGGCGTCGCGGTAGCTCCGGTCGGCACGGAAGGGCCGGTAGGGGTGGTCGGAGGTGCGCCACACGGGGGCGTCGCCGTCCAGCAGCCCGAGACTCATCGTGTACGACACCACCGCCTCGGTGAACGCCTTGGCCGCGGCCGCCTCAGGGTCCGCGCGGCAGGCGGTGCCGAACGCGACGATCTGCCGATCCCGGTCCTCCAGGAAGGCGCCGGCGACCGGGACGCCGAACTCCGAGCCGATCGCCAGAAAGGTCACCGACAGGCCGCGCTGCCGGGCCTCCTCGACCGGCCCGTCCAGGCCGTGCGGCTCGAAACGGACGGCCTGTTCACCGCGCAACCACCACAGTGTGACCGCGTCGCGCTCGAACAACTCCTCCAGGGCCGAACGCTCGGCCCGTGCCCGGTCGGAGCCGGCCGCGATGCCGGCGTTGGCGTGCAGGTTGGTGTGCGGCGGGCGGGCGTGGTTGAGGTAGACCAGCGGAGCGGGCACCAGCACGTCCTCGCCGCTCACCAGGTCGCGCCCGCCCACCCACTCGACCTCCAGGTCCCGGGTGAGCGGCGTGAACGGGAAGCCGGGGGCCGCGTACTGGTGCGGCGCGTACAGGGCGAAGGAGTCCGGGTCGAGCGCCTGCGCGGTCAGGTCGGCGTGGCGGGCGCGGGGCAGATCGGCGGGCACGGCGTTGCCGCAGTAGCGTTCCACCGCCTCGCCGATGGCCGCCTTCCTGGCCTGGTTCTTGTCGAAGGCGGCGCCGCCGGCCACCCGGTCGGCCTTCCAGGGCGCGAACCGGCCGGTGGCCGAGACGTAGGCCCGGTAGACCACGCAGGAGTCGAGCGCGCTGTCGCCTCGCGCCACACGGGTGATCAGGCCGTACTCCGAGTCGACGAGCTGCTCGGGTGTGGCGGCGCGTGCCCAGCCGGGTCTCGGCAGCGGCAGGACGGGACGCCGGGTCACCGTGGCGCCGACGACGAGCTGGTGGCCCTCGCTCGGCGCGGGCCGCCCGGCCAGGACTTCGAGCACGTCGTCCGCCAGCAGCCCGGCCACGACCCCCTTCGAGGCGCCGGCGGGCTCGCCCGTGATGACGTCGTCCCGTTCCCACAGGCTCAGCAGCTCCTCCGGCAGGCGGGCGGCGGCCAGGCGGCGGGCGCGGGTGTCGGCGTAGGTGGCGGTACGGCCGGGGATCGTGCACGGCCCGACCCGGTAGGTCAGCCCGTCGGCGTGGCAACGATGCCACGGGAGCCCGGCGCACAACCGGTCGATGCGCCGCCATTCGGCGTCGGGCAACCAGTCCGCGCAGGCCACCACCATGTCCACGCCGTCGATGGACTCCAGCGGGCCGCGTACCACCTTGACCTGCGGCTCCAGTAGCGCGGCCGTCAGGTCGGCGATGGGCGAGCCGCCGGTCACGTGGACGACGCGGCCGGTCAGGGGCTCGGCGGTGGCGGCCGGGAGGAGGATCCCGCGCCGTTCCAGGGCCCGCAGCAGGTCGGCCAGGTCGTCGTCGATCGGGATGGTTCCCGCGAGAGCCCGTGGGAGGCGCCGCATCAGCGCGTCGGAGGTGAGGATGCGGGTCACGCGGCCGTCGGGCTCGTGGCAGCGCCATACGCCGTCGGCGCCCGGGCAGAGCTGGTGCCCGGGGGCGATGCGGAGCGGGCGGGTCATCCGGCTGGCCTCCGGAGTCCGAGGGACGGGTAAGGGCGCGGGAGGCCGGGGGTGCGGCCTCCCGCGGTCGATCACTTGTCGTCGTCCTCGTTCCAGGCGAACGCGGTGTCGACGGCCGGCGTGTGAGCCCTCACGCAGACGGTGAGGTCCTCGACTTCTTCGAACGTGACATGTGCCATGGCCATCCTCCTCGTGGATAGCTTGCAGGTCACTCGCAATTGCGAGGCTTTCGCAGTTGCAAAAGTAAGCGGCACCATGACGCGGGTCAACGGCCAATGCGGGGTCGGGTCCGAGTGGACCAATCGCTAGGCGCCCAGCCGCAGCCCTTCGCGGGGAAGCCAGTAGCGGGTCAGCACGCGCAGGACGATGGCCACCTCGACGGTCCTGATGCCGTCGAGGGCGGCCAGGTCACCGGTGAGGAGCTGGTCGAGGTCGTTCTCGTCGCGGAAGGCGCCGTGGTAGATCATCGAGGAGATGCCGGCCACGGTGGAGACGAACCTGGCCGAGGGGTGGCGGCCCAGGGTGGCCGCGAGGTCCCTGATCGCCCGAGGCTCGGCGGTGAGGGAGATGACCGCCTCCAGGGGGAAGCCGAGCAACGCGGGCTCGATCTCCACGCGCGGGATCACGAGGCGGCGGTCCAGGACCGACTGGGCCAGCCGGTAGGCGGTGGACTGGCTGAGGCCCAGGCGGCGGGCGATGTCGGCGGCGCTGGCCCGGCCGTCCTCCTGTAGCGCGCGGACCACGCGGCGCTCGTCGGCGTTCGGCTCGGAGGTGTCGGCCGGCCGGGGCGCCGCCGGGTTCTCGGCGCGGAGCCGGGCCTCCTGCCCGGGGGTGAGCCGGTCGAGCAGCCAGGTCGTGGCCGAGGCGTAGGAGCGCAGCACGATCTCGGTGTGGCTGGACAACACGCCGTCGATGCCGCCGATGCGCTCGGTGAGCAGGTCGGCGTTCTGCGCCCTGGCGGACGGCTGCAGGATGCAGTAGACGTCGGAGCGGCCCGCCGTGAGCGCGGCGTACTGCGTCTCGGGGAGCGCGGCGACGTCCTTGGCCACCCGACCGGCCGCGCCGGGACGGGCGGCGATCCACAGGTGCTGCGGGTGGATCTCAGTGAGCACGGACCAGTTGAGCTGGCTGATCACCTTGAGCAGCCGGGCCTCGACGAGCCTGGTGAGCCTGCGGCTGACCGTGCTCGGCGCCACGTCGAGCACCTCGGCGAGCAGGCGCACGCCCGCCCTGGGGGCGCGCTGCAGCGCCGCGACCAGGTCGAGGTCGGCGGCGTCCAGGCCGGGAGGCGTGGCGTCCAGGGAGTCGGGCATGGCGTCCATGGTACGACCTTGAATGAAATATCCACTCATAGGTGAAGTCTTGACGGTTTGTTCCCTATCAACTAACTTTTCGGCTAATTATCGCTGTCTGTACACGTTATTCGGTTGATTGTGCGAGGGAGTGGCCGCGTGAGTGAGACCGCGGAGTCGCGGCACCGGTCCACCGGGGTGCTGGTCCGTGTCCTGGCCGGCATCGAGCGCGCGGGCAACCTGCTGCCGCACCCGTTCTGGCTGTTCGGCATCCTGAGCGTGCTGCTCGCCGTGCTGAGCTGGATCCTCGCCGCGCTGGGCGTCACCGCGATCTCCCCGGCCGACGGCGAGACGGTGGCCGTGCGCAGCCTGATCTCCGTCGAGGGGATCGGCGAGGCGGTCTCCGGAGTGGTGGAGAACTTCGCCACGTTCCCGCCGCTGGGCACCGCGCTGGTGACGATGATCGGCGTGGGCATGGCGGAGAAGGCCGGGCTGCTCACCACGATGTTGCGGGCGACGGTGGTCCGGGTCAGGGGCCGCTGGCTGACGTTCGCGCTCGCGTTCACCGCGATGATCGCGCACGTCGCCTCCGACGCCGCCTACATCGTGCTCATCCCGCTGGGCGCCATCGTGTTCCGCGCGGCCGGCCGCAGCCCTGTGCTCGGCATCGTGGTCGCGCTGGTCGCCATCTCGGCCGGCACCGACGCCAGCCCGCTGATCACCCCGACCGACGTCATCCTGTCCGGGCTGACCACGGCCGCGGCCGGCACGATCGACCCCTCCTACGTGGTCAGCCCCGTCGCGAACTACTACTTCTCCGCCGCCTCCTCCGTGATCCTTTCCATAGTGATCACCGTCGTGGTCGAGGGCTTCCTGGCCAAGCGGGTGGAGACCGGCGAGGACGCCGAGATCGAGGAGGACCGCGACAGCCTCGTCCTGACCGCCGGGCAGCGTCGCGGCCTGCGCCGCGCGGGCATCGCCGCCCTCGTCTACCTCCTCGCGCTGGCCGCCGCGGTCGCGCCGCCCGGCTCACCGCTGCGCGGCGAGAACGGCTCGCTGCTGGACTCGCCGTTGTTGTCCGGCATCGCGATCGAGCTGTCGGTGTTGTTCCTCGTGGCGGGTACGGCCTACGGCACCGCCGTCGGCACCGTACGCAGGGGCAGGGACGTGCCCGACCTGATCACCCAGGGACTGCGCGACATCGCGCCCATCCTGGTGCTGTTCTTCGCCGTGTCCCAGTTCCTGGCCTACTTCAAGTGGTCCAAGATCGGCGAGGTGACCGCGATCCACGGCGCGGCGCTGCTGAAGTCGCTGGGCGCGCACAGCCTGCTCATCTTCGTCGGCATCCTCGTCCTGGTCAGCCTGATCAACCTGCTGGTGACCAGCGGATCGGCCCAGTGGGCCCTGGTCGCCCCCGTGTTCGTGCCCATGCTGATGCTGCTCGACATCCCGCCGGAGACCACCCAGGCGCTCTACCGGATCGCCGACTCGTGCACCAACGTGATCACGCCGATGAGCCCGTACTTCGTCATGGCCCTGGGCTTCCTGCAGCGCTACCGCAAGTCCGCCGGCATCGGCACGCTCGCCTCGATGACGATCCCGCTCGCCTTCAGCATGCTCATCGTCTGGACCCTGCTGTTCCTGGCCTGGTGGGGACTCGGGCTGCCGCTCGGCCCCGGCGCCCCGATCCGCTGACCCCGTTCACCGCTCCGAAGGGAAGAAACCTCATGCCCGCCTCGCTCGTCCTGCGTAACGCCCGCCTGCTCGATGTCGAGGCGGGCACCTACCGGGAAGGCGACCTGACCTGCGCGGACGGCGAGATCGTCGAGGACGGCACGGCCACCGCCGAACGCGAGATCGACCTGCGCGGCGGCTACGTCCTGCCCGGCCTGATCGACGCGCACGTCCACGTCGCCGGCATCGCGGCGAACACCACCGTGCTGCGCGAACTGCCGCCCAGCTACATCGCGGCCGGCGCGATCCGCAACATGGGCGCGATGCTCGACCGCGGCTTCACCACGGTCCGGGACGTGGGCGGCGCCGACTACGGGTTCGCGATGGCGCAGGCGGAAGGCTCGATCCGCGGGCCCCGGCTGATCTTCGGCGGCAAGGCGCTCAGCCAGACCGGCGGGCACGGCGACAAACGACCGGCCGGCGTGCGCGTCTACGACGACCACCCGTTCTGCGGCGGCTCCAGCCGGGTCGCCGACGGCGTGGACGGCGTACGCCTGGCGGCCAGGGACGAGCTGCGCCGCGGCGCCCACCACATCAAGGTCATGGCCTCCGGCGGGGTCGCCTCGCCCACCGACCACATCGACGCCGTGCAGTACTCCATGGACGAGCTGCGCGCCATCGTCGACGAGGCCGGCGCGGCCGGCAAGTACGTCACCGTGCACGCCTACCCGCCGGCCGCGATCAACCGCGCGCTGGAGGCGGGCGCCCGCTGCGTCGAACACGGCAACCTCCTGGATGACCGCAGCGTCGAACTGCTCGTCGAACGGGACGCCTACCTGGTGCCCACGCTCGTGACCTACTGGGCCCTGCACAGGGAAGGGCTGGACCACGGGCTGCCCAGGGTCGCCTGGGAGAAGGTGTCCCGGGTGCTGGACGGCGCGCTCGGCGCGCTCGACCGCGCGGCGCGCGGCGGGGCGAACGTCGTGTTCGGCACCGACCTGATCGGCGGCATGCATCCGCACCAGCTGGAGGAGTTCCGCATCCGCGCCGAGGTGCTGCCCGCGATCGACATCATCCGCTCCGCCACCACGGTCGCCGCCGAACTGCTGCGCCTGCCCGGCCGGATCGGCACGCTCGCGCCCGGCGCGCACGCCGACCTGATCGTCGTGGACGCCGACCCGCTGGCGGACGTCACCGTCCTGGCCACCCCGCCCCGCCTGGTCGTGCAGGGCGGCGAGGTCGTCGGCGAGCACTAGCGTCCACGCGCGGTGGCGGCCGTTCAGGCGGCCGCCACCACCTCGATCTCCACCAGCCGGCCGCCCTCGAGCGTCTGCGCCACGATCGCCGTCACCGGACAGTGACATCACCGGTCATCGAAGGACACAGGACATCGCGCCAAAGCAGTCCGCCGGTCGAGTACCCACGAATAGGAGGTGAAGATTCACATCCAGGGGGCACGATCATGCGCAACGATCATATGACGAGGGGGCGAAGGGAGCGGCCGGTGCCGCCCGGCCCGCTCCAGGAATTCGCGCAGGGGCTGCGAGACCTTCGGGCGGATGCGGGAAATCCCAGTTATCGGGCGATGGAGCGGAGAGCGGGATACTCCGCCTCCGCGCTGTCCGCGGCCGCGTCGGGGGACCGGCTGCCCAGCCTGGCGGTCACGCAGGCGTACGTGGGCGCGTGTGGCGGCGATCAGGACGAATGGGCCCTTACGTGGGATGCGGCCCGAGTGGAGCTGGAGAACGCCTGCGCGGGCGACGGCGAAATCGGCGGCGACCTCAACAGCGGCATCGACGGCGGCATCAACGGTGGCGTCATTGGCGGTATCGACGGCGAGACCACGTGCGGGGCCGGCCTCGGCGATGGCGCGGTTGGCGGCTCTGGGGCCGGGATCAGCGGTGACGTGGCCGGGGGAGCCGTTCCGCCGGGCTCCGCCGGGCCCGTTCATCGGGCGCCGGAGCCGCCGCGCCGCCGCAGGGTGACGCTCTGGCTGGGCCTGGTCTCGATCGGGCTGATCGGGCTGGTCACGGCCGGCGCTTTCGGCAAGGACCTGCCGTTCAGGTCCACCTCGGCGACGCAGCCGGGTCCGACCGGCACGCAGGAACCCCGGACCGGCGGACAGCCCTCGCCCACGGACACCCAGGGCACCGCGACTCCGCAGAAGAAACCCGCCTTCACGGCCGTCGCCGGGCCGGACTGCCCGCGCGACACCGGCCGTACGGTGCGCGTCAGCGGGGTGCCCGGCGAGGACGGCTGGCAGGACGCCGACGCCTCCGGCTGGAAGGGCGACGGTTGCGGGGACGGATTCCTGACCTCAAAGCTCACCTATGACCCGCAGTCCGCCGAACACCCGCAGAACACCTTCCAATGGCGGTTCACCACCGGGCTGCGCGGCCATCGCCAGTGTTTCCTGGAGATGTACGTCCCCAGGTCGCCCCTGGCGGGCCAGCGGGTCTGGTACACGGTCAGCGACGGCTTCGAGTATGACGCGCGCGCGGTCGCCGCGTTCACCCTCGACCAGCGGGCGCGGCAGGGCACCTGGGTTTCCGCGCCGTTCCCCGTCCCGGTCGCCAGCGGCATGGTCATGGTGGAGATCAAGGACACCGGCCTGGGCAACACGTCGGGCGGCCGGCCGATGGCGGCCGCGCCGATCCGCCTCTCCTGCGTCTGATCCAGCCGGCCCTTGTGAACGGTGGTCATCATGCCCGCGCGACTGGTCATCGTCTCCGGCCGTATTCAAGCCGGAGAGCCGCCGCGAGGGTGGGCGGCAGCCGAGACCCAGGGGGCACGATGACGAACAACAACGCGACGGCCGGACGCCACCGCCGAGCACAACCGGACCCGACGGAGGCACACGCCCAACAGGAGCCGCCGACCGCTCGGCAGGCGCCGTCCGCTCGGTCGGCACCGGTCGGTCGGGAGGCGTCGGCTGGTCCGGAGGCGTCGGTAGGCCGGGAAGTGCCGGCTGGTCGGGAGGGGGCTGACACCGTGCAGTTTCCGCGGGTCGCGCGGCCCCTTCCGGCCCAGCCTCGCCGCTCGCGCAACTCCATCAAGGTCTGGGTGATCGCGGGGGTGCTCGCCCAGGTCGCGTTGTTCGCCGCGACCCAGCTCCACCAGGACCGGCAGCAGCCCACGCCCACCTCCTCAACACCGCCCGCCTCCGCCCGGCCCACCCCGGACGGCGTCCGCCAGAACGAGCGCGGCACCGGGCAGCAGCCCGGCCCGGAAGCGCGTACCGGAAGGACCGGCCTCGCTTTCACGGCGGTCGCCGGACCGGGCTGCCCGCGTGACACCAGCCGCAGCGTCCGCATCACCGGCGTGCCGGGGCGCGACGGCTGGAAGGACGCCGAGGCGCCGGGCTGGAAGGGCGAGGGGTGCGGGAACGGGTTCCTGTTCTCCGAGCTGGACCCCGCCCCCAAAACGGCGACCACGGCGGCGGCCACTGCGGCGGCACGGCCGAGCAACACCTTCCAGTGGCGGTTCACCACGGGGTTGCTCGGCCGGCACCAGTGCCTGGTGGCCGTGTACGTGCCCAAGTCCGGCCTGGCGGGACAGCGCGTCTGGTACACCGTCACCGACGGCTTCGACAAGGACGCCCGCACGGTCGCGGAGTTCACCCTCGACCAGCGCATGCGCAAGGGCAAGTGGGTCGCGGCGCCGTCCCCGGCAACGGTCACCGGCGGCCTGGTGATGGTGCAGATCAAGGACACCGGCGAGGGGAACACGACGGGCGACCAGTCGATGGCGGCGGGACCGGTGCGGCTCTCCTGCGTTTAGGGGGCGCGGTCAGCGCAGGCGGCCGACCCCGGCCAGAACCCCGCCCTTGGCCAGCCCGGGCGGCAGGTACGGATCGTCGTTGCGCCAGTCCTGACCCGGCACGACCCCAGGCTCCAGCAGCTCCAGGCCGTCGAAGTACCCCCGCACGGTCTCCCGGTCGCGCCAGGCGATCGAGCCCGAGGCCGAGCGCCGGTAGACGCCGCGCGCCTCGTCGAGCTTGTCCGGCTCCCCGGCCTCCGGCTCGACGTAGGCGTGCGACAGCGCCAGGTACCCGCCGGGCACCAGCGCCTCACGCAGCGTCGAGACGATCCCGCTCACCTCGTCGTCGTCGTGGATGAAGTGCAGGATGGCGGCCAGCACGATGGCGACGGGCTTGTCGAAATCGAGGTGGGCCGCCGCGGCCCGCAGGATGTCGGCGGGCCGGCGCAGGTCGCCGTCGGCCACGAAGGTGCCGGGGTTGTCGACGAGCAGGGCCTGCGCGTGCACCAGCACGATCGGGTCGTTGTCGACGTAGACGACCTTCGACTCGGGCGCGATGCGCTGCACCACCTGGTGCACGTTGTCCTGCGTGGGCAGGCCGGTGCCGATATCGAGGAACTGCCGTACGCCCGCCTCGGCCATGTGCCGTACGGCGCGGATGAGGAAGCCCCGGTTGGCCCTGGCCACCTCGCGCACGTCGGAGCCGTTGTCGCGGGCGAGCCGCACGATGTGCTCGGCCGCCTCCCTGTCGGCGTGGAAGTTGTCCTTGCCACCCAGGTAGTAGTCGTACATCCGCGCGACGCTCGGAACCGTCGGGTCGATCCCCTGGGGAACATGCTCGTCCGCCACAGCACTGCCCTCCCTCGCTCTGACGGGATCATACGGCCAATCACCGCGTTTTGTGATCTTCCGCGCTTTGCGCACGCCGTTCGGCGACCGTACAGTGTGCGGAGTCCGAACACTGTACGGAAGGAGAGTCGTGTCCTTCGACATCGATCATTGGCAGGCCAGGTTCGACGAGTTGCGTGCGGCCAACCACGTGCCGGGCGCGGCGCTGGCCGTCCTGACCGGCGGCGTCATCCACGAGCTCGCCGGCGGCGTGCTGCACAGGGGGACCGGGGTGGAGGTCACCACCGACTCGCTCTTCCTGGCCGGTTCGGTGGCCAAGCCGTACACCGCCACGCTGGTGATGCAGCTCGTCGACTCCGGCGACCTGGAGCTGGACGCCCCGGTGGCAGGCATGCTGCCGGAGTTCGCCACCCCGGACCGGGCGGCCACCGAGGCCATCACCGTCAGGCGGCTGCTGTCGCACACCGGCGGCGTGACCAACGACTTCCTGCACGACGGCGGGCGCGGCGACGACTGCCTGGCCAGGTACGTCCGCGCCGCCAGGGACGTGCCGCTCGACCTGCAGCCGGGCACCGCCCTGTCCTACGGCACCCTCGGCTACGTCGTGCTGGGCCGCCTGGTGGAGGTGCTGACCGGCCGGACCTGGGACCAGGCGCTGAAGGAGCGGGTGTTCGAGCCGCTCGGCCTGGAGCACTCCATGACGCTGCCCGAGGAGGCGCTGCGCTTCCGCGTCGCGATGGGCCACCAGGGCGCGCCCGGCCGCGACCCCGATCCGGCCGCCGTCTGGGACGTGATGCCGCGCGCGTTCGGGCCGGGCGGGCGGGTCATCGTCTCGGCCGGCGACGTGGCCCGCTTCGCGCGAATGCACCTGGAGGACGGCCTGGCGCCCGGTGGGACCCGCGTCCTGTCCGCGGAGTCGGCCGCCGCGATGCGGCGCCCGGAGGTGGAGAGTCCCGACAACTGGACCTTCTCCGCCGACGCCTGGGGCCTGGGCTGGGCCCTGTACGACCTGGGCGGCGTCTCCGGCTTCGGCCACGACGGCAGCGCCGTCACCCAGCACTCCTACGTGCGCGCCGTCCCGGAGGCCGGGTTCGCGGCCGTGCTGCTGGCCAACGGCGGCGGCTTCACCGGGCTGTACCAGAACCTGTTCCGCGACCTGCTCGCCGAACTGGCCGGCGCCCGGCTGCCGGCCCCCTTCGCCCCGCCGGCCGTCCCGCCCGCGATCGACCCGGAGCCCCTGCTGGGCTCCTACCGGCGGGCGGGCGTCGCCATCACCGTCTATCGCGGCGACGACGGCGGCCCGCGCCTGCGCTACGCGTTCACCGGCGACCTGGAGGACCTCGCGCCGCCGCTCGACTCGGCCCTGGTACCGGTCTCCACCTCAACCGCGGGCTCGGGCTCCGGCTCGGCCTCCCGTACGGTGTTCGCCGCCACCGGCTTCTACGGCGAGGACATGCCGGTCGTCTTCACCACCCCGCCCGGCGGCACACCCTGCGTCTACGTCGGCATGCGCGCCACCCCGAAGATCAGCTGAACTCGGCCCGATCAGGGCCGGGCAACCACTGCCGCCCCGGATCGAAAGGCCGGTGGTGACCCTTCACGAAACGGACGAACGCCTCCAGCACCGGATGCGGGTTGTGCTGGTGGAACAGCAGCGAGCACGGATAGACGGGCGCGGGATCGACCAGCGGGATCTGCACCGTGTCCGGATGCCAGGGCAGCCGCATCGTCTCCCCGACGATGCTCATCCCCCGGCCCGCTCCGACGTCGGCCACGAAGTGCTCCCAGCCGAAGTCGGGCCCCGAGGTGTCGATCCGGAGGCCGAACTCGACGCCGAGCAGGTGGTAGAACTCGGCCCACTCGCTGCCCTCGACGTTGCCCGGCATCCAGATGGTGGCCCCGGCCAGGTCCGCCATCCGGACCGTCCGCCGTCCGGCCAGCGGATGGCCGCGGCTGACGAGCAGGTGCGCCGGCTCCAAATAGGCGGGCACGCTCCGCAGCCCCTCCAGTTCGCCGCTCGCCCGGCAGAAGGCGGCGTCCACGGAACCTCGGGTGAGCGCGACGCGGGCGGTCCTGAGCCCGTTGGAGGTGACGATCTCGACGTCCACGTCCTGGCTGCGCCGGTGGAACGCCCTGACCAGGTCGATGGGCGGCAGCCGGGTGTCCAGCACGTCCACCCGCAGCGCGCGGCGCCGCCCGCGCAGCACCTCGCGCGCCTGGTCGGCGATCCCGATCAGGGCGCGGGCGTGCGGCAGGAACGCCCGGCCGTCCCCGGTCAGGTCGGCCCCGTTGCGGGTACGGGAGAACAGCCTCAGCCCGAGGTCCGACTCCAGCCTGGCGATCCGCTTGGAGACGGCCTGCTGGCTCACCCCCAGCCGGGCCGCGGCGTCGCTGAAGTAACGCTCCTCGGTGACGGCGACGAAAGCGCGGACCGCACCGAGATCCAGATCCGCCTCACCTTCGACGACAACCGGCGGTTGTGCCGAATCGGCGTGTCGGTTGTTGGACAACCCCACCTGCTCTCGGGTCGAATTGCGCGGGCCGTTCGCCAGCCTACAACCGATAGGAGTGATCAGCCGGTGGGGTCATTCGTCCATCTGCACGTGCATACCGAGTACAGCATGCTCGACGGCGCGGCCAAGGTCGGGCCGCTGTTCGCGGAGGTCGCCCGGCAGGGCATGCCCGCCGTGGCGATGAGCGACCACGGGAACGTGCACGGCGCGTACGAGTTCCACCAGTCCGCGCGCAGGACGGGCGTCAAGCCGATCATCGGCATCGAGGCGTACGTGGCCCCCGCCTCCCGCCGCGACCGCCGGCCGGTGTACTACAGCGACAACCTGGCGCTGCGCCGCTCCGACGATGTCACCGGTGAGGGCGGCGACGTGTCCGGGCGCGGCCTGTACACGCACATGACGATGTGGGCGGCCGACGCCGACGGCCTGCGGAACCTGTTCCGGCTCCAGTCGCGGGCCTGGCTCGAAGGACACGTACAGAAATATCCGCGCATGGACGATGAGCTGCTGGCCGAGCACGGCCGGGGCATCATCGCGACCACCGGCTGCCCGTCCGGCGAGGTGCAGACCCGGCTCAGGCTCGGCCAGTACGACCGCGCGATCGAGGCCGCCGCCCGCTACCGCGACATCTTCGGCAGGGAGAACTACTACCTGGAGCTGATGGACCACGGCCTGGCCATCGAGCGCCGCGTCCGCGACGAGCTGCTCAAGCTCGGCAAGGAGCTCGGCCTGCCGCCGCTGGCCACCAACGACTCCCACTACGTCACCGAGGACCAGTCGCAGGCCCACGACGCGCTGCTGTGCGTGGGCACCGGCAAGCGGCTGGCCGACGCCGAGCGTTTCCGCTTCAGCGGCAGCGGCTACTACCTCAAGACCGCCGCCGAGATGCGGGCGTTGTGGGAGGACGAGGTGCCCGGCGCGTGCGACAACACGTTGCTGATCGCCGAACGGGTCGGCGACTACGGCGAGGTGTTCGCCCACCGCGACCTGACCCCGCGCTTCCCCGTCCCGGAAGGGGAGAGCGAGTCGACCTGGTTGCGCAAGGAGACCCTGGCGGGCGCCCGCCACCGCTACGGCGGCGACCCGTCCCAGGAGGTGCTCGACCGCATCGACTACGAGCTGTCGGTCATCGACGCGATGGGCTTTCCCGGCTACTTCCTGGTCGTCGCCGACATCTGCGCGTACGCCCGCGAGCACGGCATCGGCCTGGGCCCGGGGCGCGGCTCGGCCACCGGGTCGATGGTCGCGTACTGCACGGGCATCACCCAGCTCGACCCGATCGAGCACAAGCTCATCTTCGAGCGCTTCCTCAACCCCGAGCGCATCACCATGCCCGACGTGGACCTCGACTTCGACGACCGGCGGCGCGACGAGATGATCGACTACGTCACCCGCAAGTACGGCGAGGACCGCGTCTGCCAGATCGTCACCTTCAACACGATCAAGGCCAAGGCCGCGGTCAAGGACTCCTGCCGGGTGCTGGGCCTGCCGTACAACCTGGGTGACCGCATCACCAAGGCCTTCCCCGCGGCGGCCGGCGGCAAGGAGATCCCGCTGTCCGCCATCCACGACAAGGGCCATCCGCGCCACGGCGAAGCGGCCGAGCTGCGCGCGATGTACGAGCAGGACCCCGAGGTCAAACTGGTCATCGACACTGCCACCGGTATCGAGGGCCTCACCCGGGGCACCGGCATCCACGCCGCCGGGGTGATCCTGTCCAGCGAGCCGCTGCTCGACGTGGTGCCGCTGGCCAGGCCCAAGGCCGACGGCCCGGTCATCACCGGCTTCCCCTTCACCCAGGCCGAGGACATGGGCCTGCTGAAGATGGACTTCCTCGGCCTGCGCAACCTGACCGTGATCGGCGACACGATCGCCAACGTGCGCGCCAACAAGGGCATCGACATCGACATCTTCGAGGTCCCGCTGGACGACGCGACCACGTACGAGCTGCTGGCCCGGGGCGACACGCTCGGCGTCTTCCAGCTGGACAGCGGCGGCATGCGGGTGTTGCTGAGGCTCATGCAGCCGACCACGTTCACCGACATCGCGGCGGTGAACGCGCTTTACCGGCCAGGCCCGATGGAGATGAACGCGCACACCAACTACGCGCTGCGCAAAACCGGCAAGCAGCAGGTGGAGCCGATCCACCCCGACCTGGAGGAGGCGCTCGAACCCATCCTGGGCGACACCTATCACCTGGTCGTCTTCCAGGAGCAGGTCATGGCCATCGCCCAGCAACTGGCCGGTTACTCCCTCGGCGCCGCCGACCTGCTGCGCCGCGCCATGGGCAAGAAGAAGAAGGAGGTCCTGGACGCCGAGTGGGACAGGTTCTCGGCGGGCATGCGCGGGCGCGGCTTCTCCGGCGAGGCGACCAAGGCGGTCTGGGACGTGCTGGTCCCCTTCAGCGGGTACGGCTTCAACAAGTCGCACACCGCCGGATACGGGCTCGTCTCCTACTGGACCGCCTACCTCAAGGCCAACCACCCCTGCGAGTACTTGGCCGCGCTGCTCACCTCCGTCGGCGACGACAAGGACAAGATGGCCGTCTACCTGTCGGACTGCCGCCGCCTGGGCATCAAGGTGCTGCCACCCGACGTCAACGCCAGCAGGCTGGACTTCGCCGCCGTCGGCTCCGACATCCGCTTCGGCCTCGGCGCCGTGCGCAACGTCGGCGCGAACGTCGTGGACGCCATCGTCGCCGCCCGCGAGGCCAAGGGCCCCTACACCGGCTTTGACGACTTCCTGTCCAAGGTGCCGGCGCTCGTCTGCAACAAGCGGGTCATCGAGTCCCTGGCCAAGGCGGGCGCGTACGACAGCCTCGGGCACCATCGCAAGGCCCTGGTCGCGGTCCACGAGCAGGCCATCGACACGGTCATCGACGTCAAGCGCAACGAGGCGCACGGCCAGGACACGCTGTTCGGCGAGCCCGGCCAGCGCGACGCCTTCGCGATCGCGATCCCGGAGGGGGAGTGGGACAAGGCCACCCTGCTGGCCTTCGAACGCGAGATGCTCGGCCTGTACGTCTCCAGCCACCCCCTCGACGGCGCGGAACGCGTGCTGGACGCCAACCGCGACACCACGATCGCCGACTTGCTGGCCTCGGCGCGGCAGGATGCGGCGGTCAAGGTCAGCGGCATCATCTCCGGCCTGCAACGCAAGGTCACCAAGCAGGGCAGCCCGTGGGCGATCGTCACCCTTGAGGATCACGACGCCGCCGTGGAGTGCCTGATCTTCCCCAAGACGTACACGCTCTATGGTGAGGCGCTGGCCGAGGACCGCGTGATCTCGCTGCGGGGCCGGGTCAACGTGCGGGACGAGACGGTGAGCGTGTACGGCGAGGAGGTCATGCCGCTCGACCTGGCCACGGCCGGCACCGAGCAGCCCGTGATCCTCTCACTGCAGGAGAACCACCTGAACGTGCGGCTGGTCAGGGAGCTGAAACAGATCCTCACCGCACATCCCGGCCGCGCCCCCGTGCATGTGCACCTGCACCGCCTGCACGCCAAGACCCTGCTGCTCGACCTCGAACCCTTCCAGGTCACCCCGGGACCGGCGCTCTACGGCGACATCAAGGCCCTCCTGGGCCCCGCCGCGCTCGGCGCATCGTGATCGCGGCTGGCTGCTCACGGGGCAACCCCGCCGCCCGTCCAGGATCAGGGGGCCAGGTCGGCTTCGGGCCCACGTCAGGGACTGAGGGCTAAATCAGTTTCGGGCCCACGCCAGGACCTGGGGCCAGGTTAGCTCCGGGCTCGACCTGGGAGCCACATCAGCTTCCGGACCACGCCAAACCTGGGAGCTAGATCAGCTCCGGGCCCACGCCAGGACCTGCGCCGCCAGTTCGGTGTGCCGTCCGCCGACCGCGTCGAACACGGTCGGGACCAGGCTCCGCCCTTGTGCGGCGTCCGCCAGTGCCCCGTCGATCCACTCCTGCGGTGAGCCGCGCTCCCGCAGGCGGCGGACCCGGTCGTCGTCGGGGCAGTCCAGCAGGCCCCAGCGCACCGGCCCGTCCCAGCGCGCCCCCGGGGCGAGCTCGTCGGCGTCGGGCACCGGGCAGAGCAGCAGCACCGGATGGCCCGCCCGGCGCACCATGGTCACGATGCGCCCCCACATGCGGTCGTAGGCGGGCCACACGGGCCTGGCCTCCGGCCGCGCGATCGGCACCCCGATCAGCGCGCCGCCTTCGAGCAGCTCGTCCATGTCCATCACGACCAGCCCGTCCGCCGCCCGGAGGAGGTGGGGCAGCAGGGTCGTCTTGCCCGCGCCCGGCGCACCCGCCAGCAACCGCAACGGACCGTGGGCGAAATCCTGCCGATCTTCCATCCACCCGATGCTAACCAGCCTGCCCGGTTCCCCGGGAAAGGGTTCGGGCCGGACCTGAGGGAAGGTCCGGCCCGAACCGCTCACTCGGCCGGGTCGTTACGGCTCCAGGAGGATGGAGTTGATCGGTGAAAGGTTGATGATGTAACGGCCGGGGCCGAGCCGGCCCTCGCAGTTCTGCCCGCCGTACGACCTGCACATCCGCACGCCCGCGCCGCCGGTCTGGTTGTTGACGACCAGGCGCTCGCCGAACACGTTGCTCAGGTTGTAGGAGCCGTATCTGTAGTAGGTGTCCGGGTTTCCGTTGTCGGTCCTGTCCGGGTAGATGCACACGCGTCCGGACGGGCAACCCGCCCTGGCCTGTTGCGCTTGTTGCGCGGCGGCCAGGCCCTGCGGCGCGGCCACGGCCGCGCCGCCGAGCACGGCCACGGTGCTCACGGCGGTGACGCCGGCGAAAGCCCAGCGCAGCAGGGTCAGACCGGCGGCGTTCTTGATCTTCTTGTTCATGGGTGTGCTGCTCCCTCGTGGTGAATGGCGCGGTCCGGGGGTCCGGCCGCCGTTCGTGGATCAGCAAATCCGTCCCGGCGAGCTGTCCAACAGGGTCGCGGACGGAGTCGTACGAACTCGTCCGGACCCATCCACCCCGCCACCGGTTTCGGACACTTCCGGGCCACTTCCGGACACGCCTCCAAGGGAAGATCATCACGGGCTCCGCCGACAGCCGTTAGCCTTGCTCGAATGAAGACGCATGGTGAGCTGAAAGGCTTCTGGGAAGACCGCCTGCAAGCGGACTGGACCGAGAGCGGCGTCGGCTACAAGGCGCTCGGCCGGGCCTTCAACATCTGGATGTATCGCGTACGCGCGGAGGTGTTCGCCCGAGAGGCCGCCACCGTGCCCGTCAACCTGCCGGAGGCGCGCGTCCTCGACATCGGCTCGGGGACCGGCTTCTACGTCCGCGGCTGGCAGCGGCTGGGCGTCAAGTCGCTCGTCGGCTGCGACCTCACCGCCGCGGCGGTCGAGCGGCTGCGCGGGCGCTTCCCCGAGGTGGAGTTCCACGAGCTGGACATCGCCGAACCGGGCGACACCCTCGAACCGGGCTCGTTCGACGTGGTCTCGGCCATGGACATGCTCTTCCACATCACCGACGACACCCGCTACCGGGCGGCCCTGCACTCGGTCGGGCAGGCCCTGCGCCCCGGCGGCATCTTCGTCCTGTCGGAGAACTTCGTGCAGCGGCCCGAACAGCGCGGCGACCACCAGGTCAACCACACCCTGCCGTGGATCAACAAGGCCCTGGACGACGCCGGGTTCGACGTGATGCGCAGGATGCCGATGCTGGTGCTCATGAACGCCCAGGTGGACGCCAACCCGATCTGGCGCAAGCTCTGGGGCGGCTTCCTGCGGGCGGTCACCCTGAACGAGAAGACCGGCGGCCTGGCGGGGTCCCTGCTCTATCCGCTGGAACGGCGGCTGGTCCGGCTGCTCAGGGAGAGCCCCACGACCGAGATGATGATCTGCCGCCGGCGCTGACGGGCCGCGTGGGGGTCAGGAGTAGAAGTGCATGACGACGGCCAGCCCGACGAAATGCATGAGCGCCACGGCGCTGAGCATCGCGATGAACAGGAATTTGGCCGGGCCGTGCTCGAAATGTTTGCCCTCCTTCAGCGGCGGCAGCTTGGCCTGGCGCTCGGCGATGCGCTCCTCGATCGGCTTGCGGTGAAACACGGACGGTCCTCCATCGGTCGGCCCGCCCGATTCGCGCGGATTGATCAGTAGATTACCGGCCGGGTGAGCCGGCACTGTGAGGGGCGGTGGCGAGGGCCGATTCGATGCCGGGGAGACGCTCGTGGAGCCAGTCCCCGCCGACCTCGTACTCCCACACCAGCGCCAGCAGCGCGTAGAGCAGCCGGTGGTCGGCCAGACGCGACGGCGCGTCCGCCGGTACGCCCTCGGGGAAGTACCCGGCGAGCATCGCGTCCCGCAGGCGGGCGTCGCCGAAATCCGCCCTGGCCAGGTCCAGCCACAGGGGGGCCGCCGCGCAGTCGGCCCAGTCGATGACGGCCTCGATCCCGGACCCGGCCGACAGGACGTGCCGCAGGTGGAAGTCGCCGTGCGCGAACACGCATGGCTCATCCCAGCGGGCGCCGTCCAGGAGGAACTCCCTGCACCGGGAGGCGAGCGCCGGGCTCAGGATGCCGGCGGCGGCGACGGGACCGAGCCGGTCGGCCATCCCCGCGACCTGATCGCCCCAGGTCCCTTCCGCCGCCAGGGGCGGCAGGCGCGGCGACTCCTTGAAGAAGCCCGCCCCCTCGACGGGCAGGGCGTGCACGGCACGCAGCAGCCGCCCCATCCCGGCGGCCACCTCGGTCGTGGCGACCCCCGGCCGCCCTGGGACCAGCCGTGTCACCAGGTACGGGATCTCCGCCTCCGCCGGCTTCACCGACGACGAACGCGGGAACCTGCCGCACGGATCGCCGGAGGTCAGCTGCCCCCTGCAGTGACCCCCGGTCGTAGAAAGCCTCTCGCGGCGCGCACGCGCCGCGCGGCATCAGAAAGGAAGCGGCCTGCCCGACGGCGTCCGCAGATCGGGGGAGATCCGGCAGCCCTTCTTACGTGGTCGCTCCATTTGCACCCTGCGCATCGCTCGGTCCTTTCGATCGGTGAGGTTTCGCCCGGTGATGTGCGAGCGCCTCCGCACGGTCACCGCCGTGCCGAGGATCACTCGGCAATCATTCGTCCGCCCCACGCCGGCGGATTGAACGAGCACCGCCCGGCTTCCGCGCCGATCCCCCGGCTTCCGCGCCGATCCCCCGGCTTCCGCGCCGATCCCCCGGCTTCCGCGCCGATTGGCCGGCTTCCGCGCCGATTCCCCAGCTGAACGTTTCAGCCCAGGAGCCGATGACACGCGAGGTTGCGCAGCCGGAACCCTTGCTCCTGGGGCGGGAACATCTCGTCGCACCTCATGGCGAGCAGCGACTGGCTCCCCTCGCGCCGGGAAGCGGCCGGCGAGGCGGGACGCGGGCCGCCGGGCGCGCGCCTGGCTCGGTGACCCGGCCGGGAAGTGCGCCGGTCGGCTGCCTGTTCGGCCGGCAGGAGTTCGTGGCGGCGATGCGACTCCACGGCACGCGCACGAGATCCGGCCGCGCTGTCGTCCTTTTCGTCCGTCTTCACGCGCGGCAGAGCCGGGGCGGCGGAACTGGGCGGGGCCGACGGCTTCCCCCAGAGTATGGAGATCGAGGGACCGTCGTCGCCGGTGATGTCCTGCGACGCGTCCGCGGCCCGAGGCGGGGAATCCTTCTGACCGGTCGGCCCGGTCCCGATCAGAGCCGTCGCGACGGCCGCGATGGCGGCGGCTCCACCCGCCAGCAGCAGAACCGTGGTGCGCACCCGTGCGCCCCGCCGTTGAAGTCTCTTACGCATGTCCCGCTCCCGACGCACCCGATCGTTACGCGCCGCAGCGTATCCGCGACCCTCCGCGTGTGCTCCGGCTTTGAACTACCGTTGATCGTTCATGGCGAAAGCACGGCATGATCTGATCAGGCTCGCGTCCCACGCGCTCATGCGGTGGCGTCCCGAGCCGGTCGTACGCCGGCGAACGGGCTGAGCCGCCCGCGGGCGGGCTGGTCTCCTCCGGCATCGGCAACCATGGCCGCGGCGAAGTCATGATCGACCGCCTCGACCTGCCCGCCGCCCTCGACAGAGGAGGGGCCGGCGCGGCAGAAGCCGCTGCTGGCGCGTCCTTCACCTGGCACGCGGTCTCGGCACGGCAATGCGCCTGAGTCGCTGGCACAGGTCGGTACCGACTGCGGGCCCCTCTCCATCGGATCGGGATCCGGGGGCGGTGCCGTGTCAGGGGTGGGTCGGATGCGTGTTCAGGTCGATCAGGTTGCGGGCCGGGTCGGCGGGGTCGTACAGCACGCGAACGCGGCCCTGGCCACGCAGGCGAGGGCCGGGGTCGTCGCGGAGGTGGTCACTGGCCGCGGTATAGGTCCGGCCCGTCCGCGTGTCCTGCCAGGTCGCGTGGACCACGTACGGGTGCCGGTTGTTCACCCGCACGCTGAAGTCCCGTCCCACGTGCTCGATCTCCGCCCATACCTCCTGTCCCCGCTCCCGCAGCCAGGCCCGCAGCCGGGCGATCCGCCGGCCCTTGACGAACAGGACCGTGCCGATCGGCGTGAACACCACGCCCAGCCCGCCGACGATCAGCGGAGCGAGGAACGCCGACCAGAACGCCGCGATCCGCGCGTCGGAAGGATTGCCGGGGTCGTAGGCGACCTCCACGCCGTCGCCCTCCCGGTAGGACGGCGGGTTGGTGCCGGTGGAGCTCTGGAATGAGTACCGCCTGCCGTCGATGGTGAACTCCACGGTCGGGTACCACGACGTGCTGCTGCGGGCCTGGCCGCCGGAACCCCGTGTCGTGGTGGTCCGTTCGGTCATCGCGACCACAGTGCCGTCGGCCCGTTGCGCCGAGGCGAGGAAGGTCGCCGTGGAGGCGGCCAGCACGATGCCGACGCCGAGCAGCACCAGCCCGATCAGGCCGAAGATCGCGCCGACGATGGTGAAAAGCCGTCCTCTGTGCATGGGGTTCAGTCTGCCAACCCGGAGCCCGCCGGCGACAATCCCGGCGGCGACTGCCCGGCTGCGTCAGCCCCCGTCGCCGAGGTCGCCCCGGTCGCCCAGGTCAAGGCGGTCGATCAGGCCGGCGTCGGCGAAGGCGGCCATCAGGTCGTCGCGTCCTTCGGTGAAGTGGGCCCAACCGTCGTAGTGGACGGGAACCACCTGACTCGCGCCGAGGATCCTGGCGGCCTCGGCGGTCTGGGCGCTGTCGAGGACGATGAGCGCGCCGCCGAAGAGCACGGAGAAGCGGGGAGCCCCGGCGAACAGGATGGCGGTCCCCACCGGGCCGAAACGTTCGGCGATCTGCTTGACCACGTCGAGCGAGGCGTTGTCCCCGCTGACGTAGACCGTGGGCAGACCCTCCCCGGTCAGCACGAACCCGACGACCTGACCGGTGATCGGTTCGACCTCCTCGCGTGTGCCGGGCCCGTGAATGGCGGGCACACCCGTGACGGTGATCGTGCCGCCGCCGGGACGGTCCAGCTCGACCGGCTCCCAGTCGGCCAGCCCCTTGGCCTTGCCGCCCAGGCGCTGCCCGCCCCCGGGTGTGGTGAGGGTGAGCGGAACCTCGGCGAGCAGGGCCCGGCCGGAGTGGTCGAGGTTGTCGGGGTGCTCATCGTGGGAGAGCAACACCACGTCGATGGGGCCGAGGTCGGCCGGTACGGCGGAGGGCGGCGCCGTCTTGGTCAGCCCGCCGCCAGGCACCTGGTAGTCGCCGGGAGCGTCGAAGGTCGGGTCGGTCAGAAAACGCAGTCCACCGTATTCAAAGAGGGCGGTAGGGCCGCCGAGGACGCGTACGCGGATCTGCCCAGGGGTCACGCTGCTACTGATCAACTAACACCTCACGGATGGGAAGCGGTTCATCCGTGAAGGACGGTAGCGGTGTCTCACGGATGAATGCAACCCGTACCATGAGAGCCATGAGCGAGCCCCCGACCGCCGAGCCTGTGCTGCCGCCCGCGCCGGGCGCGGAAACCTACCTCGCCCTTGACTTCGTCAACAGCGCCGTCGCGCTGTCCGGAGGGCAGTTCATCGATTTCCTCGGCACTCCTGAGGGGACGAATCGCTGGCTCACCGAACGTGGCCTCGCTCCGGCCGATGCCGGGATACAGGAGATGTGCACGACGCAGCTGCGCTCGCTGCGCGAACACCTCAGGGCACTGTTCGCCGCCCGGGTCGGCGGGCTGCCCGCCCTGCCCGCGGCCCTGTCGGCCGTCAATGACGCGCTGAGCCGGGCCCCCACGGCCGCCCTGCTCTTGTGGGACGACAGGAACGGCCCCTACCGGGCGGCGCCGTGCCCCACCAACGAGATCCTCGACCGCGCCCTCGCGACCCTCGCCGCCAACGCGGCCGACCTGCTCACCGGTGCCGACGCCGAACGCCTCACCGCCTGCGGTTCCACCCCCTGCAACCGCTACCTGCTACGTCATGGCCGCCGCCACTGGTGCTCCACCCGCTGCGGCGACCGCGCCCGCGCCGCCCGCGCCTACGCCCGGCGCACCCGGCCGGATCAGGAATGAAGCCCGGCACCACTCCGAAGCGTCGCCGACGCCAGCGTCATCGGCGTCTCCTGACCGGGCCAGGATCCGGTCAGCACGGCGCCGGTGGGAGCGGCGCCGGCTTCGAGGCGGCGGATGACGGTCAGTTCGACGGTGTCCGTCACGATCAGGGTCGGGTCGCCCTCGGTAACGCGTTGAATCGTGCCCACGGTGGGCACTTCCGCGCCCTCGGTCCCGCCGGCGGCGATGCTCATGTCGGGCTCGCGGCGCTCAAGCCGGTCGCCGACCGGGGTGAGCTGCTCGGCCTGGCCGGTGTTCCCGAAGATCGCGCTCGCCAGCGCCGCGGCGTACACGGGGTCGCCGGCGCCGTCGTAGACCCAGCGCTTGCCCAGCACCGAATGCTCCATATTGCCCAGCAGCCAGTCGTCGCCACCGGCCAAAGGCGCGTCGCGATAGGTGAGCGGCACCTGGTGAACCGGCCCGTCGCCCACCCGGACCAGCAGCGTCTCGATCCCGACCGCTCCGGCCGGATCGTCGAACCGGAAGGCCGCCACCCGCGACACCTCACCGGCCGGCCCGGTGTGCCAGCCACGGCCGGGCAGCCAGCCGGCCAGGAGTTCGAGCTTCGTGGGCCGCAGCGTCGCCTTGTGGATCACAGCCATGCGCTTATCGTAGCCCGATCAAGACACCACCCGGCCGGCGAACTTTTTCAACGTTGAACCTCCACCCGGACGGCCTCGATCACCGCGCGCAGGTGTCCTGGAACGGCAGGGCGGGCACGTAACGGCTCCACTGCTCGCGGTTCAGGCCGCCGCCGGTCACCAGGCACGAGGTCGCGGCCAGCCGCCGGCGCAGGTCGTACATCGGGCGCAGGTCCCAGAGGACGACCTCGCCCTCGCCGCCGGAGATCGCCAGTGTGCCGCCGTCGGCGGAGAACACCACGTGCCCGCCGCCGCTCAGGTCGGCGGCCAGGGGGATGCCCAGTTGCCGGGGGAGGATCCGGTTGCCGAGATCCCACAGGAACACGTTCCCATTGCTGCCGTTGGTGACCACGATGTCGGACGAAGGGGCGATCGCCAGGCTGAACGCGCTGCTGCCGTACGGGGTGAACGGGTCGCCGAGCCGCCGGGCACGGGCGGGGTCGCCGAGGTCCCAGAAGATCGCGGCGCCTTTGCTGTCACTGGTGATCAGCAGGTCCCCGGACGGCGACAGCGCCGCGCCGAGCACCTCTCCGTGGTGCCCGATCAACCGGGGGCCGAGCTGCCGCGGGTGCGCCGGGTCGGTGAGGTCCCACAACCTGACGCCCGACGGGCCGTCGGGCCCGCCGGCCACCGGTACGGCCAGCGGATCCCTGAGGCCGGAATCAGGCTGGTCGCCGGCGTCCCGGACGGCGGCCAGCGTCCGGCCGGCCTGCGTCCGCCAGACGCCGATCACCTGAAGCTGGTCGAGGATCAGCGCCAGGCGGCGTGGCCTGGTCGGGTTGCGGATGTCCCAGAAGATCGTGCCGCTGTCGCCGCCCACGATGAGGGTCGCGCCGTCCGGGGCGTACAGGAGGGACCGGACGATGCCGGTCGGTCCGGTGAGCGAGGGCGCCAGCCGTCGGGGGTGCGCCCGGTCGGCCAGGTCCCACAGGATGACGGTTCCGGTGCCGTCGCCGGTGGCCAGCATGGTGCCGTCCGGTGCGAACGCGACGTCGCCGACCGCGCCGGACTCGTACGGGCCGTGGTGGCCGGTGAGCGTGCTGAGCCTGCGCGGCCTGGCGGGTTCGGTGGTGTCCCACAGCTCGACGGTCGTGTCGCGCCCACCGGTCGCGACCATCGAACCGTCCACCGACAGCTCGAGTGCGTAAATGTTCTTGGATTCCCCCTTCTGGTGTCCGACGAACGGCGGGCCGTACGTGACCGGCCGACCGGCCCTCTGCAGGTTCCACAGCGTGATCCGGCCGTCGCTGTCGCCGCTCGCGATCATCCGGCCGTCCGGAGAGAACGCCAGGCTGCTCGGATCCGCGCTGGAGAGCAGCCGGTCGGTCTGCCGGGGCGAACTCGGGACGGCCGTGTCGTACAGGACCACCCCGGTGTCGTCCACGCCCATCGCGGCCAGGGAGGTGCCACTCCTGGCGAACGCCGTCCCGATCGTGAGCACCGGGATCATGCCCGCGGCCTGCGGAGCGGCCGGGTCGCGGACCTGCCACAGCGCCACGCCCTTGAACCAGCCGCCCACGGCGAGCCGGCTGCCGTCCGCGGAGAAGGCGAGGCTGCCCACGAAGTCGCCCTGCTTGGACAAGCCGCCGAGTCGCTGCCGCCGCTTGAGGTCCCATATGGTCACCTGGTCGTGGCCGGCTTTCCCGGCCATCGCGACCCTGTCGCCGTCGGGGGAGAACACCAGCCTGGCGATCGGCGTGCGGGCGTCGAGCCGGGGGCCGAGCCTGCGGATCCGGGCGGGCCGCGACAGGTCCCACAGTTGCAGCCCGGGGGCCTCTTCGCTGGACGTGCCGAGCACCGACCCGTCCGGCGACAGCCACGCGCCCGCCCTCTCGTACGGCTCGCCGATCACTTCACGGCCGATCCGTCGCGGCCGTGCCGGATCGGCCAGGTCCCAGATCGTCACGGGCCCGCCGGAGATCCCGCTGATCAGCCGGTCGTCGCCCGCCGAGAAGCCCAGGACGTCGATGTACGGCGCGTGGATGTCGGCGTTGCCGGGATCCGCGAACGGCTTGCCGACCTGGCGTGGGCGGAGCGGATCGCGCATGTCCCACAACATCAGGGCGCCCGAGTCGTAGCCGGCCGCCAGATAACGCCCGCTGTGCGCGTACGCCACCGAGGTGACCTTGCCGCGGACCCCGGTCAGCCGCCCGGCGTACGGGGTGGTGGTGATCGCCCGCTGTAGTGCGGCGTAGGTCTCCGGGTCCTGGTGGATCCGGTGCGCGGCCACGTGCAGTTGCAGCGCGGTCTGCGGGTCGGTGTCCAGCGCCGCCTCCGCCTTGGCGATCAGCTGCCGGGCGATGGCGACCCGCTCCTGCTCCTGCGCCGCCTGCCGCTCCTGCCGCGCCGACCGTACCTGGACCACGGTGATCCCGGCCAGCAGCACCGCGACGGTGAGCAGCCCGCCGAGCAGGGCGAGTGTCCGGCGGCGCTGCCGCCGGCCCCGGGCCTCGGCGTGGATTCCGGCGTCCAGGAACCGCGCGGCCGGGGCGGGCAGCGGGTCGTCCCGCCAGCGCGACCTGGCGTGCAGGACGGCGTTCAGCCGGGTGCCCCGGTACAGGTAGGCCGGGCCCCGGTCGTTGGCGTCCCATTCGGCGGCGTCGTCGATCAGCTGGCTGCGCAGGGCGTGGCTGGTCAGGTCGGCCTCCAGCCAGTCGCGCAGCCGGGGCCAGTTGGTGAGGAGCGCGTCGTGCGCGATCTGCGCGGAGCCGGTGTCGGCCACGATCAGCCGCCGCCCGGCGTACACCTCCAGGACCTCCGCGAGCTCCGGCGCGTCGGCCATCGACATCGTCCTGCGGGTCAGCCGCCCGTCGGGGGAGACGGCCGTCAGCCGCTGGAAGAGCTGCCTGGCCAGCCTCCGTCCGGCGGGGTCGAGGCCGTCGTAGGCCAGCTCCGCGCTGGTCGCCACTGCCCGGGTGACGCCGCCGGTGCGGGCGTACCCGCGGCTGGTCAGCCGGTCGCCGTCGCGGTGCTCCCAGACCGTCAGCATGGTCTGGGACAGCAGTGGCAGCGCGCCCGTGTCGTATCCGCCCGCCGGGGCGCGCAGCTCGCCGAGGATGGTGTCGGCCAGGCCGGGTTCGAGCTTGAGCCCGGCCGCGGCGGCGGGCGCGGTGATCGCGGTCCGCAACTCGCCCTCGGTCATCGACCCGAGCACGAAAGGCTTGTTCCGCAGCGCTTCGAGCAGTTGCGGGAACGCGGCGCACCGGTCGATCACGTCACCCCGTACCGCGATCACCACCAGCGCGGCGGGCACCTCGCCCGGCCCCGGCACGGTCGCGGCGGCGTGCAGCGCGGTCACGAACGCGGCCCGCTCCGCGTCGGCTTCCCGGCCGCCGATCGCGAAGATCTCCTCGAACTGGTCCACGACCAGGATCAACCGCCCCGCCGGGCCCACCGCCTGCCTGACCAGCAGCGCCGCGTCCGCCGGAGTCGTACGGAGCGCGTCCAGCACCGCGGGCACGGCCAGCCCCGCCAGGCTCGCCAGGAGCGTGGCCAGCGCGGTGAGAGGCGATCTGGTCGGCTGGTCCAGGATGTGCCTCGGCCAGCGCGCGGCCGGTTCCGACAGGTCGCCGCGCCCGATCGCCGGAAACAGGCCCGCGCGCAGCAGCGACGACTTCCCCGCGCCCGACGCGCCGGTCAGCACCAGCAGCCCGTGCCCGGTCAGCCGCTCGGACAGGGTGCTGACCAGCTGGGCGGTGATCAGCTCACGCCCGGTGAACACCTCGGCGTCCGCCTCGGTGTAGGTCGCGAGCCCCTTGTACGGGCTGCCGTCGGCCCACCTCACGCCATCGCGCGCCCCGCTCTCCCCGCTCTCCGCGCTCCGCCTGGTCCGGCGTTCGATCACCGCCAGCTGGTCGAGCAGCAACCGGGTGTCGGTCGCCTGCCGGTACTGCAGGCCGACCGCCACCTGGAGCTCGGCGCGCTGCCGGTCCACGCCCTCCCTGATCAGCCGGAGCTGGCCCTCGACGTCGGTTAGCACGAAGGCGAACTCCGCGCCCAGCTCGGCCAGCCCGGCGGTCAGCGCCGTCTGCAGCTCCTGGTCGCCGCTCCGTACGGCCGCCTCGATCGCCGCGCCGACCAGCCCGAACTCGTGCAGCACCCGGGCCAGCCCGGCCCGCAGCGCCGCCGCGTCCGCGCCGCCCCCGGCCAGAGCCTCCTCGAACCGGTGCTCCAGCTCCTCCCGCAACTCCTCCTGCGACGGCTGACCGCCGCCAAGCCTGGCGACCCCGGCCTTCACCATGTCGGTCAGCACGTTCCCGCCGACCGCCGCCACCGCGCCGAGCCCGGCGGCCACCAGGGGCGGCACCGCTGAGGCCAGCAACGGCGCGAACGCGCCCGCGGACAACACCGCGAGCAACACGGGCGGCGTCCACCGCCTGGCCCGCGCCCCCGCCGCCCGCACCGACCGGGCCACCCCGCCACGCATCACCTCGGACGCGTCGTCAGTCACATCGCAAATATCCCGATTGCCGAACTTCCTGGCAATGGCGCCTCCAGGTTTCGCGGCGCGCACTTCGATGAGCACCTGTCCCGGTCCGGGCCGAAGGGCTCGCGGTAGGTCATCGGCTCGACCGTCACGCGCCTGTCAGTCGCTCGAAGCGGGGGATGCGCGACAGGCCGCATGTCACCGTGACGCGTACCGGCCCTTCGACGACGGATCCGTCGTCACTACGCCAGCGGCCCGCCGGAAGGGCGACGGTTCGTTCCGTGGCGCCCTTCACGGTCACGGGTGCCACGATCAGGTCGGGGCCGAGGAAGAACTGGTCGGTGACGTCGTCCAGGCCGTCCGCGTGGTAGGCCATCGGGCGCACGATCGGCTCGCCGGTGCTCGCGGCCCGGTCCACGAGGGCGAGCAGGCGGGGGAGCTCCGACGCGCGGACGGCCAGCGCGTCGCGTACCGCGGCGAGGTGGACGTCGTCGAGGACGCGGGAGGGCAGGACCGAGAACTGCATCATCGGGCTGAGCGCGGCCGTCTGCGCGTATCGGACGAAGAACTCCTGATCGATCGCCTCCTGGCCGGTCATCGCGCCGATCTCGCCGCCGCCGATCATGTCGGGGCAGACGAAGGGGTGCCCGATCATGCCCTGGGCCAGCATCTCGGGTACGAGCGACCCGATCCCGGCAGGCCCCCAGAGCGGCGGCTTGTCCTGGAGGCGCTGGCCGAGCGGCTGGCCGCCCATCCGCCAGCAGGCGCGGAACTCGTTGAACGGATACCGCAGCCCCACCCGCGCCCACGCCTCGCACAGATCCACCGGCTCGGCCGGCCGGGCGGTGAGGTCGTCGGCCCGGAAGTCGCGGACGTCGCCGGCGTCGAACTTGAAGCCGTCCACGCCGGTCTCCTCGACAAGGGCGTCGAGCCGGTCCGTCATCCACCCGACGGCGGCGGGATCGGTGAGGTCCAGAACGGCGCTGAAGCCGTTCCACCACCGCCGGACCGCGGTCTCCCCGGAGCGGTCGCGAAGGAGCAGGCCCCGGCGTTCGAGCTCGCGGAACGCGGCGGAGTCGGGGCTGACGAACGGGACCACCCACAACATGACCGAGCAGCCCCATTCGTGCAGCTGCCGGATCATGCCCGCCGGGTCCGGGAAGCGGGTGCGGTCGAACCGCCAGGTGCCGTAGTCCCGCGCCCACAGGTCGTCGATGAACACCACGCCGGGCGGCATGCCGGCGGCCAGCAGGTCGCGGGCGAACCGCAGGACGCTCTCCTGAGTGGGTGTGTACGGGTGCTCGATCCACGTGTTGTACTGCGGAGCGGCGAACAACTGCCGGGCGGGCGCCGTGCCCGACGGCGGGAAGAACCGGCGCGAGGCCGAC
The DNA here is from genome assembly GCF_040655495.1 of Nonomuraea sp. NPDC050404. Taxonomy (NCBI): domain Bacteria; kingdom Bacillati; phylum Actinomycetota; class Actinomycetes; order Streptosporangiales; family Streptosporangiaceae; genus Nonomuraea; species Nonomuraea sp. NPDC050404. The sequence continues at coordinate 219,850 of NZ_JBFAKB010000008.1, forward strand.
AGGAAGGCATCCCGCAGCGAGCCGCCTTCCCGGCTGACCTGGAGGTCGCGTCCCGACAGCCGCAGCACGCCGTCCTCGAACGCGAACGCGAAGGGCCGCTCCGACCAGACCACCCGTCCGTGGGTGGACAGCAGCACCGGGCTGCTCTGGTTGGACGGCGCGGCGCCCCTGGAGCCGTGCCCCTCCGGCGTGCCGAGATCGCGGGCGAACGGCCGCCGCCCGCCGTACGGCATCGACAGGCCGTCCTCGGCGGCGCCTCCCCACCAGCGCTCGTCCGCCTCCACGGCCAGCTCCAGCTCATCGGGAAGCAGCGCGGGCTCAGGGCGGGAGATCGTCATCGGTTACCTCTTCAGCAGGTGATCGACTTCAGCAGGTGATCGACGAGATGCCGCTCGTGATACGTATCGTTCGTTACGTACCGACGCTAGAGGACGCGGCCGGTGAATGGCAAACGGGACGCGATGAAACGATCCGCGCCGGTGACGCCGCGTCGGCTACTGTATGGGGCCATGGCACCAGGACGGCGGGGCGGTCGCACGGCCCCCACCAGCAGGGACGTTGCCGCACTCGCAGGTGTCGCGCAGAGCACGGTCTCCGCGGTGATGAGCGGCAACCGCACCGTTTCCGCCGAGACCCGCCGGCGCGTGGAGGAGGCGATGCGCACGCTGCGCTACCAGCCCAACGCCGGCGCCCGCACGCTGCGCACCGCCAGAACGAACGTGATCGCGCTGATCGTTTACCTCGGCCCGCAGATCGATGCCTCGGAGACGATGCCCTACATCGACACGATCATCGAGGAGGCCCGCAGGCTCGACTACGACGTCGTGCTGAGCACCAGGCGCGAGGGCCCGGCCGGTCTCACCCGCCTGGCCGGCCGCTCGATCTGCGACGCCTTCGTCGTCATGGACGTCCAGACGCACGACGACCGGATCCCGGCGGCGGCCGAGCTGGGCCTGCCCGTCGTCCTCGTCGGCCGCCCGGCGGACCCGCGCGGCCTGGACGTGGCGGACTTCGACACCCGGCGCTCGGCCGAACTGCTGGTGGACGAGTTCGCCGCCACGGGACACCGGCACGTCGCGATCCTGGGGGAGCCGTCGGAGGAGCCGGAGCCGTTCCAGTTCGTGCAGGACTTCTACGCGGGGGCGCGGGAACGCGCGGCCTTTCACGGCATGGAGCTGAGCGTCGTACCGCGCCGGTCCAACACCTGGGACGGCGTCGTGGCCTGCGCGGACCGGCTCCTGGCCCGCCGCGAGGACCGGCTGGGCCTGATCGGGCGCACACCCGGGGTCACCGACTGGCTGGCCCGGCTGCTGCGTGAGCGGGGCCTGGTCGCCGGGCGGGACGTATCGCTGGCCGGCGTGTGCACCGACGAGACCGCACTGTCGTACGAGCGGCCGATCACGAACGTCTCGCCCCGGCCGCGCGCGGTGTCCAGGCTGGCGATGCGGCTGCTCTTCGCACGCCTCCGGGGCGACGGCGGGCCGCCCCACCTGGAGCTCGTCGAGCCCGAAGACCTGGTACGGCGCGCCACCACCACCCTGTTCGCCTGACAGGCGCCCCTCTTGCCGCTGGCTCGCAGTTGTGCCATAGTCTCGACCTGCGATCGATACGTATCGCATCGATCGTTCCGTAGGGAGGGCAGAGGGTCTGCGATGCCGCGCACCCCTCTCATCTCCTGACGGCCCGCGGTGGTGGAGGCAGGACCACGATCGCCGGCCCGACCGCGGGCTCAGCCAAGGGGTGAATCGCCGAACGTGTGGGTCCGGTGGTCGATCACCGTGGCGGAGAGGATCTGCGCGCTTCGTCCTGCCCGCTTCTCCCGCGCGGCCTCGGGCAGCCACACCGGCGTCCGCTCGTCGAGCGGGTAGATCGCGACCCGTACCTCCGCCGTCGCCGCGCCATGGGGCGGGGTGATGTCGATGTCCCACGGCGCGCCGTCCCAGAACAGGTCTTCCGTACGGCCGCCGACGGTCGCGACCGCCACGTCACCGACCAGGTCGAGGCGCAGCAGCACGCGCTCGCCCGCCAGCGTGTCCGTGGGTACGGTGATCGTGTACCGGGCGGCGTGGCGGCGAACGTGTCCGGGTCCGGCGCCGAGGCGCGGCCGGGGACGGTGATCGGGCCTACCGGCGGCGGCTTGGCCTCGGCGGTTCGCACCACCTTCACGGGGACGGGCGGGCGGGGCGCGCCGAGGTGGTGCCGCTCGAAGGCATGCCCGCTGAGGACGTCGGCCGTCACGGGACCGGTGCTGATGGCGGCCGGCTGCTCGTCCTCCAGTACCACGATGTCGGGGGACGCGGCTGTAGTGCAGTTCGCCGGTGGCGGGGATCCAGCGGCGGCCGTCGCGCCAGAGGGAGCGGCTGGTGAGCGCGAACCCGGGGCGCGGGTCCTCGGCGCCGGCCATGGCGGGGCGGGTCTCGGGGAGGTCCCAGGGGACGTGTTTCACGGCATGGGTGGCCGGGTGGTTCATGTGAGCCCTTCAACGAAAATGTTTTAAGCGTACATATCACCAGAGTCGGCACGCTCGCTGACGTGCTCCCGGAAGCGGCCATCGCCATAGCGGTCAAGCGGCGTTGATCGAGCGGCGTTGATCAAGCAGCGCACCGAGCCTCCGCCGGCTCAGCATGGGCCGGTTCAGGCCAGGACGGTGACCAGGTCGCCGAGCCGCAGTTCGCCCCGGCCCCGGGGGACCAGGCGGATGCCGAACCAGGTTTTGCCGGCCCAGCTGCGGTGGCGGGCCAGGGTGCGCAGGGGCTCCTTGCCCTTGTGGAAGGTGACCGGGTCGTAGGTGGTGGCGGCGCAGCGGTCGCAGCGTTCCGAGACGCGGAAGGCGAGCGGGCCGATGCGGATCTCGCGCCAGTCGTCCTCGGCGTACGGCGGTGCGCCGTCGATGACGAGGTTGGGGCGGAACCTGGCCATGTCCAGGGGAGCCGGCGGGTCGTCCTGCCGTTCCATGGCGCCCTGGAGGATCCACTCGTCCAGGCGGTGCAGCGAGGAGCGGGAGGTGAGCAGGATGGGGGCGTCGCCGGCGAGGCTGAGCACCTCACCGGGCAAGCCGCCGTGGGAGGCCGGGACGGCGCGGCGGTTGGGGTCGTCGAGCCAGACCAGGCGGGCGGGTTTGCCGAGCAGGCGGGTGAACCAGGCGTGGGCGTCGGGGTGGGCGAGTGTCGCGGTGTCCAGCTCGGGGAAGCCGACGGGAACGTTCGCTCCGGTGGCCGGGGGGACCTTCAGCAGGGGCAGTCCCGGCGCGTCGAGGAGCAGCCCGTCCACGTCCGTGACCGTGGCGACGACGGACAGCAGCCGGGGATTCTCCCCGAGCCAGAGATCTTTTCCGTGCTCGTCCACGACGGCCCAGCGCCGGTCTTCCGCCAGCCCCCAGGGCTCCACGACCGTCGACTCCACCACCCACCCTGAAACCGACTTGACCGGATATTTCCGGATCTCAGCTAGCTCCATCCCGGCACCTTACGTCCGAGAGGACACTTTCACGAGACTCAGGCTCACAACCCAGCTCGGCGCTCCTCCAGACGCCACCCATTCCGAACGGGACAATCGCGGTGACGTCGCCACCGGAGGCGCTTCGGGTCAGGCACCACCCGAGCCCCGGCCTGAAAGGTTCACGAAACCACGGCGCGCCCTCCCCGCTTACCTGCCTTCTACTGGACCTGACATCTCTCAGAGGCGATGGGCGCGGTAGATCCGGGTGACATACGGCAGATCGAAGGTGCCGGGAAGTTCGGCCGTGAGCTTCCGTACGGCGTCCTCGATCTCACGGCGGCGCTCTTCGGTCGCGGTGAGGCACCAGGACCGGGATCGGATCAGCTCAAGCAACGAGGCCGCCGTGTGCGGCCGGCTGTGCGTGACCTCCAACCGCTCGACAGGCCCGAACATCTCGCCGAACGGCCGATCCGGCAGGCGCCCGTCCACGTCCGGCCTGTTCCGGTACTTCGCGACCAGCCGGGTCAACTCGGCCACCCACCCGACCGATTCGTCCCGCAGATTCCACAACGGCGCGAACATCCCTCCGGGACGCAGCACGCGGGCGATCTCGGCATGCGCGGGCTCCGGATCGAACCAGTGGTAGGCCTGCCCGGCGACAACCGCGTCCACCCCGCCGTCGGCCAGGGGAATCTCCTCCGCCGAGCCCGCGACGACAACGGCTCCCGGCAACCGTTCAGCCAGCTTCTCGCGCATCTTCGGATCGGGCTCGACGGCCGTCACCTCATGACCCAGCCCGGCCAGCACCTGCGTGAGCAGCCCCGTCCCCGCACCCAGGTCCACGACCTTGACGGGCGCGGGGCCCAGCGCCCATTCCAGCGCCCGCTTCGGATAGGACGGCCGGATCCGGTCATAGGCGTCCGCAGCCACTCCGAAGGACAGGCGCTGACGCTCGAAACTCTCCTTCATGAGGCCATCGTGGCATGAGAACGCGCCTAGGTGATCTTCACTTGGCTGCCCATGGACGAGGACGGGTCCGCCTCTGTGCGGAAATCTCCACTCAGAGTGTCGAGGCGTGAGCGCGCTCGATCAGAAGGGCGGATCATGGCGGCACCCTTCGTATCGGTTGGGCTGGGCGCCGATGGACAGGATCTCGTGGGCGCGCTCTCGCATGGCCTGTCGGTGAGAAGCGAGTGATGTGTCTTCCAACAGCGAGATGATCGCCAAGGCGGCGGATTCGCGCACCTCGGGGTGGGGATCGTCCAGCAAAGGCTGAATGGCCGGAAGGCAGGCAGGGCGGATCGTGCGGACCTGGTGGTGTTCCGGAAGGAGGTCGAACCCGAAGCGGCGGCTGGCGGCTTCGGCTTCCTGACCGACGTCGTTGAGCACGGTGACCATCAGTTGGAGCAGCCCTGCCCGCAGAGAGGCCGGTCCGTCAGCGTGGTGTGGCGGTACGGGTAGAGGCACACGGTTGGTGCTGGGGTCCGCCAGGAGTGCCGCGATCACGATCATCGCCGGAGCGGTCGCCTCGGCGATGGAGTTCTGGTGGTTGATCGCCTCACTCAAGCTGTGGAGCGCGCGGGCCTTGGCCGTTGGCGTGCCGTGGATGAGCGTGGTCAGCGAGTCCGGGACGCTTGGGCAGCCCTCCTCGGGGCCGATGAGCACTTTCAGGTGCTCCCAGTCGGTGTCAGCGATCAACCGGCGCAGACCGAGCAGACCGAGCGGGCCGAGCGGGCTGGGCGGGCTGGGCGGGCACTCGAAGGGATCGATGGAGCTCACTCGGAAAGTATTCCGCTCATCCGGCTCGGCCGCTGGGTCTTCCGGGCCGGACGGTGGTCGGCGGAGGGCGCCCTGAGCGGCCGGAATGTGTTCGGGGGTGATCACGAACACCTCAGCCATCAGCCCCTTCAGCGCCGATGCCCTTGGATGTCCTGGTGCTCGTATCCGCGCGACCTGCCCCGGTCGGGCGGCGGCAGCGTCGATCCCCGGTCGGGCTGCAGCAGCGTCGGCACCCGGTCGGGCGGCGGGCGGCAACGTCAGTTGGCGGCAACTCTGGTTGTCAGCAGCTTTGGTTGTCAGTGCACCCTAGAAGGTTGACAGGGCGTCCTATATCCAGCCCTCCTCCCAAGCCCGGTGTGCGGCCGCATGGCGGGAGGTCATGTTCAGCTTGGCCATGGCCGCCGACAGGTAGTTGCGCACCGTGCCCGGTGCCAGGTGTACCTGCTCGGCGATCTCCTTGATCGACGCCCCGGTCCGCGAGACTCGCAGCACCTCCAGCTCCCGGTCTGACAGGGGACAGTCCTGCTCGGTCAGCGCCGAGGCCGCGATGTCCGGGTCGACGTAGCGGCGCCCGCCCGCGACGTCCCGGATGATCTCGGCCAGCTTGGCCGCGGGCGTGGTCTTCGGCACGAACCCGCTCACCCCCGCCGACAACGCCCGCCGCAGTACGCCCGGCCGCGCGTGCCGGGTCACCAGGACGATCTTCGTGGCCAGCTCGGCCCGGATCTCCTCCGCCGCCCGCAGCCCGTCGGCCGGCGGCATCTCCAGGTCCAGGACTGCGATGTCGGGACGGTGCTCGCGCGCCAGCCGTACCGCGTCGGTCGTGGTCGCCGCCTCGACGGCGACGGTGAGATCGTCCTCCAGTTCCAGCAGGGCGGCGAGCGCGCCTCGTACGAGGTCCTCGTCGTCGGCGAGCAGCAAGCGGATCATCGTTCCTCCATGCTCACCGGGAGGCGGGCCTCCACGACGAAGCCGTTGTCCTTGTGTTCCCAGACCAGGCCGCCCCCGGCAGCCTCCAGCCGCCCGGCCAAACTCCGCAACCCGCCACCCCCGATCGAGCCGCCACCCCCGATCGAGCCGCCACCCGCGACCGAGCCGCCACCCGCGACCGAGCCGCCACCCCCGATCGAGCCGCCACCCCCGGCCGAGCCGCGGCTCCCGGAGGAGTCGCCATCCCAGACCGGGTCGCGGCTCCCCGCCGGGTCGCGGCTCCCCGCCGGGTCGCTGTTCCGCGCCTGGTTGTTGTCCCGCGCCGCGTCGCTGCCGCCTGCCGAGCTGTCGCCTGTCGAGCAGCTGCTCGCCGAACTGCCGTCTGCCGCTGCGCCGTCGTTGGCCACTCGCAGGATCGCGAAACCGTCGTGGATGTGGAAGCCGACCTCGGCGTGGCGTGCCCGGCTGTGGCGCAGCACGTTCGTGGTTGCCTCTCGCATCACCAGGCCCAGCAGGTGGCGGGCGCCATCCGGTAGGGCGTCGGTGTCCCCGGCCCGCATGGACGCCTCGACGCCCGCCGCGGCCAGCACCTTGGTGGCGTTGGCGATCTCGGTGTCCAGGCTCGTACGGCGGTAGCCGTGCACCACCGCCCGCGTGTCGCGCAGCGCGTCGGCGGCCAGGCGCCGTACCTCCTCCATCTCGGCGGCGGCCCGCTCCGGGGCGGCGTGCGCCAGACGGGCCGCCAGCTCGCTCTTGAGCGCGATGACCTGGAGATGATGGCCCTGAATGTCGTGCAGGTCGGCGGCGAAGCGCAGCCGCTCGTCCTTGATGGCCAGTTCCGCCGCCATCCGGCGGGCCGAGTTGAGCCGCTCGGCCACGTCCCAGGACCACATCATGCCGAGCGCCACCCAGGCCACGAACGCCACCAATCCGGCGGGGAAACCCGCCCCGTACCAGACGTCGTCGCCGGATAAGGCGCTGACCAGGCCGCCGGGCAGCGCCGCCACGGCCGCCCCGACCGCGGCCACCCGCCAGCGGCGGCTCGGCGGCAGGAACATCGCGGTCACCGCCACCATCGTCGCCGGCGCCAGCGCCCAGCCCGCGTACTCACGCTGCCCGAGCAGGATCGCTCCTCCCAGCGCCGCCGCCATGCCCCCGACCACCAGCCACCCCACCGGCATCTCGCCGCCCTGCGCTATCCAACGCCCCGGGGCCGGCCGATCTAGCGCCACGCCGTCCTGCGCCGGCTCCGCCAGGCGGTGCGTGAACAGAACCGCGCTGACCACCACCACCGCTGCCAGCGTCATCCCCACACCGACCCTGACCGCGACCGGCGCCTGCTCCTCAAGCACCCACTGTGCCGCGAGGAGGATCAGGAACGATTCGGTGCTGCCCATGAGACTCCACCAGGTGTAGCGGCGGAAATTCCGTAGCCCGGTCCTTGGGTCGACCGGCATCGGCGCGTCAGCCACGCCGCCATTCTCGCAGCCCTCGCCACACCTCTCGCCGGGGAAGGCGGCCCGCTGCCCGCCGGCTGAGGACAGGCGGGCGGCCGGGCGGTTGGGATGGTTGGGACGGTCAGAGCATGAGGACCAGTTCGGCGGCGATGACGATGTCCACGACGCCGCACCATTCGGCGAAGGAACGGGCCACGACCTTGTCCAGCTTCAGGTGCACGAAATCCCAGACGCCGTGCAGGAACCAGCCCGCGGCCACCACGTAGCGGCCCAGCTCCGGATCGATGACCAGGCCGATCAGCGCGAGCCCGCCGAAGAACAGCATGCCCAGCGCCTGGACTTGGAACTGGCCGTCCTTCCAGAGTTGCCCGTCCACTCCGGCCCAGACCAGGACGGCCAGCGCGACGGCGGCGAAGAGGGCGGCCGGTGAGATCACGTCCAGAATCCGCAGACCTATGACGGAGGCGAGCCCGATGACCAGCCCCGGCCAGGTCGCCTCGCGCCGCCGCAGCTTGGCGATCACGAGGTACAGCAGCGACAGGATCGGGAGGATCTGGGCGAAGGAGTGGACTCCCTCGACAGTCTCGCTGCCGCCGAAGGTCAGCGCCGACATGGCCAGAGCGAGCGCGGTGGGCCAGCGGCGCAACAACCAGCTGGCCGGGCTCAGTCGCTGGGGTTCGGGATTCGTCATGACACTGCTCCTCCAGTACCTGCAGGGGGTATCTACGAGTGCCATCCTGGAAGAGACCAACGTGCAGAAGTAGTGCCGGATCAACAGCAGCGAACGTGGCAATGTCACCCGGTTTCGTGACATCTGTCATAAGGGGATGCGGCGCTATGGCCGTCAAGAGGCACCTGACATGCGGCGGGGTACCCGCCCATCGCCGGAATGGATGCCGGGCTGGTCGAGCGCGCCCGATCGGCCGGTGTGTCCGCGCCTGACCCCCGCGCGGCGTTGTGGCGCCAGCGCCTGCCCGCCGACGACAACGCCACCTGGCACCGGCGCGTGCCCCGCTTGCCGTCACCGTCGATAGGTATGTGAGACGACGCCGCAGCCTTGTATTGGAATGTCCCGAACCGGAGCGGCGACGGCGAATCCGTCCGCGCGCGTCGAACGCAGGCCGGACGAGATCGGGTTCGTGTGCGTTCTCCGCGAGGACCGTACTGGGCGCAGAGTCAGGAGTTGATGCCCCGACTCTCCGGCTCGGCAATGAAGTGTCCGGTTGTGGTCAGTGGCAGGTCCGTGACCGCGGTCATGGGCGGACGGATGCTGGAGTGCAGAAGGGAGGCACCGACCATGCCGAACGACCTCATCGAGCGGAAGAACAGCCTGCTCTTCGCATGGATGGACCACACCGGGCGCGGCTGGCTCACCCGCGAGGACTACGAGCACATGTCCGACCGCCTCGCGGCGCTGGGCCGCCCCGAGGAGCGGCGAAACCAGGCCGCCGTGCGAGAGGACTTCATGCGCTGGTGGCCGATGCTGCAGGAGGCGGGCGCCGTTGACGCCGAAGGGCGGGTGGGCAGAGCGGAGTTCCTGGCCTGCATGCGCGCGAACGTCGCCGAGCCGAAGCCGTTCATCGAAGGCGTCGTCCTGCCCCTCGCCGACCGGCTGCTGAAGACGCTGGACACCGACCGCAGCGGCATGCTCTCGTACGAGGAGTACGTGCGCTTGTACGAGGGGCTGAACGTCCCGTCGGACACGTCCGGGCCCGCCTTCCATCGGCTCGATCGGGACGGCGACGGCGCCATCAGCCACGCCGAGTGGTGCACCGCCATCGAGGAGTTCTTCCTGAGCGGCGACCCCGAGGCCCCCGGCAACTGGCTGCTCGGCCCGCCACAGCCACCAGGCTGAGCCCACCACCGGCCCCGGGGAGCCAGCGCCTGCTCAGCCAGCGCCCGCTTGGACGGTGCTGGGGACGCGCTCACCGTCGGTTTTCGGTCGGCACCTGCAGGGTGGCGGCGAATGCCGACTCAGGGCACCGGACCGCGTACGCGATCCCAGCAGCTCGGACCGCGTACGCGACCCCGGGACACCGGAACGCGTACGCGATTAATGGGTCGTCGTGCGGACGCCCTCGATGGCGAGGCGGAGCAGTCGGGTGGCCTCGCCGGCCGGGTCAGAGCCGCTCTCCGTGGCCAGGGATATTGCGTTGACCAGGGTCAGCAGCTCGATGATCGACACGTCGGGACGCACCGCCCCGGCGCCCACGGCCAGGGACAGGAGTTCGCCGCCCGCGTCGACCAGCATCGCCTCGCAGGTGCTGTCCGGTGGCGGCTCCGACTCTCGCCCGCCGCCGAGCAGCGAGCGGGCCAGCCCCCGCGTGGTCGCCCCGTAGACCGCGACCGCCTCCAGCCAGTGCGTGAGCGCGCTCCCCGTGTCCGGGCTCTGACGCATCTCCCGAGCCTGCGCGCACAACGCCTCGACCCGGTCGTGGAACACCGCCTCCAGCAGCGACTGCCGTGAGGGGAAATGCCGGTGCAGGGTCGCCGAGCCGACGCCCGCCCGCCGCGCGATCTCCTCCAGGGACGCGTCCGCGCCATGCTGGGCAATCTCGTTCTCGGCCGCGGCCACGATCCGGTCGTAGTTGCGCCGCGCGTCCGCCCGCCTCGGCCGTTCCAGTGCCACGCAAGGTCCCTTCGCCAAAGTGGGGTGTCGCCCCACTTCAAGTTGCCAACTGGGGCGTCACCCCATATCGTACGTGTCATCGAAACGGAGTACCACCCCACTTCGCATGAAGGAGACATCATGACGGTTGCCCTGGTGACAGGAGCCAGCACGGGCTTCGGCCGTTTGACCGTGGAGACGCTGGCGCGGCGAGGCCATCAGGTCTTCGCCGGGCTCCGCGACATCGGCGGGCGCAACGCGAAGGCCGCCGCGGAGCTGACCGCGCTCGCCGCCGCCGAGGCGCTCGACCTGCGGGTCGTCGAGCTCGACGTGACCGACCAGTTCTCGGCCGACCGCGCGGTCGCCGCCGTGATCGACGCGGCCGGACGGATCGACGCGGTGGCGAACAACGCCGGCATGATCTTCCCCGGGCCGGTCGAGGCCTTCACCGCCGAGGAGGCGCAGCGCCAGTTCGACGTGAACGTCTTCGGCGCGCTGCGGGTGAGCCGGGCCGCCCTGCCGCAGCTGCGCAGGCAGGGCGTCGGCGTGCTGATCCAGGTCGGCTCCACTTCGAGCCGGGTCACCATTCCTTATGGCGGGCTGTACGCGGCGAGCAAGGCCGCGCTCGGCAGCCTGACCGAGGCATGGCACCACGAACTGGCACCCTTCGGCGTCGAGTCGGTGATCGTCGACGCGGCCCCGTACCCCACCAGCATCGGCGCCAACGCCGTCCCACCGGCCGACACGGCACGGTTGGAGGCTTACGCCGAGGGGTTCGGCGGCTTCGTCACCGAGCTCACCGCCCTGCAGACCCAGGCGCCGGCGGACCCCCAGACGGTCGCCGACGCCATCGTCGCCGTGATCGAGTCACCTGCCGGGAAGCGCCCGCTGCGCACGGTCGTCGCACCCGCCCCGCAACGCGACGCGATCGAGACACTCAACGCGGCCGCTGTCGAAGCCGCCCGGACGGTGAGCGCCGACATGGGAGTGTCCGCCTTCCTGGCGCAGGACCCCAGCCCGGACCGGCGCCCCGCCCGGCAGAGCTGATGCGCCAACGCCGTCACTCCAGCCGGGCAGCGGCCACCAGTGGCTCGGAGGAACGGAGGAAACGCAGGTCCTCCATGACCAGGGCGGCATTCGTGGCGCCGCCGAGGCGGAGGGCCGGTGTCAGTGTGTCCAGGTCGGGCCAGTGGGACGGGCGGAGGTGGACGCGGTAGCCGTCTCCGGCGGGCTCCAGGGTGAGGGCTTCGCCGATGGCGAGCCTGCTCTCCGGAAGGTGGGTCGCGGTCGCGCCGGCGGCTCGTTCCAGGGCGGTGACCGAGGTGACACCGGTGGCGATGGGCAGGGTCGTGTCCGGGGCGGCGGCATGTTCGTGCAGGTCACGTAGGCGGGCGGCGGCGGTCGTACGGGCGGGGTGGTTCTTGGGCAGGCGGTCGGCCAGGAGCCGAGCAGCGCGGGCGACGCGACCCAGCGGCGGTACGAACCCCAGCGGTGATACGGACCCGAGCGGCGGTACGGACCCCAGCGGTGGTACGGACCCGAGCGGCGGTACGGACGCCAGCCGTGGTGCGGACGGGCGCTCGCTGAGCAGGGCGATCAGCGCATCCAGGGCGTCCTCGGCGCCGGAGGTGAGGGTGGCCCACTGCTCGGTGGTGAGCGGGGTGAGCCGGGGGTGGTGTTGCGTCCAGTACGCGAGCGCCCGGTCCAGGTCGGGACCCGTACGCCAGAGGTCGGCGGGGTCGTCGGGCATGAGTAGTTCGACGACTTCGATGGCCTCGGCGGTGGTGGTGAGCGTTTCCAGGGTGAGTGCGGCGACGCGCAGTTCGATCTCGGTCAGGTCGAGTTCGCGGGCGCGGGCGGTGTCGCCCTCGTGGAAGGTGGCGACGCGGCCCCGCGCCCAGCCGTCCGGCCAGGAGAGCGTGCGGGCCGAGGTGGACAGCAGGACCAGGCACTGAGCCGGTGACAGGCCGGTGGCCTCGGCGAACGCCCGTACGGTCGCCTCCCGGTCCACGGGCGGCGGGCCGTTCTCGGCGATCAGGTGGAGCGCTCGCCGCAGCCGGTCCTGGTCGCCCCAGCCACGGCAGGTCCGCAGCTCGACGACGCGGTTGCGGGTGAACAGGAGCGAGTCGGGGTCGTGGGAGGTGTGCAGGAGCGGGTTGGGGTTGTCGGGGGTGTGCAGGAGGGCCGTGACCGCGTACCCGTGCCCCACCTGTTCGTGATCGGCGACGGCGGCGGCCATGATGGGGCCGCGGCCCGAGTGGATCTGCCCGAGTTCGTACTCCGGGCGCAGCCGGGCGACGTGCCAGGTGCCGTCGGTGCGGAGGAGTCCGGGGACATCGGCCAGTTCCAGAAGTCGCGCGCGCCCGGCGCCGTTGCCCCATGCGGCCTCAAGGACGGCGGCGCCGAGGCGGCCCAGCGTGTTCTCAACCCCCTTGACGGCGGAGGCGTCGAAGGTCGCGATCTTCTTGTCGTACGGCACATCGACGGCGGCACGGGCGAAGTGGACGATCCTGGCGTACGCGGAATCGGGCTCCGGATCGTTGGGCGCGGGGGAGTGTTCGGACTGGACGGCTGGCGCCGCGGAGGTGGAGGGCTGTTCGGAGTGGGCGGCGGGCGCTGCGAAGGTGGAGGGTTGTTCCAAATAGGGGTGCAGGTGGGGTGGTGGGGTCAGTGCCAGGCGGGTCAGCAGGGTGAGCGCGCGCTCGCGGCATTCGACGGCCGTCCACACCAGGAACGTGACGCCCTTCATGAGCGACTCGTCGGTGATCTCCGGCAGGAGCGGGCGGAGCCGTCCGGCCAGCTTGTCGCGGGCGGCGTTCTTGGCCCGGTAGTCGCTGTCGGGGTCCAGCACCCGCATGAGGTCGGCGGCGAGCGCGGTGTCCGCGACGTCGATCAGGGCCTGCGCCTTCTTCTCGTCCACCGCGCGCAGCGCCCTGGACCCTTCGGGGTCGCGCGGCCGCATCGCCGACCACCAGCCGGGCGGCGCGACCAGGCGGGTCCCGGACGCGTAGCGGTGGCGCGCGACCGTGCTGATGTTCTCGGCGCCGTCGTGCTCGGGCACCTTGCCCCAGCCTCGTACGTAGCGGCCGATGGTCCGCCTGGCCGGGTCACGCAGCTCGATGATCCGGCCCCGGCCGCGCCACACGGTGGCCTCGGCGCCACCGGGGAAGGCGACCCGTTCGCCGTCGGCCGGTACGAAGTGGCGGGCGGCGGGGTGCGAGCTGCCGTGCGGGCAGTGCGGGCCGCCGTGGTCGAGCATGGTCACCCGGCCGTTCACGGCGATCAGGCAGCGGTCGTAGAGGGCGCGCGCCTCGGTCCGTTCGTGGGACCGGCTGGAGACGTGCTCGTAGGTGCCGAAGCCGTGGGACGGGCCGACTCCGTCCGGCGTGACGACGGAGGCGCGGAACTGGTGTTCCCAGAGCCGGCCGGACTCGATCAGGAGCAGGTCGGTGCCGCTCTCCTCCAGGTAGTCGGTGATGGTGCTGACGTGGCCGGGTACGAAGGCGGGCAACTCAAGCTCGTCGAGGACGCCGCCGCTCAGCGTGGCGGCGAGGGCGCGGGCCGGGTCCGTCCCGGTCGCGATCGTCCGTACGCTCTCCAGAAGGAGATCGGGGGTCGCGGCGACGGTGAACCGCTCGGCGTCGCACAGGGCGGCGTGCGCGTCGGGAAGCCCTTGATCGGGGACCCGCCCGGCATGCTCGGCCAGGATGGCGGCGACGATCCGCGCCGTTCCCGGCGTCGCGGTCAGGGCCCGTACGGTCTCGGGGGCGGTCTGCTTCGGGACGGCGGGCTCGGTGACGTTGAGCTGGTTGGTCACGTTGCCCACGATCGCGTCGCGCAGCAGCGGAGCCCAGTCCGGGTCGGCGGCGACGGCGGCCAGGCCGGTGCCCGCTCCGGCGGCGAGCCGGTCGTACAGCTTGAACGTGTGCAGCAGCCGGGGCCGCGCGAGCGGGACGCCGCACTCCAGGAGGAGATCGAGGAGCGGGAGGTCGGCGGCGGTCTCCTCCCAGCGGTTGACCTCGTCCTCGTCCGCTCCCAGCACCGCCTCGTGCTCGTCGCAGGTGAGGCCCGCCGCGCGCAGCCGCCCGCCGGCGTCGTGCAGGAGGTCGCCGAGACCGGCTACGGGGAGCGCGAGCCCCGCGTACCGCTTCAGGAAGCGGCCGAGCCAGACCTTCGCCGCCGCCCCGGGGCACGTGGTGAACGGGTCGGTCAGGCCCGCGCCCGCGAGGTTGCCGATCAGGAGCGACACCGCCGCGCTCCTGGCCTCGGGAGTGTCGTCGGAGGGCAGCGGCAGGGTGCCGAGGAGCGCGCGGCCGATGGCGGCATCCGTCCGTGCCATCGGGCCGAGCAGCGCAAGGACGAACTTCCAGAGAGACTTCGGGGCCGACTCCATGCAGCCGCTCTCCAGCAAGGCCCGTACGGCGCGTTCGTCCTCGGGCCCGCCGGGCGCGTGTCCGGCGGCCTTGGCCAGCGCCGCCCAGCCGTCGGCCAGGGCCAGCGCGCCGTCCGCGCCGTCCGGGACCTCCTCGCACCACGCGGTGAGCAGGCTACGGTGCCAGCGGTACGCGGCCGGGGCGGGATGGCGGGCGGCGAGCCGCTTGCCGTGCTTCTTGAGCGTGGCCGTTCCGGCGGCGTCCGGTCCCGCGGCGAGATGCGCCGCGATGAGCGCGGCCTCGTCGACCGGCAGCGCGTGCGCGTCCTCGGCGGCGCGGGCCTTGTCGAAGAAGGCGGCGGCGAAGCGGGCGCTGCCCGCGGCGGCCAGGATCCGCGCGCACTCCTCGTGGAACGGCGGCAGCAATTCGGGCGCGTGCGTCTCCAGGCCGTCGCCGGTACGGGTGAGCGCGGTGCGCGCGAGACCGGGCTTGCGCGCGGCCAGCCCACGGGCGGCACGCAGGTCGGTGTGCGCGGCCAGGATGCGGGCGCGGTGCGCCGGATACCGGCGCAGGGCGGAGGCGAGGAAGCCGAGCGGGCCCGCGTGTACGGTGCCGACACCGGTCTCCGCCACCGGGTCCAGGTCGTACAGCGACTTCTCGGCCTTGTCGCCCTCGACGGCAGCGCGCCGGACGAGTTCGACGACCGGCTCGTCCAGGACGGAGTGCTCGTAGCGGACGGCGACGCACGCGTCCTCACCGGAGCCCGAGCCGGAGCCCGAGCCCGAGCCCGAGCCAGAGCCAGAGCCAGAGCCCGAGCCCGAGCCGGAGCCAGAGCCAGAGCCAGAGCCAGAGCCTGAGCCTGAGCCGGAGCCAGAGCCAGAGCTGGCGGGCGTGCCCGGTAGCACCGCGTCGGCGCGCAGCAGCACCTCGCGCGTGGGGCCGGTGCCGCCGGAGGGCGCCACGGTGCCGGGCTCGCCCTGGTGGGCGTCGCAGTAGCGGGAGTACGCCTCGGCCGCCTCCACCACCGGCTCCATCTCCTCCACGGTACGGCCGGCGTACAGAGCCATGAGGATGCGCACGCCCTCGGACCAGGCGATGTCGCCGATCTCCCGGCCGCCCGCGCTGAAGCTCAGCTCCGCGAGGTAGGCCGGGCTCATCGGCCCGCTCCAGTCCAGGTCGATCTCGACGCCGAGCGGCTCGGGCGCGTGCACGGTGAACCGCGCCCTGTCCCCCCTGATGCGCCCGCCCAGCTCGTGCACGCGGCGCTCGAACGCGGCGCCGCTCTCGTACCGGGCGTCCATGTACCCGAAGGTGTCGACCACGCCGATCGTACGGTCCATGCTCGCGGGACGCGTCCACACCTCGCGGCGTACCTGCTCGACGACCTGCGTGAGATACCGGCCCCGCCAGACGGGCAGTTCGTCGCCGAGCAGCAGCGGGTGCGGGATCGCGAAGGCGTCGGCGCCCGTCCACGCGTCCTCGCGCAGCAGCGCGCAGCGGCCCAGGTCGGGCGCGCCATCGACGATCGGGGCGATGACCAGGCCGGTCAGCGTCTCGCGCCACACCGGATCGTCCCACACGGCCGCGAACACCGCGGCCGGGACGGGCAGGGACCGCACCATCCAGGACTCGACCCGGTCATGCACCGCCCGCGCGTGCTCGCCGAGCCGGTCGCAGAGGGCGGCGAGCCGGACGGCGGCCGGGTCCTTCCTGACGTTGGCGGGCACCTTGGCCAGCATGTGACCGGCGGCCGTCCGGCAGGCGAGCACCGGCCGCCGCGTTCCCTCGACGGTGAGCTCGTGGCCCGTCGCGATTCTGATCCATCCCATGGCATGCCATTGTTGATCATCCCTAGGACATTTCTTCGGGAAACGGGGCGAATCCGGAACGGCTGGCGCGTGCCGGTTATGGGCGGGCGGCTTCGGCGGCCGGTGTGCTCACCGGCTCGGTGGCAGGCTGCAGTGATCGGGCAGAGCGGTGTTCCAGGCGCTGCGAGACGAACGCGAGGACGAGAGCCGCGGCGGCGAGCACCGCGCCCACGGCGTTGGGGGCGGTGTAGCCGTACCCCGCGGTGATCACGACGCCGCCGAGCCAGGCGGCCAGGGCGTTGCCCAGGTTGAAGGCGCCGATGTTGGCGGCCGACGCCAGGGTGGGCGCGTCGTGCGCGAAGTCCAGGACCCGCTTCTGGAGCGGCGGGACGGTGGCGAAGCCCAGCGCGCCGATGAGGAAGACGGCCACGGCCGCCGCGGCCTTGTTCTGCGCGCCGACGGTGAACAGCGCCAGGACGACCGCGAGACCGCCCAGGGCCGTGTAGAGCATCGCCATGAGCCGGCGGTCGGCGAACCGTCCTCCGATGAGGTTCCCGGCCACCATGCCCAGTCCGAAGAGCACCATCAGCCAGGTGACGGAGGAGTCCGCGTACCCGCTGACCTCGGTCATCATCGGCGCGATGTAGGTGATCGCGGCGAAGACGCCGCCGAAGCCGAGCACGGTCATCGCCATGGCCAGCAGCACCTGGGGGTTCATGAACGCCGCCGCCTCCCGCCGCAGCCGTACGCCCTCGGGCGCGGGCAGGTCCGGGACCAGCTTGGCGACCCCGGCCAGGCCGGCGACGCCGAGCCCCGCGACGATCAGGAAGGTGACGCGCCAGCCCGCGCTCTGGCCGACGAACGTGCCCAGCGGGACGCCGACCACGTTCGCCACGGTCAGTCCGGTGAACATCAGGGAGATCGCCCCGGCCCTCCTGTCCGGTGCCACCAGTCCGGCGGCCACCACGGAGCCGATGCCGAAGAAGGCGCCATGGGCCAGCGAGGCCACGATCCGGCCGATGAGCATGACGGCGAAGACCGGAGCCGCGGCGGAAATGATGTTCCCCACGATGAACAGGCCCATGAGCAGCATCAGCATGTTCTTACGAGAGATCCTGGTACCGAGGATCGTCATGATCGGCGCCCCGATCATGACGCCGAGCGCGTAACCGGTGACCAGCAGGCCGGCCGTCGGCACGGAGACTCCGAGGCCGCCGGCGACCTGGGGCAGCAGCCCCATGATCACGAATTCCGTGGTACCGATCCCAAAGGCCCCGATGGCCAGCGCCAGCAGTGCGAGCGGCATGACAGAAGTCCTTACGATGCAGACGAGGAAAGAGCGCTTGAGCGCTTTACATGCAAGGACAATAGTTGCACACGCCGTATATCGCAAACGCGGTATACTGGCGTGTGTTACCAAGAGGTGCCGTTCCGCAGTGCGCCCCAGCCGACCTCCCGGAGCGAGGAAGCCGACAATGACCGCCACAGACCCTGCGATGACCGCTCTCGCCCACAGCTGGTGCGCGCTCTCCCTGCTGCACGGCCGCATCGAGAGCAGCATCGAACGCAGGCTCCAGGCCGAACACGACCTGAGCGCACGCGAGTACTCCCTGCTCGATGTCCTCAGCCGGCAACACGACGGCGAGGGCGGCCACCTGCAGATGCGTCAGGTCGCCGACGCCGTCGTGCTCAGCCAGAGCGCGACCACCCGCCTGGTCACCCGGCTGGAGAACCGCGGCCTGCTCTCCCGCTACCTGTGCCCCACCGACCGGCGCGGCATCTACACCGACGTGACCGACAAGGGCAGGCGCCTGCTGGAGGAGGCCCGCCCCACCAACAACACGGCCCTGCGCGAGGCCCTCGACGCGGCGGCCGCCGTACCCGAACTCGCCCCCCTCGTCCGGGCGGTCGAGCAGTTGCAGAGCCGTCCGGCCCCCGCGTGACCTTTGTGGCCCAGGGCGTCAATCAGGGTCGGGCCGGTTGGAGTACCGGGTGAACGCGACTCCGGCGAGCGACACCAGGCACACGATCGCGATGATGAGCAGGCCCCCGCTCGCTGTGCCGGTTCGCTCCTGCACCTGCCCGAGCAGCGTCGGGGCGACGAATCCGCCGAGGTTGCCGACGGAGTTGATCAGGGCGATGCCCGGCGCCGCGAGCGCGCCGGCCAGGTACTGCTGGGGGATGTAGTAGAAGGACGAGGCCGCGACCTTGAAGCCCATGGCCGCGACACTCAGCGTCACGATGGCCAGTACGGGCGAGACCATGGCGGACAGGCCGAGACCCACCGCGGCCAGGACGAAGCCGGCACCCAGCACGGTTCTGCGCAGCCCGGTCCGGTCCGCGATGCGGCCGGAGGTCAGGACCGCGACGAACGCGAACACGTACGGCAGCACCGCGATGACGCCGACCTGGAACTCCGACAGCCCGCCGATACCACGGACGAAGCTGGGCAGCCAGAAGGTCACCGAGTACTGGGCGAGCTGGGCCGCGAAGTAGATGAAGCACAGCAGCAACATCTGCGGGTCGCGCAACATCGACCATCGTGAGGGCGCCTCGCCCAGGTCGCGGGCCGCCGAGCGCTCCTGCGCCTCCTCGTCCAGCAAGGCGATCAGCGCGGTGCGCTCGCGTTCGCCGAGCCATGACGCGTCCTGCGGGCGGGACTCGAGCCGGAACCAGACGAGCGCGGCGATCAGTACCGAGGCGAGCCCCTCGATCAGGAACAACCACTGCCAGCCGCGCAGCCCGAGCAGGCCGTGCATGCCCAGCAGCGCGCCCGACATCGGGCCGGCGATGATCGCGGCGATGGTCGAAGCTGCGTAGAGGTAGGCGTTGGCCCGGCCCCGGAGCGCGTTGGGGAACCACTGCACGAAATAGAAGATCACCCCGGCGAAGAAGCCGGCTTCCGCGACGCCGAGCAGGAGTCGCAGCACGTAGAAGATGAGCTCGTTGTGCGCGAACATCATCGCCGCGGACACGACCCCCCATGAGGCCATGATCCTGGTCAGCCAGAACCTCGCCCCGTACTTCTCCAGCAGCAGGTTGCTCGGTATCTCGAAGATCGCGTACGTCACGAAGAAGAGCCCGGCCCCGAGACCGAAGGCGCCCGCGGAGATGCCCGAGTCCGTCTCCAGCGCTTCCTTGGCGAAGCCGATGTTCACGCGATCGATGTAGTTCGCCACGAACATGACCATGACCAGCGGGATGATGCGCCGGAAGGCCTTGTGTGCGGCGATGGACGCCTGCGTGCGGTCGATTGCGGAATCGTGGGGACGCGACATGAACGCCCTTCTCTCTGGTAGTCACGATCGAATGGAGACGATGGATCCATTCCGGGGGGACACGGGGGTTGGTTCGTCATCGGCAGGCGGCGCGGCAGGTCGTCCGCCGTACGCGTGGTTGTTCGGCTTCCCGGCGGCCGTCAGGTGAGGTCCGCGACGGACCTGTCGACCTGCGCGACCAGCCGGTCGATCTCGGCGAGATCGGTGGGGGTCAGCCGCGGGCCCGGCGTGCGCACGGTGGCGTGGCGGATCGCGCCGCGCCTGCGCATGACCTCCTTGCGGGCCGCGATCCCGAAGGAACCCATGGCCTCGTAGCGCAGGAGCGGCAGGTACCGGGCGAAAAGGCGCTCAGCGCCGTCCAGGTCCCCGGCCGTGTGCCGCCGGTACACGCCGGACAACATCTCCGGGTAGGAGAAGCCGGCCATCGGCCCGTCCGCGCCGCGGGCGAGCTCCAGGGGCAGGTACATCGCGTTGTTCCCGGTGAGGATCGGGACGCGCCGGCCGGTGGACTCGCGCAGGCGGCCGATCTTGCCGAGCGACGGGAGGTCCTCCTCCTTGATGAGCTGGAGCTGCGGGAACGTGTCGATCAGGCGGAGCATCGCCGGGACGGACATCCACACGTCCGAGGCCTGCGGAAAGTCCTGCAGCACCGTCGGCACGTCACCGATGCGCGTGTAGACGGCGTCGAAGTAGGCCAGCAGGTCCTCGTCCGTCTTCAGGCCCGCCGGCGGCGCGATCATGACGCCGGCCGCGCCGTGGTCCATGACCTTGGTGGTGAGCTCGCCCAGCTGAGCCAGGCTCGGGCTGCTCACCCCCACGACCACCGGACGCGTCCCCGCGTTCCCGATGAACCGCGCCGCGACGGCCACGGCCTCGCCGGAGGTCAGTTTGCCCGCCTCACCGCTGACGCCGAGCACGGTGAGCCCGTCGGCGCCGTGGCGGAAGTAGAACTCGCAGAGTGAATCGATGCTGTTGCCGTCTATCGCGCCCGTCTCGTCGAACGGGGTCTGGGCGACGATGAAGACACCTTTGGCAGCCGACAGCACATGGCCTCCTGTTTTCGCTGATCAAGTGGAAGGTTCGTCCAGGGCCGCCGGGGCAGCCCGTACGCGGGCGGTACGTCAGCGCACGTCCTCGAAGACGTGCTTGCGCGTCGTGTGCGCCGCGATGAAGTCCCAGTCGTAGGTGACGCCGAGCCCCGGTCCCGTCGGCACGCCGACCGTTCCCGCGGCGTCGATGCAGTCGATCTGGTCGGTGTAGCCGCAGGCGTACACGGGCGGCACGATGTTCGGGCAGTCCGGTCCGACGAGTGCCACCTCGTAGAAGTTGCTGTTCCTGATCGCGCCCATGACGTGGCGATGGGCGGGGCCGACGGCGTGGATCTCGACGTCGAGCCCGAGCGCCTCGGCCAGCCGCGCGGTCTTGATCGCGCCGGTGATGCCCATGTCGTACTCGGGATCGACGCGGACGAAGTCCGTGCCGCCCGCCAGCAGGAAGTCGGCCTTCGGTTCGAGCCCCCGGATGTGCTCGCCGATGAGCAGCGGCGTGCGCAGCATCTCGCGCAACTTCTTGTGCGCGTGGGCGGACAGGCCGGTGTCGCGGTAGGGGTCCTCGTACCAGAAGTAGCCGGCGTCGTCGCAGGCCCTGCCGACGTGGAGCGCGTCGGCGAACGTCTTGAGATCGCACGCGCCGTCGTACATGAGCGTCATCCGGTCACCGACGGTGTGCCCGACCTCCCGGATCGCGGCCGCCTCCGCCACCGGGTCCCCGTCGAACCAGCCGTGCAGCTTGAAGGCGCGGTAGCCCAGGTCGTAGCAGTGACGGGCGAAGTCGGCGTACGCCCGCGGGCTGTCCAAGCCGCCCTTCCGGTCCCCGTGGAACGTGCTGGCGTACGCCGGCAGCCGCGTGCGGTAGCCGCCGAGCAACTGGGACACCGACGCCCCGAGCCGCTTGCCGGTGAGATCCCACAGCGCGATGTCGACCGGGCCGTGACCCATGTGGTCGAAGTGGTGCAGCCGCCGCTTGAAATCGTCGTAGATGGCTTCGCGCATGTCCGGGTCCCGGCCGAGCAGGTCTGGGGCGAGCATCAACGTCTGCGCGAGGGCCGGGCGGGTCGCGCCCCACATGGCCACGTACTCCCCGCGTGCCCCGTCGTCGGTCTCGATCACCACGGCGTACTTGGCGAGCGTCAGGCGGGCGCCCTTCTCGTACGCCACGTGGTTGTGCGTGTACTTGCCAGCCCCGCTCAGGTTCTCGACTTCGTACTCGAAGTCGTGGACTTCCACTCGTGTGATCCTGCTCATGCCGCCTCCGATGGGTAGCGCTACCATTGGCCTGGAACGGTAGCGCTACCATCGCCGGATCACAAGAGGTTGCACGTCACGGGCTCGTACGATGAGCCCGGAAATCAGAGAGTCAGGCGCTCTCGCGGACCACGAGGGAGAAACCGATGTCCACCACGCGGCGCGACACTCGCCGTCCCTGGGACTTGTCGAGCAGGAACCTCGCGGCCTGCCTGCCGATCTCGGCGCCGTCCACCCGCACGGTGGTCAGCGGGGGAGGGGTGTCGGCGGCGAAGTTCATGTCGCCGTAGCCGATCACCGCGAGGTCGTCCGGCACGGACAGGCCGCGCGCCTGGGCCTCGATCAGTACGCCGAGAGCGATCGTGTCGGACGTGCAGAAGACGGAGTCGACCTCGTGCTGCTCCAGCAGCCGCGACAACGCCCGTCTCCCCTGGCCGAGGGTGCTCGGCGCCGTTATCCGCACGATGGGAACGGTCGCGGCCTCCGGTTCCGCTCCGCGCGTACGAGCCACCTCCGTCGTGAAACCCCGGGCGCGGCGGCTCGCCATGTGGTCGTCGGCGGCGATGACGGCCGTGCGCCGGCGGCCGATGGTGTTCAGGTGCGCGGCGGCGGCCGCCCCGACCTCCTGCTGCGCCACCCCGGCGAGCATGTCGAGCGGTCTCGACGTCATGCCCCAGGTCTCCACCACGGGAATGCCGGACGAGCGCAGCCGCTTGCGGCCCTGCGCCGAGTGCATGGTGCCGGTGAGGACGATCCCGTCCGGCCGCCTGGCGATGATCGCGTCGAGCAGGTCGGATTCGCGCGCATTGTGGTAGCCGCTCTCGCCGAGCAGCAACTGGTAGTCGGCCTCGTTCAGGGACGTGGTCAGCGCCTGCACGAAATCCAGGTAGATCGGTGAGGCGATGCTCGGCACCACCAGCGCCCCCAGCCGGCTGCGGCTCGACGCGAGGCCGCCGGCCAGCAGGTTGGGCACGTATCCGGTGTTGTCCACCGCCTGGCGCACGCGGGCCAGCGTCTCCGCCGAGACCCGATCGGGCGAGTTCAGCGCCCGGGAGGCCGTGATGGGCGCGACCCCCGCGACCCGCGCCACGTCGGTCAACGTGGTCCGGCCGGTCCCTCTGCGGGTCCGCCGCACGTTCCCCTCTCCCGGCTGACCACCATCAGGACTGCCCGACATGAACCTCAGAATAGCCCTTGACGGCGGGCCTCACGCCGTCGCGCCCGTCCACCGCGCCGTCACCGGCGAGGGTGCCGTTCCAGCCCCGACCACCGATCCGAAGCGAACCGACGGCCTGACCCGGCGCCAACGTGCCGGGGTTCATGGGTGGCGTCGTATGGACAGAGCCTGGCGCCAGTGCTCGGCCGCCTGTCCCATGTCGCGGCCGAGGAGTGCGAAGAACTGGCCGGTGGTGCGGAGGCGGTCGCCGGTGGGTGTGTCGGCCCCGAAGATGCCGACCCCGTGCCGGGCGGTGTCGGCCCAGGCGGCTATCGAGGCGGCGCTGGCCGACCAGGCGCGATACCAGACATCGACGTCGACCAGATACCGCACCCGGCGCGCCTCCCGCTCGCTGGCGATCATCCCTCGCTGCTCCAGCCACCTGGCGGCATTGGAGATCGTCGCCGGGCTGACGTGCAGGTGCCGGACGAGTTCCGTGGCGGTCAGGCTGCCGCCCTCGCTGAGGAACAGCGCGGCGAACACCCTGGCGGTCATGGGCGCCATCCCGGCCTCGATCATCATGGCCGTGAACTGCTCTTCGAACTCCCGGGCCGTACGGACGTCGCGGTTGTCGGTGGTGTGCGGGACGTCGGCGTGGGGGGCGCGCTTGCGGCGGCGGGCGCGCCAGTTCGTCGCGTGCTGGGCGCGGGCCGCCCGGTAGTCGTGCGGGCCGCCGTTCCTGGCGATCTCGCGGGTGACGGTGGACCGGGACCGTCCCAGCCGGCGGGCGATCTCCGCGTACGCCAGTCCGGCCGCCAGCCCTTCGGCGATGCGTCGACGATCCTCGGCGGTCAACCGGTCTCCTGGCACGCCATCCTCCCCGCCGTTGCACTCAGCCACAAGGTTGCTGCACCAATATACGGCTGTTCACCTGCGCAGATAAGTTCTGCGAGTTGTCCCATCGCGGAACACGAACTTAGCGTTTCCCCATGGAAAAGGTCATCCTCCTCACGGGCGCCTCCGCCGGCATCGGCAAGGCCACCGCCCTCGAACTCCTCCGCGCCGGCCACATCGTGTACGGCGCCGCGCGACGCGTACAGAAGATGGACGACCTGCGCGACGCCGGTGGACACGCTCTGGCCCTGGACGCGCGCCGGCCGGAGGACCTGGAACGCGCGGTCGCCACCGTCGTCGAGCAGCAGGGACGCATCGACGTGCTGATCAACAACGCCGGCACCGCCCTGCACGGCGCGGCCGAGGACATCCCCCTCGACCTGGCACGCGACCAGTTCGAGGTCAACGTCTTCGCACCGGCCCGGCTGGCCCAGCTCGTCCTGCCCCACATGCGCGAGCAGGGGTCCGGCACGATCGTCAACGTCTCCTCCATCGGCGGCGAGATCGCGCTCCCGCTCGGCTGCTGGTACTACGCCACCAAGCACGCGCTGGAGGCCTACTCCGACTCCCTGCGCATGGAGGTGGAGCCGTTCGGCATCGACGTGGTGATCATCCAGCCCGGCATCATCAAGACCGAGTTCGAGGACCGTACGGCACAGGAGCTCCGTGAGATCTCCGGCGCGACCGCGTACGGGCCCATGGCCGAGGCCCTGGCCAGACACGCGGAGGCGCAACTCGGCGAGAACAGCCGGGCCAGCGACCCCGGCGTCGTCGCCACCACCATCCGGCAGGCCATCGAGGCCGGCAAGCCCGAGACCCGGTACGCGGTCGGCTGGACGGCCGAGCAACTCCTTGAGCTCAACAGGACACTGCCGGACCGCGAATTCGACAAGCTCGTCATGAACACCGCGAAGTAGACCCCCTCCAGATCAAGGGCGCTTCCTCACGGCGCGGATCCAAGGGACGGGAAAGGCCGCCGCCGGGGGAGACCGGCAGTTATGCGCCGCAACACCGGTGATTGATCAACGTGTTGCGCTCATGGGTACCCGCCCAGGCGCAGGCCGGGCAGGTGGGTCAGAGCCGTTCCGGGTCCGGTGGGAGCGTGCGGGCGGGGTGGCTGGGCGAAGAGGTTGGACACGTAGGCGTCCGGTGACTGGTTGGTGGGACGGTAGCGGGGGCCAGGAAGTGGAAGTCGTACACGCGGGACCCGTTCGTGTGGATCTCGGTGTGCGGCCGTGAAAAGAGATGGTCATGGGCGGGTGCGGGTACCGGCTGGTGGCAGAGGAGTGGGGTCGGCGGTGGGAAGGCCGCCATCATGGCAGATCTTCCCTTTGGCGACCGGGCGGACTTCGACGCCGCCGACCGCGGGTTCGTGGCCGCGCTGAGCCCCGCGGTGGTCAGGGCCAATGGCAGCGTCGTGTGGGACAGCGACTCCTACGGCTTCCTGGCGCGGGAGTGCCCGGACACCGCGCACCCCAGCCTGTGGCGGCAGGGGCAGCTGTGCGTCAAGCAGGGTCTGTACGAGGTGACCGACGGCATCTACCAGGTACGCGGCCTGGACCTGTCGAACATGACCCTGATCGAGGGCGATGAGGGCGTCATCGTGATCGATCCGCTGCTGTCCGTCGAATGCGCGGCGGCCGGGCTGAAGCTCTACCGCGACCAGCGAGGAGACCGTCCGGTCACCGCGGTCATCTACACCCATTCACACGCCGACCACTTCGGCGGCGTACGCGGCGTCACCGACGGCAGCGTGCCGATCCTGGCCCCGTCCGGGTTCCTGGAGCACGCGGTGTCGGAGAACGTCTACGCCGGCACCGCGATGAACCGCCGCGCCACCTACATGTACGGGCCGGCCCTGCCCCGCTCGCCGGAGGGCCAGATCGGGGCCGGGCTGGGCATGACCACCTCGACCGGCACGATCTCCCTCATCCCGCCGAGCAAGGACATCACGCACACCGGGCAGGAGGAGACGCTGGACGGCGTACGGATCGTCTTCCAGCTCACCCCGGGCACCGAGGCGCCGGCGGAGATGAACTTCCTCATCCCCGGCCGCCGGGCGTTGTGCATGGCCGAGAACGCCACGCACAACCAGCACAACATCCTCACCCTGCGCGGCGCCGTGGTCCGCGACCCGCGCGTCTGGTCACGCCACCTGACCGAGGCGATCGAGCTGTTCGCCGACCGGGCCGAGGTCGTCTTCGCCTCACACCACTGGCCCACCTGGGGCAACGAGAACATCGTCACCTTCCTGGCGCGGCAGCGCGACCTGTACGCCTACCTGCACGACCAGACGCTGCGGATGATGAACAAAGGCATGACCGGCACCGAGATCGCCGAGGCCATGCGGATGCCGCCCGCGCTGGAGCAGGCGTGGCACACCCACGGCTACTACGGCTCGGTCAGCCACAACGTCAAGGCCATCTACCAGCGCTATCTGGGCTGGTTCGACGGCAACCCGGCCCACCTGTGGGAACACCCGCCGGTCGAGCAGGCGCGCCGCTACGTCGAGTGCATGGGCGGGCGCGAGGGCGTGCTGGCCTTCGCCCGCCGCTACCTCGACGACGGAGACCTGCGTTTCGCCGCCTCGCTGCTCAACCACGCCGTCTTCGCCGACGAGCACGACGGCCAGGCGCGCTCGATGCTCGCCGAGGTCTACACCCGGCTCGGCCAGGGCGCCGAGAACGGCACCTGGCGCAACTTCTACCTGGTCGGCGCGCTGGAACTGACCGGCGGCGTGGTACCCGCCGACATCGACACCACCTCGCCGGAGATGATCGCGGCCCTGACCATCGAGCAGCTCTTCGACTCCATGTCCATCCGCGTGGACGGCCCCAAGGCGTGGAACGAGAGCCTGGCCATCGACTGGCGGCTGACGGACCTGAACCAGCGCCACCGCACCACCCTGTCCAACGGCGCGCTCATCCACCAGCCCGACCCGCGGCCACGGCCGGTGGACCTGACGCTCACGCTCACCCAGCGGCAACTGATCGGCCTGCTCACCGGCGGATCAGCCGACGGGATCGAGCACGACGGCGACATGGACGTCCTGCGCCGCCTGACGGCCGTACTGGAGGATCCGGATCCCGCGTTCGCGATCGTGACGCCCTGACCTCAGGCGAGCAGGCCGCGCAGGCTGGGAACCAGAGGAGTCCATCGGGGGAGGGCGCGGGTGAGCCGGTCCGTCGTACCCGGATGGAGGGAACTGCGCGGCTACCGGCGCGCCTGGCTGCGCCCGGACCTGCTCGCGGCGCTGTCGCTGTGGGCGGTGCTGGTGCCGCAGGCGTTCGCGTACGCGCAACTGGCCGGGCTGCCCGCGGCGTCGGGCCTGTACACGGCGCTCGGCGCGATGATCGGGTACGCGCTGTTCGGCGGGACCCGCTCGCTGAACGTCGGCCCCGAGTCGTCGGTCGCGATCGTGGTGGCCGGCGTGCTCGCCACCGTCCCGGCCCCCGAGCACACCGCCGTGGCGGCGCAACTCGCCCTGCTGGTGGCCGTCTTCCTGTTGATCGGGTACGCGGTGCGCGCCGCGGTGCTGATGCGGCTGCTGTCCACTCCGGTGCTGACCGGCTACCTGGCGGGCTCCGGCGTAGTGATCATCGCCAGTCAGCTGGGCAAGGTGACCGGCGTCCGAGCTGACGGCACACCCCTGGCCAAGGCCGGCGCCGTGCTGAGCCACCTGACGGACCTGAACGTGTGGGCACTGGGGTGCGCGGTGCTGAGCGCCGCGGCGGTGCTGCTGATCGGGCGCTACGCCGCTCGCCTGCCCGGCCCGCTGATCGCCCTGGTCGTGGCGACCGCGGTCGTCGCGCTGGCCGGGCTCGACGATCGCCTCGACGTTCTCGGCCCTGCCCAGGGTGGCCTGCCGGTGCCGAAGCCGCCCTGGACCGGCACGTTGACCGGTATGGTGCACCTGATCGGCCCCGCGCTGAGCATCGCCCTGCTGGTGTACGCCGGCAGCGTGCTGACCGCCCGCTCCATGGCGGCCAAGGAAGGCGAGGACGCCGACCCGCAGCAGGAGTTCCTCGGCCTGGCCGCGGCCAATGCCGGAGCCGCGTTGCTGGGCGGCTTCCCCGCCAACGGCAGCGACTCGCGCAGCGCCCTGCTGGCCGGGTCGGATGCGCGTACCCGCTTGCCGGGACTCGGCGCGGCGGCGGCCGTGCTGATCACCCTGCTGGTCCTGATGCCGCTGATCCGTGACCTGCCCCAAGCCGCCTTGGGCGCCGTCATCATCCTCACCGCCGCCCGGCTGATCGACGTACCGGCCTTTCACCGGCTCTGGCGAATTCGCCGTACCGACTTCGTGCTCGCCGCCGTCACCGCGCTCGGCGTGCTGATCTTCGGGGTGCTGGAAGGCATCGCCGTCGGCGTGCTGGTCTCCCTGCTGGAGGTCCTGCGACGGGCGGTGATGCCGTACACGGCGGTGCTCGGCCGCACCGGCGAGCAGCACGCCTACCGCGACGTCGTCAACTATCGCGACGCCGAGACGCTGCCCGGCCTGGTCGTCTACCGCTTCGACGCGCCGCTGTTCTTCGCCAACGCCGACGTTCTCCGCACCGACCTGCGCCGCCTGATCGCCGACGCGAGGCCGCCGGTGCGTGAGATCGTTCTTGACGCCGAAGCCGTCTACGACATGGACACCACCGGTGTGGAGGCCCTGCACCGCATCGTCGACGACTGCGACCGCGCCGGCGTGGACCTGGTGTTCGCGCGCACCCGTACCCCGGTGCGAACCCTCATGCGTGAGACCGGCCTGGACGATCGCGTCCGGTTCTTCCACCGGGTCGCCGACGCGGTCACCGCCTACCGCACCGCCCACCCGGAACACCGGCCGGCGGTGCGAACGGCGCGTCCCCACCGCCGGAGCCTCCGCGACCGGCTGCGCGCCCTGCTCACCGGACGCGGCTCAAGCGACTAGCTCGCCGGCGCCAACCACTTTCCAGGTGAGCCGGGTCATCGCGTTCAGGTGGGGGCACGGCGGGCTCATGGGTCTTCCGCCCTGCCGGTGACGAGCGGGGCGGCCCAGGCGGTCGCCGGGTCGGCGTCGATCAGCACGGCGCGGGCGAAGGAGCTGAGCGGCACCGCCAGGATCGCGCCGAGCGCGCCCAGGGCCCAGGTCCACACCAGCAGCGACAGGATTGTGACGGCGGTGGACAGGCCGGCCGACTCCCCGGCGAACTTGGGCTGGATGATCGACTGGATGAGGAAGTTCAGCACGCAGTAGGCCACGATCACCCCGGCCATCGTGGCCACGCCGGAGTCCAGCAGGGCCAGCACGGCCGGGGGCGCCAGCCCGAGGACGAAGCCGACGTTGGGGATGTAGTTGGTGATGAACGACAGCAGCCCCCACAGCAGCGGCAGCGGCACTGCCAGCAGCGTCAGGGCCAGCGTGTCGAGCACCGCCACAATGAGGCCGAAGATGGTGCAGACGACCAGGTAGCGGCAGGTGTCACGGGCGAATCCGCGCAATGCGGTCACCAGGTGGGGACGGCCGGTCGTGAGCCTGGCCAGGGTCCGGCGGAAGGTGACGGCGTCCAGGCTCATGCCGTACAGCACCAGGACGAGCAGCACGACCGCCGAGGCCATCCCGGCCAGTCCGGACAGCAGGCTTTGCGCCGCGTGCACGAGCCGGCCCGCATCGATGCCGCTCAGCGCCTGCTTGACCTGGACCTGTTCGATGCCGAGGCCGTGCAGGGTGGCAGCGATGGACGACAGGAGGCGCTGGTACTGGTCGGCGTACTGCGGCATGAGGGCGGCGAACCTGGCCACGGCGATCGCCAGCGCGCCGCCGAGGGCGCCCAGCACCAGCAGGATGACGAGGAGCGGGACGAGGGCCGCCGCCCACCCCGTCAGCCTGTTACGCAGCGGGCTCACGGCGATGGTCAGGACGAGGGCCAGGAAGGCGGGCCCGATGATCGCGCTGAGCCCTTCGACTCCCCACAACACGACGACCGCGGCGGCGCCGGCGATGAGCGCGCGAAGCCCGCCGGACGGCGGCGCGGCCTCCTTCACCAGCATGCCGCGACGCTATGTCGTCACATGTGAGGTTCACCTGGGCAACACGCCATCTCGTTCACTCTTGGCCGAGTGCATACCGTCGCCGACCCCACGTCGGAGTATGGAGCCGGCAGCGGGTTCCTGTCGGCTCCGGGCATCCCCGGCTGACTCATAGCAGTTTGTCGAGTGTGATCGGCAGGTCGAGCACGCGCTTGCCGGTGGCGTGGCGCACCGCGTTGGCCACCGCTGCGGCGGCTCCGGTGATGCCCACCTCCCCGATGCCGAGCAGGCCCAGGGGTGTGGTGGGGTCGGGCTCGTTGAGGTAGAGCACGTCGATGCGGGGGATGTCGGCGTGCACGGGTATGTGGTACTCGGACAGGCTGGGGTTCATGATCCGGCCGTCGCGGCCGTCGATCAGGGTCTGCTCCGACAGTGCCATGCCGATGCCCATGACGATGCCGCCGCGCAACTGGCTGGCCGCGGTACGCGCGTTGATGACCGTGCCGACGTCGAAGACGCCGAGCCAGCGCGACACCCGGACCTCCATGGTGTCGGGATCGACGCGCACCTCGCAGAACTGCGCCCCGGTGGCCGCCTTCACCCGCCGCCGGCGGTCGAGCACGGTCCGGGCGACGAAGCCGAGCATGTTCGACTTGGACTCGGCCTCCAGGTGGTCGCGGCCGGCCGCGTTCAGGATGTCGGTGTAGCCCTGGCCGCCGCCGCGGTGGTGGAGGCCACCGTCGCGGGCCTCGAGCTCCTCCAGCTTGCGGCCGTGCAGGGGCGAGCCGGGGGCGCGGCGTGCCAGGGCCAGGACGGACTTCTTCAGCTTGGCGCAGGCGTCGATCACGCCCGCCGCGGCGCTGGCGGTCTGGACCGAGCCGATCGCGCCGGGACCGGGCGGCAGGTCGGAGTCGCCGTACTCCACGCGTACGGACGCAAGCGGCACGCCCATCTCGTCGGCGGCGATCTGCGCCTGTACGGTCGCGGTGCCCATGCCCATCTCGTGCATGCCGCTGCGCACCACCAGCGTGCCGTCGGCGCCCAGCCGGACGGTGACGTGCGCGGGCATGCGCATCGACGGGTGGAAGGCGGTGGCCACGCCCATACCGACCAGCCAGCGGCCGTCGCGCATGGCGCCGGGCCGGGGGTCGCGCTCGCGCCAGCCGAACCGTTCGGCGCCCAGCGCGTACGCCTCCTTGAGCATGCGGTGGGTGAAGCGCTGGCCGCCCACCGGGTTGCGGTCGGGCTCGTTGCGCAGGCGCAGCTCGATCGGGTCCATGCCGAGTTCCCAGGCCAGCTCGTCCACGGCCGACTCCAGGGCGAAGGTGCCGATGGACTCGCCGGGGGCGCGCATGAAGGTGTTGGGCAGCAGGTCGAGCTGGACGTTGTGCTGGGCCAGGTGGATGTTCGGGGCGGCGTACAGGTGGTGGGAGGCCGCGGTGATCGGTTCGGGCATGCCGCCGATCCGGGCGGTACGGGAGACGCTGGTGTGGATGAGCGCGCTCAGCCGCCCGGTGGCGTCGGCGCCGAGCGCGACCCGCTGCGTGCTGGCCGTTCGCCCGCCGACGGTGTGGTAGACGCCGGCGCGGGTGAGCGCCAGCCGTACGGCCCGGCCGGTCGCCCGGGCGGCCAGCGCGGCGAGCAGCGTACCCGCCCAGGCCCGTGACTTGCCGCCGAAACCGCCGCCCACGAACGGCGAGAGCACCCGGACCGACGTCTCGGGCACCCCGAATCGTTGCGCCACGTGTTTGCGCAGCCAGGGGATGTTCTGCGCGCCCTCGTGCAGGGTCAGCCGGTCGCCGTCCCACACGGCGGTGGTGGCGTGCGGTTCGATGGCGTTGTGGTTGTGCTGGGGCGTGCTGAAGGTCAGGTCCACCGAGACGGGCGCGGCGGCCAGCGCGGCGTGCGCGTCTCCCTTGTCGGCCCTGCTCGCCATCAGCGGGTTGCCCTTCTCGGGGGCGGCGTTCGGCTCCTCGGCCGCGAAGTCCACGGTGGCGGGCAGTACCCGGTAGGCGGGCCGTACGAGCGAGGCCGCGTACCGGGCGGTCTCGGGGGTCTCGGCGACCACGACGGCGATCGGCTGGCCGTTCCAGTGCACCTCGTCGGTGGCCAGGTAGTTGACCGAGGTGCCCGAGGCGATCGAGCTGAGATCGAGGAAGCTCATCTTGGGAGCGGGTTTCATGGCCGGGGCGTTGACGTGGGTGAGGACGTCGATCACCCCGCGTACGGCCAGCGCCTGCTCGGTGTCGATGGCGGTGATGCGGCCACGCGCGATCGTGGCGTGCACGAGCGCGGCGTGGGCCAGGTCGGGGTAGGGGTACTCGGCGGCGAAACGGGCCTGGCCGGTGGTCTTGGCGGGGCCGTCCACGCGGTCGATCGCCTGGCCCACGTAGGTGGTGCGGGTCGCCTGCCCGGCCTCGGCGTACTTGGTGCTCATCGGGCCCCTCCCTCGTTCAGTTCGCGCAGCGTGGCGGTGGTCGTGGCCACGGCGAGCCCGGCCTTGAACGCGTTGCCCGGCCGGGTGGTCGCGGCCGGCAGCTCGGCCTCGGCCGCGCGGCGGAAGGATGCCTCGCCCGCCGGGCCGCCGAGCAGGATGCGTTCGGCCTCGCGGGCCCGCCAGGGCTTCGGGGCGAGGCCGCCCAGCGCCAGCCGTACCTGCGTCACCGTCCCGTCCCTGACCTCCAGCGCCGCCGCGACCGAGACGAGGGCGAAGGCGTAGGAGGCGCGGTCGCGGACCTTGCGGTAACGGGACGGGATCGCGAGCGGCGGCAGCTCGACCGCGGTGACCAGCTCGCCTGGGCCCAGCTCGGTCTCGATGTCAGGTGTCCCGGCGGGCAGGCGGTGGAAGTCGGTCAGCGGGATGCGGCGGGTGCCGTCCGCGCCGCGTACCTCGGCGACCGCGTCCAGGGCGGCCAGCGCCACGCACAGGTCGGAGGGGTGGGCGGCGATGCAGCTCTGGCTGACGCCCAGGATGGCGCAGCCGCGGTTGAACCCTTCCAGCGCGTCGCACCCGCTGCCCGGCCGGCGCTTGTTGCAGGCCGAGGCGTGGTCGTAGAAGTACGGGCAGCGGGCGCGCTGCAGCAGGTTGCCGCCGACGGTGGCCATGTTGCGCAACTGGGGGGAGGCGCCGGACAGCAGCGCCTGCGACAACATCGGGTAGCGAGTGCGCACCCGCCGGTCGGCGGCCAGTGCGCTGTTGCGCACGAGCGCGCCGATCCGCAACCCGCCGTCCGGCAGCTCCTCGACCGTGTCGAACGGCAGCCCGGTGACGTCCACGACGGTGTCCGGCCGCTCGATGCCCTCACGCATCAGATCCACCAGGTTGGTGCCGCCACCCAGGAACTTGGCGCCCGGCTCGGCGGCGGCGCGCAGGGCGGCTTCGACGTCGACCGGCTTGACGTACGCGAACGGCCTCATCTCGCCTCACCCGCCACGTCCATGATCGCGTCCACGATGCCGTTGTAGGCGCCGCAGCGGCACAGGTTGCCGCTCATCCGCTCCCTGACCTCCGCCTCGCTCAACTCCACCGGCCGCCCCAGTCGTTGAAAACTCACCAAAGTGTGAAACATCATTTGATGCTACTGTTAATGGCATGTCAAGCCGTTCGGGTACGGGACAAGGGAGCTCATGACGTGACGGACACCAGCCGCATCCCCGTCGACGTGGTGCAGGCCGCCCTGCGCGCCGCCGAACGGCTGGGCAAGGATGTGGCCGACGTACCCGTCCAGGAGATCGCCCACGAGGCCGGCATCTCCCGCAGCACTCTGCTCCGCCGCCTCGGCGGCTCCCGTCAGGCGCTGGACGCGGCCGTGAGCGCCGCCGGCGTGGACCCCGGCGGACAGCGCCCGGTGCGCGAACGCGCGATCGAGGCCGGCGCGCACCTGATCGGCGAGCACGGCCTGGCCGCGCTCACCCTGGAGGCGGTCGCCGCCGCCGCCCGGTGCTCGGTGCCCAGCCTGTACGCCGCCATCGGCGGACGGGACGAACTGCTGCGCGCCATCTTCGAACGCCACATGCCGCTCATGAACGTGGACGAGGTGATCGCCGACCCGGACGCCGACCTGCGCGAGACCGTGAACAGGATCTACCGCCTGCTGGCCGAGGCGTTCACCCGCGAGCCCCGGGTGCTTCCCGCCATGCTCGCCGAAGCGCTGGCCCGTCCCGGCGGACCCGACCTGCAGCGCCTGCTGCAGCACTTCACCCCTCGCAAGCTCGCCGGGCTGGGGCAGTGGCTGGCTGGGCAGATGGCCGCCGGGCGCATCCGCACCCTGCCGATACCCCTGCTGATCCAGCAGATGATCGCCCCGGCGGTGATGCACTTCGTACTGCGTCCGGCCATCGAGCAGATCCCCGGCCTCGAGCCGCCCAGCGTGGAGGAGACCTGCGCGGTGTTCGCCGAGGCGTTCCTGCGCGCCACCGCCACGCCCTGACACCCCAGCGGACGAATGTCTCAGATCAGGACTCCAACAACATCAGGAGCAGACGATGACAGAAGTTCCCACACTGCCGATCCAGATGCGACGCGACGGATTCGGCCCGGTCCAGGAGCTGACCCGGGCACGAGACGGCGAAGGCGTCATCCAGGCCATGACCCCGTTCGGCGTACCCGCTTATCTGGTCTGCCGCTTCGAAGACGTACGCGAGATGTTGTCGGACCCGGTCCGGTTCAGCAGCGTCCGCCCCACACCGTTCGCCATTCCCGCCGGAGATGAAGCCGATGAGGGCGAACTGGCCCGCATGCGAGCCGGCAACCTGATCGGGTTCGACCCGCCGGAGCACACACGGCTGCGCCGGATGCTCACCCCGGAGTTCACGATGCGCAGGATGCGCCGGCTCGAACCACGGATCGAGGAGATCGTCGAAGCAGCCCTGGACGATCTCGAACAGGCCGGCAAACCGGCCGACCTGATCGCGCACTTCGCCCTGCCGGTGCCCTCCCTGGTGATCTGCGAACTGCTGGGCGTGCCGTACGCCGACCGGGCCGAGTTCCAGGAGCGCTCCGCCCGGCTGCTCAACGTGTCGCTGCCGATGGAGCAGCGGACCGCGGCGGCACGGGAGAACCGCGACTACATGGCCGGCCTGGTCGCCCAGGCACAGGCGAACCCGGGCCAGGACATGCTGGGCATGCTGGTCCGCGAACACGGCGACGACCTGGCCACCGACGAACTCATCGGCATCGCCGCCCTGCTGCTGATCGCGGGGCACGAGACGACCTCGAACATGCTCGGCCTGGGCACCCTGGCCCTGCTGCGACACCCCGACCAGCTCGCCCTGGTCCGCGACGATCCCGCACAGATCGAACCGGCCGTCGAGGAACTGCTGCGCTGGTTGTCCATCCTGCACTCGCTACCACCACGCATAACCACGACCGACGTGGAGATCGCCGGACACGCCATTCCCGCAGGCTCACTCGTCACGGCCTCACTGCCCACCGCCAACCGCGACCGCGCCTTCATCGACGATCCCGACAACCTCGACGTCACCCGCGGAGCCGCAGGACACCTCGCCTTCGGCCACGGCGTGCACCACTGTCTCGGGGCGCCGCTGGCACGGGCGGAGATGCGCATCGCCTTCCCGGCCCTGCTGCGCCGCTTCCCCACCCTCGCCCTGGCCGACTCATTCGAACAGATCGAGTTCCGGCCCTTCAACGCCATCTACGGACTGGCCTCACTGAGCCTCACCTGGTGACGAGACGGGGACTTCGCCGCCTGCCACTCCGGAGCAGGCAAGTAGCCGACACTTCAGATCGTTGATCGGGAACGTGTCGGGGTGTGAGGTACGCGAGCCGCCGGGGTCTCGGGCTCGCGGGCGTGACGGGTCGCTGCACGCCCGCGAGCACCTCGGAGAACCGGCCTGGAGCAGGCGGGTCAGGCCGCGGCCAGCGCGGGTTCGGGGCTGTGGGTACGGGTCGTGCGGCGGTCGGCGATGAGGATGAGCAGCAGCCCGGCCAGCGCCCACAGGCCCAGGGTGAGGGCGGGGGCGCCGACGCCCAATCCCGCCATGCCGAGCAGGGACTCCAGTCCGAGGAACGGGATGGACAGGGCGGCCATGCCCAGGGCCAGCCCGAGTGCGGTGAGCCAGTAGGTGCCGTGCAGGGAGCCGAACCCGTACTGCAGGACGGCGGCGACGGCGGCCCCGGCGACCAGGGCGAACAGGATCGCGCCGGCCACGCGGCGGCGCAGGTTGGCGTGGCCGGGGAACAGGCGCAGCGTCGACGGCGGCTGGTTCACCGCCGCCCCGTATCTCGGCAACGAGCGAGCCAACCACATGCTGAGCCTGCTGAAGAAGAAGGAAGGCATCCAGGGCTTCTTCAAGCGCTCCAAGTAAATAGGGGCCGGGGGTGGCCGGGACGACAAACGCCACCCGCCACCCGCCACCCGCCCGTCGCGCCTTCGCCACATCGAGCCTGCTCACCAGCGACACCAACACCCCGGCGCGCCCGCACTGGCCTCGGTCATCGGGCGCCGGAAGTTACCGGGTGAGCAACTCGCCGGTGGTCCACTGGGTATTGCCGATGCGCATGTGCCCTACCCAGCAGGAGTTGAAGTAGATGTACCTGACCCTGCTCCCGGCTATCGTGTCGCCCGGCCCGACGGTTCCCTGCGCGACGAGCCCCTGGGGACTGCCGCACGCGGAGAGGTACAGTCCGACAAAGCGTTCAGGGCCGGAGTTCTTGGTGTACGAGACCCTGACAGTCGCATTCGCGTTGAGGTTACCGGTCACGGAGATACAAAGCGGTGATCCGGAGATGTCGTTGCAGCGGCTCCAACTCGCCGCCTGGGCCGCCTCAGCGAATGACGTTGCGTTCGCCGGGGCACCCGACGCCGCGGCAATTCCGGCCGCCGCCGC
Organism: Nonomuraea sp. NPDC050404; assembly: GCF_040655495.1. Lineage (NCBI taxonomy): Bacteria > Bacillati > Actinomycetota > Actinomycetes > Streptosporangiales > Streptosporangiaceae > Nonomuraea > Nonomuraea sp. NPDC050404. Next base: position 256,720 of record NZ_JBFAKB010000008.1, read on the forward strand.
CAGCGCGCCGGCCATTCGAACCAGGTGCCTGCGTGACAAGCGTTGACGCATGCTCCAGCCCCCTTTGTGTCGGCCTTTCCTGAAGGTGATGCGAATCGCGGGAGGAGCCCGGCTTGACGGGTCCTCCGTTGGCTGGGTTGATCCTTGCACGTGCCGCATTCAGATCGGCTTCAGAGGAGCGTCATCGGAAGCGTCCATACGCAAAGAGCACGCGGTACCACGTATGGCGCGCTCTTACCTGTCCGTTGACTGACGCGAAGGGTCGTCTTCGGTTATGGAGATGGGCGTCTAGATGCCAGGGCTGTCGGCGTACTGGTGGGTGTGCAGAGGTGAGTACGAGCAAGCGGGCTTTGCCGCAGATCTTGTGACGTGGCCATGAGGTGGGAGCCGGCTCAGGAGGCGTCTGCATTATGCCGTGCGGCCAGGAAAGCATTGAGTTCGGCCTGTTGCTCGCTGTCGAAGGCGCGTTTGGGGAGGAACGCCGCAGGCTGCCTGTTCACAAAGAACAACCAGAACTCTGGAGTTGTCGCGACTTCGCCGAACATGGACCACTGCATGGTGGTGCTGTACTGGTCGGTTCGGCACTCGTACCCGTCGTTGGTTACCCGAATCGTCGTCGGCACGCACATGTAGGTGAGCTGTCGCGCGGCGATCCGGCGTAACGCCCAGGTCGCGACAGAGGGAGCCACGAGCGCTGCGACGAGCATTCCCACACCCAAGAAGACGGCGTCGGCCCAAATGCAGGCGAGTCCTGACACGACCAAGACCGAGGGCAAAATCCGATAGACCATAACGAGTTGTCGTTTGAGACTTTGACGTAACGCCCGCACCACCTCGTCGGGAGCGGGTTCATATCTGATTGTGAAGTCCACAGGGCTCCTTTCGCCTGAGCTGGCGATCATCATTCACGGATGAGCTCCACGTCGCAACCCGCGCGCGCCCCGGTCAGCGAGGGGCCGTTCCACGTTTGGCTGGGGCGGGGCAGATCACGCTCGATGTCTGACAACCAGCCGATTCGCCCTGGCGGAGTCCCGCAAGAACACAACGCTCCGCGACGAACTTTCGCAGGTCACCGGGCAGGGGAGGGCCGATTTCGAGAGGCTCGGCACTTCCTCGTCCCACCCCGAAGAGCGGCTGGGTAGCGACGTCGCAGGCTCCGCGTTATACGGGCGGACCGCAGGGCTTGTGGCGCAGGGCTTCCACCCCGCCCGCTTCCAGACGAAGCCACCAGTCTGCTACCGGGCCTCCTGGGTGTCATGCTTGCTCCATCCAGTCCCAGAGGGCCTGCTCCCGGTCGGCGTCGTAGGACTCGGCGGAGGACCTCGCGGGCGCGGTGCGGTGGATGTAGGACCCGGTCGGGGCGTCCGTGACTCCGAGGATGACGTCGGCCAGCTTGCGCCCGGCGACCGGCGGGGTGTCGACCAGCGGCGTGACCTCGAGGATGGGCATGAACCACTTCATGATGAACTGGGCGGAGCCGCCCATTTCTCGGGCGAGTCCGGTTCCGGTGACGAGACTCGGGTTGTAGGCGAGGATGTCGATCCCGTCAGGAAGGCGGCGGGCCCATTCATGGACCAGGTGGATGGCGCCGAGCTTGCTCGTCACGTACGCGCGACGGCCGCCCGACCGAACACGTTCGGAGCGGTCGAACGCGCCCGGCCTGGAGACGATCTCCGGCCCTTTCCAGTGAGGCGCGGGCATCGTGCCGCCCGTGTGCCGGAGGTCGCCGAAGTGGGCGTCGCTGACAGTGACGACGACGCGCCCGGGCGCCTCGAGATGCGGGTGGAGCCGCCGGAGCAGCAGGTGAGTAGCCAGGACGTTCACGGCAAAGGTCAGCTCGTATCCGTCCTCGCTGGTCCGCAAGGCGTCCGAAAGGTGAACTCCGGCGTTGCAGACGATGCCCTTCATCGCAGGCAGCTCGCCTGCGTCCAGGAGGTCTTCCACGTGCGCGGCAGCGGTATCGATGCCGGCCTTGCTGGCGAGGTTCACGTTGACCGTCGAGACGTGCGGTGAGATCTCCCGCAGTTGCGGCAGGACTCGTGCGGCCGACGACTCTCGCCCGAGGACCACGAGGTGGGTTTCGGGGCTGCGCCGAAGGAGGTCTCGTGCCGCTTCGAGGCCGATGCCCCGGGTGGCACCGGTCATGACGATGGTCTGGGTGGCTTCGGTCACGTGTGAGTTCTCTCTGTGTGTCATGGGCTGTCGGCCGGGCGGTCTTGCCCTCGGGTGAGTAACCGCTGTTCAGTCGATGGCGTCCCAGGTCAGCAGTGGTTCACCAAATGACTTCGGAAGGCCGAATGACTCGAAGCGGGGTCTCCACCACCGTGTGAACTCCGAGTCGTAGGCGAGCAGCCGTTCGGTGAACGTCGCCAGGTCCACGCCCTCGTCGAACTCGAGGTAGACGATGAACTCGGCGCTCTCGTCCTGATTGGGCTGGAGCCACATCCGTTCCCGGTGGTATCCGACGTCCCGTGCTCGTTCGGCGAGCCCGGACAGATCCTTGTTCAGGTCGGCGAGCAGGTCACGGAAGTCTTGGACCCGCTCCTGGGGGATGGTGAACGTCCACGCCGTGCTGGTCATGCAGACTCCTCGGTCAGGATCGGCTGTCGCCCGTCCGGGCGATGCATCGTCGTCGATTCGACGGACGGTACGAATCTGCGCCACGTCGTCCGGGGGAGGAAGACCTCGCTGAGCCTGGTACTGGCGGGGGTACACAGCTCGGCACGGCACGGGATGATCCGGGGCAGAATGGTGCACATGCCTGGCAGCGATCGGACGGACTTCGGGGAGTACCTGCGGCGCCGCCGCGCCGCGATGACGCCACCAGAACCGTCCGGAAACGTGCGAGCATCACGGCGGCGAGTTCCGGGGCTACGACGTCAGGAACTGGCCGACATCGCCGGGATCTCCGTGGAGTACTACATCCGCCTCGAACAAGGCAGGGCGCCGCGGCCCTCCCGTGAGATTCTCACTGCCCTGGCACGAGCCCTCGAACTCTCGGCCCCGGAGCGAAACCACCTGTTCCGGCTCATCGGCGAGCCGGCCCCCGAACCCGAGTCGCCCGACGCCACGATCCGTCCAGGGCTCCTGCGACTGCTGCGAGGTCTGGACGACACGATGCCGGTCACCGTGCATGATGGCCGCCTGGACCTGCTGGCTCGCAACGTGGCCGCCGCCGAACTGCTCGCTCCGCTCTCGGCTGCCACCGGCCGATTCGCTCGCAACATCGTCTACCAAGCCTTCACCACCACGGCGCTCCCGGACCTGCTCAGCGAGGAAGGCGCGGAACAACTCGCGCGGGTCGCGGCAGCAGAACTCCGTACGGCACTCAGCCGCTACCCCGATGACTCATACCTTCAAGCCCTGCACGCTGAGCTCACCGCGACCAGCGCGAACTTCTGCGAGCACTGGGGGCGGGGCGAGGTCGGCGCCTTGCGATCCGCGGTCAAGCACATGCGCTCTCCCACCCGAGGCTGGGTGGGCTTCGACATCGAGATGCTCCACGACCCGGAACGGGACCACTGGATCATGCTCTACACACCACGCGACGGTGACTGACCCAGCGGCTCTTCGGCCGTGCAGGTGACGACCTTGCACCTGCCGAATACGTCCGCCCAGGTCGTGACTCTGCGGGGGCTTCGCGTGGCGTACGAGATTAGACGGAGCTTGTACGGCAGGATGATCCGCTGCGCTCCTTCGCCTGGCCTATCTGACCGTAACGAACGAAGACCGAGCCCTTCTCGCAACCCCAGTTGGGCGGGAGATCGGCAGTTATGGACAGTCCGGGTTTTCCGCGCGATTCTGGACAGCGTTCGATGCGGCGGCTATCTGTTGACCTGCATGACCACCGCGCAACGGCATCATAAGGAATCGTTTGGGAGGTCTGATGGCGTTTGTACGGTATGTCGCGCTCGGGGACAGTCAGACCGAGGGGCTTGGCGACGGGGACGACGTCATCGGGTATCGGGGGTGGGCCGACCGGTTCGCCGAGCGGCTGGCCGTCGACAATCCCGGACTGCTGTACGCCAACCTCGCGGTGCGCGGGAGGCTGGCGGCGCAGGTGCGTGACGAGCAGCTCGCCGCCGCGCTGGAGCTGCAGCCGGACCTGGTAACGGTCATGGCGGGGATGAACGACCTCATCCGGCCCGGGTTCGACGCGGCCCGGGTGAGCGGGGTGCTGGAGGAGATGTTCGCCGCGCTGACCGGGGCCGGGGCGCGGGTGGTGACCGTGACGTTCCCCGACATCGGGCGGATCGCGCCGCTGGCCCGGCCGCTGATACCTCGGTTGCTGGCGTTCAACCAGTACGTACGTGAGGCGGCCGCCCGGCATGAGGTGACTCTGGTGGACACCTTCCCGCTGGTGTCGGTGACCGACGCGCGCATGTGGTGCCGGGACCGGTTGCACGCCAGCCCGGTCGGGCACGCCATGATCGCGGCGGCCATGGCGCACGCGCTGGAGCTGCCGGGTAGCGACGACACGTGGATGCGCCCGCTGCCTGCGCTGCCGCCGCCTGGCCGGTTGCGGACGGTGGCGGGTGAGGTGCGGTGGCTGACGTCGTTCGCCGGGCCGTGGATCGGACGGCGGTTGCGCGGGCGTTCGTCCGGGGACGGGCGTATGGCCAAACGGCCGCTGCTCATGCCGGTCGGCGACTGATCGTTCGCCGCGGGCGCACGCCGGCGGCTGGGGTCGTGGCGGTCGGCCGGACATCGGGTGTGTGCGGTTCCGGCGGTCGGATACGTGATCGCGTGTGTGGAGTTCCTGCGGTCGAGTACGTGATCGCGTGCGTGAGATGATGGCGGTTTTGCGCCGCCGATCCACGGGGAGCTCATGAACGCTGGTGTGGTGACGGCCGAGCTGGTCGTGGACATCGACATGCCGTTGGATCCGGTGGTCTCGCCTGACGGGCGCTGGGTCGCGTACGTGGTCGCCGCGATGGGCAGGCGGGCGGAGCGGGGGAGCGGCGCGATCTGGGTGGCCGCGGCCGACGGGAGCGTGCCGCCGCGGCGGGTGTCGGTGAGCACAGTGCGGGACCGGTTGCCGCGCTGGGCGGCTGACTCGTGCGGGTTGTTCTTCCTCTCGGATCGGGGCGGGAGCACGCAGTTGTGTCGCGTCGCGCTGGAGGGCGGGGAGCCTGAGCAGCTGACCTCCTGGGGGAGCGGGATCGACGACCACCTTCCGCTCGCCTGCGGGCGGCTGGTCGCGGTGGTCGCCGCCGACGAACCTGCCGGGGAGGATGGGCGCGGGCGGGACGAGGGTGACGACGTGTGGGTATGGGGGCAGAAGGAGCCGTGCGGCCGGTTGTGGCTGCTCGATCTGGACAGCGGCCGCATGCGGGTGGTGGACGGGCTCGGCGACAGGCATGTGGCCGAGCTGGCGCAGCGCCAGGACGGTGGCGCGCTCGCGGTGCTGAGCTGGGCAGGTCCCGTTCCGGATCCCGTCCGTTTCGTCTGCGAGCTGCAGGTGGTGGACGTGGAGACCGGGCGGGTACGGGATCTGGGGGAGACGGAACCGGAGGCGTGCTCGCCGGTCTGGTGGCGCACGGAGGACGGCTGGCGTCTGTGCTATCTGGCGACGACGCCACCCGGTCCCGTCGGTGGCCGTGCGGTCTTCGATCTCGCCGTGCCGGAGGTGGCGGTCGTGTCGGAGGTGGAGCCCGCGAGGGAGGTGGGGGCCGCGAGGGAGGCGGAGCCCGCGAGGGAGGTGGGGGCCGCGAGGGAGGCGGAGTCGGCGGCGGAGGTGGGGGCCGCGAGGGCGGCGGAGGTTGGCGGGTTGGTGGCGGCTCGTAATCTGACCGACGGTATGACGGTCTGCCCGTCCGGTCTGGCGCAGGTTCCCGATGGGCCGCCGCTGGCGCTGTTCGCCGACGGGCTCGACACCGCGATCTGCCGCCTCGATCCCGGGACACGGCGGTTCGAGCGGCTGTCCATGAGACCCGGCTTCGCCGGCTCACTCAGCGCGGGCGGGCGGCGGGAGCCGGTGGTGGCGGTGCTGGCGAGCACGGCGTACGAGCCGATGAACGTGCACGCGGGCCCGCCGGCCGGCCCGCTATCCCCGCTCAGCGACACCAGGCCGGAGCTGCGCGCGATCACCTGGGGACGGCAGGAGCGCCTGTCGTACCGGGCCTCCGACGGGCTCGGCCTCGACGGGCTGCTGATCCTGCCCCCGGGGAAGAGCCGCGACGACGGGCCGTACCCGCTGGTCACGCTGGTGCACGGCGGCCCTTACGCCCGGTACGCCGACCAGCTCACGCTGGGCGTGATCCCGTCGGCACAGTGGCTGGCGGGCGCGGGGGTACGCGGTGTTCCTGCCGAACCCGCGGGGCGGCGAAGGCCACGGGCACGAGTTCGCGGCGGCGGTGGCGGGTGGCGGTGGGCGGGGCGGAGTGGACGGACATCGTCTCCGGGATCGACCTGCTGATCGCCGAGGGGGTCGCGGACCCGGACCGGCTCGGGATCGGCGGATGGAGCCATGGCGGCTTCATGGCCGCCTGGGCGATCGGGCAGAGCGACCGCTTCAAGGCGGCGGTGATGGGCGCGGGCATCAGCGACTGGGGGATGCTCGTGGCGACCGGCGAGGGCGGAACCCTGGAGGCGGGGCTCAGCGGCAGTTGCGGCTGGGAGGGCGCGGGCCCGCACCCGCACGACCGGGTCAGCCCCATCTCCCACGCCTCCAGGATCCGTACGCCGGTCCTGATCCTGCACGGCGAGGACGACACGAACGTCCCGGTCGGCCAGGCCACGTACTTCCATCGCGCGCTGCGCAGCCACGGGGTCGAGCACGAGTTCGTCGTCTACCCCCGCGAAGGCCACGTGATCCGGGAACGCCCTCACCAGCTCGACGTGCTCCGGCGTACCCGCGCCTGGTTCGATCGGTGGCTCGGTCCTGCGCGGCCGGTCGGCATGTCGCCGCCGTGATCCGGATAGGGTCGTGACGATGATCACCTGGGCGCGCGCGTGACGGAACGTCTGCGCATCACCGAGGCCGAGCTCGACTCCCGCGTCACCGTGGTCAGCGTCGGCGGAGAGCTCGACATGGACACCTGCCCGCTGCTGCAGGCCGCACTGGCCAGGGCGCGGCCGCGGGTCGCGATCGACCTGGGCGCCCTGGCCTCGGCGGACTCCTACGGGCTGACCGTCCTGCTCGCGATGCACCACCACGCACGGGCGTCAGGGGGACTGGCGCTGGTGTGCGGGGTCGGGGACCTGATGCGGGCGGCCTTCCGCCAGCGCGGGCTCGACCAGGTGCTCGACCTGCGACCCACGCTCGCGGAGGCCATCGCCGAACTCCTGGCGCTCTGACGATGCGGACGGAGCGGGTCCGTTCTCCTCCCGGAGAAGGTTTCAGGAAGCCGGCGTCGCCGTCGGGGTTACCGTGGGTGTCTCTGTCGGGGTCTCCGTCGGCGTCTGGGTCGGGGTTTCGGTCGGAACCTCTGTCGGGACGTCCGTCGGAACGTCGGTCGGAGGCGGCGTGACCGTGTCCGTCGGGGTCGGCGTGGGGGTGAGCGTGTCCGTCGGGGTGGGGCACGGGGCCGGGGTCTGCCACTTGGGTACGACGGCGGCCCACCACTGCTTGGCGCGCCTCCAGTCCTTGTAACTCCGCGGGTGCAGGCGCAGCGGCTGCGACAGGTCGACGACGTAGAGAGCCCTGGCCGTCTGCCCGTCGGTGCTGGCCGTCACCGCCACCCAGTCGTCCTGCTCGATCTGCGACTCCTCCGCCTCCCGCTCGCGATCCCCGTTCCTGCCCCGGTTCCGGTCGCGGAAGGTCACCGGCTGCTGGGTGGCCTCGTCGATCGTGTACGCCTGCTCGTGCCCGTCATGGCTGCGTACCGTGAGGGAGTCCGCCGCGACGGTGGTCACCTGGCCGGTCTGGGTGAGCAGCGTGGCGGTGCCGCAGCCGTCCTTGGTGGCCGTCGTGAACTCGCCGTGCATGGTGCCGATGTACCCCCACGGGTTGATCGGCGACAGGGCGTCGATGCCGGGCGGAGGCGTGGGCGTGACGGTCTCGGTGGGCGTCGGGGTCGGAGTCTCGGTCGGGGTCTCGGTCGGGACCTCCGTGGGAGTCTCGGTCGGGGTGACGGTCGGGGTGGCGGTCGGCGTCTCGGTGGCCGTGGGCGTCGGCGTGCCGGTGGCCGCCGAGGCCGTCACGGTCACGGTCAGGCCGGTCGTCGCGATGACCGCGACGGCCGCCACCTTGAGCAGTTGCCGGGGAACCCGCTCGCGGCGGGCCTGCCGTCTTTCGTGCGGTTGGCCGGAAGTCATGGGCGTCACCTGTCCTCCACATCGGGTCGGTGGGATCGGATCGGGGACATGGGCCCTCCGCGCGGCGAACCGGCGCACGGCGACGAGCGCCACGGCGATCACCGGGACGTGGAGGGCGAGGGCTGCTTGTACTGGCGTCGATTCTCGAAGACGAACAGGTCTGATCACCGCGCCGGCACCGCTGTACGGGGTGCGAATGTCCGGCGCGCACGCTAGCTCTGGTTGGACGTCACAAAGACTCGGTGGGTTCCCACCGATTTCACTGCAGTCGTCCCGTTATCGGCTCCGTGTCAATCGCCGGGGCCGGTGCGATGGACCGGCACCCGTCACCCCTGCCGGCGGTAGTGGTACTCGTGCGACGTGGTGAACCCCACGCTCTCGTAGAGCGCGCGGGCCGGCTGATTGTCCGCTTCGACCTGCAGGTACAGGCGGGTGGCGCCGTGCCGTTCCGACCAGCGGGCGGCGGCGGCCAGGACGGACCGCGCCACGCCCCGGCGGCGGTGGCCGGGATAGGTGGCCATGCAGAACAGCCCCGTCCAGCCGTCCTCGGTGACCGCCAGCCCGAGACCGGCGGCGTCCTTGGCCAGCAGCACCGCCTTGGCCGTGAGATGGCCGGCGACGTCCATGTTGCCGGCGTCGCCGCTGACCGTCTCGAACAGCCCGGCCCAGCGTTCCCGGTCGTCGATCTCCTCAACCCCCGCGGAGCCCGCGACGTCCGGCACGGCGTCGGTGGTGGCGGTCATGACGAGTGTGTCGCATTCGCGCGTGTAGCCGCGCCGCGCGAGGAGCGCGTCGAGTTCCCCGTGATACGCGGAGGGGGTCACCTGGACGATCGCGGGCACGCCCCGCTCGGCGTAGTAGGACTCCAGCGCCTCGATGGACGGGGACGCGCCGGGCAGCGGGCGCGCGGAATTGCAGCGCCTGCGGGGCACACCCGGCGTGTGACGCAGGAGCCAGCCGTCGCGTTCCTCGGCGTGCCGGGCGGGCCAGCCGTTGGCGGCGCGCCGCTCGATCTGCCACGGGCCGGAGAGGCGGCACAGCCGGACGAGTTCGGGGACGAGCCGGCGCAACAACTCCTCGTCGCGCGGGTCGCGGGGCGCGTACTCGGTGGTGCCGAGGCCGATGATCTCGTGCCGGGCCGCCAGCGCGGCGACGGACCCGATCAGTTCTTCCGCGGACAGGCCGTCCGGCTCCGGGTAGCCGACGGAGGTGATGCCGTCCAGGACGTCCACGTCCACGTGGACGTACAGGAGCGCGTCCTCGGCGATGCCGGACAGGCCGCCGATGCCCGCGCGCCCGATGTGCTCGGTCTCGGCGGCGTCGAACGATCGCACGCCCGCGAGGGCGATCCGGTCCGGGCGCAGCGTGGGGGAGCGCACCAGGTCGGCGGGGCCTTCGCCCTGCAGGGTGCGCAGGATCATGCCGTGGAAGCCGCCGCCGGGCGACGTGGTGGGCGTGTTCATGTCGGGGTGGGCGTCGAACCAGGCCACGGCCAGGCGGTCGCCGTGCCGGCGCAGCGCGGCGGTGATCGGTTCGAGTTCGACGCCGCAGTCCCCGCCGACCGTGACGACGAAGCCGTCGCGGGGCAGCGCCGCCCGTACGCGGTCGGCGGTCTCGGCCAGGGTCTCGCCGGTCGCGACCCGTACGTGCCGGGCCTCCGGCACCATGGCGGCCAGCCGGGAGGCGCCTTCGGCCAGCCTCGGCGCGGTGGGCGAGCGCGACCCCTGCCACTGCGGGACCTCAACGACGGTCAGCATCCTCAAAACTCCTTCTCTTAACGTTTCCCGCAGTTTCGTGTCCCGGCATCGGCAACGTCCACTTAGTAATGCTGCGCCGATCTGTAAGATGAGCTTGATGCTGGATCCGACCAGGTTGCTGCTGCTGCGCGAGTTCGCCGAGCACGGGACGATGACCGCCGTGGGCGAGGTCTGCGGCATGACCTCCTCGGCCGTCTCGCAGCAGCTCGCCGTGCTGGAACGGGAGGCCGGGGTCGCCCTGTTCGAACGGGCCGGCCGCCGGGTCCGCCTGACGGCCGAGGGGCAGCGGCTCCTGGGGCACGCCCGCATCGTGCTGAACGCGCTGGACGCCGCGCGAGAGGATCTCCGTTCCGCCTCGACGCCGCGCGGCCCCGTACGGGTGGCGTGCTTCGCCACCGCCGCCCTGCACCGCCTGCTGCCCGCGATGGCCGAGGCCAGGACCCGCCACCCCGGCCTGTACGTGATCATCCGCGAGCTCGAGCCGCGCGAGACGACCGAGGCCCTGCGCGGCGGCGACTGCGACCTCGGTATCGCCTTCACCTACAACCTGATCCCCGAGGACCCGCCCGCCGGGATCACCCGGCACTTCCTCGGCGTCGAACCCCTCCTGCTCGCCCTGCCCGAGAGCCACCCCGCCGCGGCGGGCGAGGTGGACCTGCGAGTCCTGCGCGAGGAGTCGTGGATCGCCGGCTCCCGGGGCACCAGCGACCACGAGATGCTCGACCGCGCCTGCGCCCTGGCGGGCTTCCACCCGCGCATCATCCACACGGCCGACGACTACGCGCTGGTCCTGCGCATGGTCCGCGAAGGGCTGGGCGCGAGCCTGGTGCCCGAACTGGTCGCCACGGTGATCGGCGTGCCCGACGGCGTCGTGTTGCGCCCGATCCGCACGACCGAGATCACCAGGACCACCCACGCACTCGTACGCACCGTGACCCCGGCCGTGCGCGCCGTGCTCGACCTGCTCGGCGCCGCACCGCCGCGACCCTGAAGGGGGATCAGCGTCCGTCCGGGGTCTGTGCCGCGTCGCCGGTGAGCAGGAAACCCGGCCTGGTACGGTTCCAGCCCGGCACGTCCAGCTCGTTCAGCGCCGAGACGATCCGCTTCTCCTCATAGACGAAGTGCGTCTCAATCAGCGCGGCCAGGGTGTCGATCTCCCGGCGGACCTCGCCGGGATCCTCCTCGTCCAGGCCGTCGATGAGCGCCTGAAGGCGTCGCAGGGAGTCCTCCACCAGCAGGTGGTCGCGGCGCAGCTCCTCCAGCACCGGCTCCAGCCCGGGGTGCCGCGCGGCCAGGGCAGGGAACGCCCCGTCGTCCTCGCCGGTGTGGTGCCGGTTCAGCGCCGAGCAGAAGCTCAGGCAGTGGGCCCGCAGATCGCGGGGACGAGGGCCGCCGTCGAGGTGGGCGTCGACGTTCTCGCGCAGGGCGGTGAGTTCCTCGCGCAACCAGAGGTGCACCTCGATGAGCTGGTTGCCGAACGCGGTGAGGCGTTGCCCGGATGCCGTCATGTGCGGTTCATCCCCTGAAAGTCCTGTTTGGCTACTAATCTCGTCATCGTTACCATTTATCCTCCATGTGCTGATTGGGTGGACGATCGGCCCCAGCCTCCCCTTTTGGGCTGATTGTCGGTGGGAGTCGGGGCCGATCGTGCGCCGTGCGGGCGGCCCGGCCCGCCGATCAACGATAGGAACGATGTGCCCAAGAGAACTTCCCTGCTCGTCACCACTCTCGCCGCCGTGGCAACGGTGCTGTCCGCCACGGCGGCCTGTGCGGCCGACGAGACGGTGGCCGGTGAGAACCCCCCGGGTGCCGCCGGCAAATCCGGTATCGCCTGGAAGCCGTGTGAGGAGGAGCCCTCCGTCGAGTGCGGCACGGTGAGGGTGCCGATCGACTGGTCCAAGCCGGACGGTCGCACGATCGACCTGGCCCTCGCCCGGCGCAAGGCCACCGACCCCGCCGCGCGGATCGGATCCGTGCTGGCCAACCCGGGCGGACCGGGCAACTCCGGCGTGGAGGACATCTACCGCTCCTCCCGATTCAGTGCGGAAGTCCAGCGGCGCTTCGACATCGTCAGCTACGACCCCCGTGGCGTCGCCCGCAGCGGTGGCCCGGTGACCTGCTCGGGCCCGGTGTTCAACGAGATGCCGAGCCCGATCATGAAGAGCCAGGCCGACTACGACAAGTGGATCGCCTTCAACAAGAAGCTGCACGCGGACTGCCGCCAGCGCACCGGCCCCCTGTACGACCACCTCGACTCGGTCAACGTGGCGCGCGACATGGACGCCATCCGGGCGGCGCTCGGCGATGAGAAGCTGACCTCGTACGGCGTCTCCTACGGCACGCTGGCCCAGCAGATGTACGCCGAGCTGTTCCCGGACCGGATCCGGGCCATGGTGCTGGACGGCAACATGGACCACAGCCTGAGCGTCAAGGCGTTCCAGGTGAGCGAGGCGGCCGCCGTCCAGGACGCCTTCGACGAGTTCGTCGCCTGGTGCGAGAAGGACACCGAGTGCGTCCTGCACGGGCGCGACGTCCGCGCGTTGTGGAAGAAACTGCTCGACAAGGCGGATCGCGGCGAGCTGTACTGGCCGACCGTCCCCGACGCCCAGATCAGCGCGCACAACCTCAGATGGCTGGGCGTGACCATGAACGAGGGGCCCACCTGGCGGCTGGCGGCCAAGGTGCTGCACGCCCTGGACGGCGGGCCGGTGCCGGATGACATGCCGGGCCCTCCGGGCAACCCGCCCGTGCACGGTCCGACCGCCGAACTCCCCACCGCGATCCTCTGCCAGGACCACAACCTGGCGCTGCGGAACTACAACGAGTACGCCGGCGTGATGAGCGGCGCCAACGCGGTGGCCCCGGACATGCGCTACAACCCGATGCCGATGGGCGACATGCCGATCTGCCAGGGCCACCCGGTCACCAACCCGCAACACCGGCTGCGGTACAAGGGCAGCACTCCGCTGATGGTGACCACCTCCCTGCACGACCCCTCCACGCCGTACGCGTGGTCGGCGAACGTGGCCAAGCAGCTTGGCTCCAAGGCCAGGCTGTTCACGTACGAGGGCTGGGGCCACGGCATCTACGGCAGGACCCAGTGCACCACGGCCGCCCTGGACGGCTACCTGATCTCGGGGACCGTGCCCGCGCAGGGCGCCCGCTGCCCGGCGGAGCCGCCGCAGGGCTAGGGGTGAACGCCGGGCCGGGCCGTGAGCCGGCCCGGCACCGGCCATCAGCCGCGCAGGCGGCCCGCCGGCCGCGAGCGCGTCGAAGAGGCCCTGGACCGGCTCTGCGCGCTGGTCGACGAGTGGGTCGCCGCCACCTGACCCAGGGCGGTGATCATGATGGAGATCGGGGATGCGCTGCCGGGCGACGTGGAGGCGATCGCCACACTCATGGCCCGCGCCGCTCTGACCGGAACGTGCGCAGGCTCAGCCCAGGAACGCCGCCGTCGCCGCCGCGAACCGGCCGGGATCGTCGATCCAGGGGAAATGCCCCGCCCCCTGCTGGACGGCGAACTCGGCGGCCGGGAACAGCGCGGCGACCCCGGCGGCGACGCCCGGAGGCGTGTTCATGTCCACCTCCCCGGCCAGCACCAGCACCGGCGCGCCGAACGCGGCCAGCGCGGCGCGCGTGGCCTCCGGATCGAAGGCGCCATCGGCCCCCCAGAAGGCCGCGGCCCCGTCGTTGCGATGCTCCTCCTGGCCGGCGTCGTAGGCCCGCACCGCCTCGTCCCAGCGCCCGTACACGAAGGGAGTGACGGCCCGCCACCTGTCCGCGGTGGCCTCGCCGGCCAGGATCGCCTCCAGGGCGGCGAACGCCTCGGGGAACCAGGGCTCGTCCGCGCGCAGCCGGGCGATCCCGAGCCGGTCCTGTCCGGTGACGGGAAGGCCGACGGCCCTGGTGCTCGGGGTGATCAGGGCGAGCCTGGCGACGCGTCGCGGATGGCGGGCCGCGTACAGGACGGCGAGGTTCGCGCCCGCGCAGTGCGCGAGCAGATCGAACCGGTCAAGGCCCAGATGCTCGCGCAACGCCTCGACATCATCGACGAGCCGGTCACACCGGTACGAAGCGGGATCCGCCGGCACCGCGGACCGTCCGGCGCCCCTGGGGTCCAGCAGGATCAGCCGGCGATGCGCGGACAGGCCGCCGAGGTCGCCCAGGTAGACCGTGTCCTGGACCGGGCCGCCGGGCAGGCAGATCACCGCGGGGCCCGCGCCACGCACGTGGTAGGCGAGTTCGGTCCCGTCGTGCGCGGAGAAGGCAGGCATGGCGGGATCCTGGCAACGGCGTCCGGCCCGCGCAACAGATTTTCCGCATCCCGGGCATGGAACGCCGCCGCCTCCTGATTCGGTACGGTCGGTGCATGACGATCTTCGGTCCCGCCATCGACGTCCGCCCCATGTTGCCTGTCGAACGCCAGTCCATGCTGGCGCTTCTGCGCGCCCTGGATCCGGCGGACTGGGCGGAACCGACCGTCTGCCCGGGGTGGGACGTGCACGACGTCGCCGGCCACGTGCTCAACGACTACCTGCGGCGCCTGTCGGGTGGCCGCGACGGGCACGCGGGGGCCGTCTTCGCCGACGACGAGACGCTGCCGTCCTACCTCGCCCGTACCAACGACGAGTTCGTCAGGGCCGGCCGTCAGCTCAGCCCGCGCCTGCTCACCGACCTGCTGGAACACCTGGGACCCGACCTGGACGCCCTCTGGGCGGCCCGCGACCTGCACGCGCCCGCCGGCCTGAACGTGTCCTGGGCCGCCACCGACATCGACAGCCCCGCCTGGCTCGACATCGGCCGCGAGTACACCGAGTTCTGGGTCCACCACCAGCAGATCCGCGACGCCGTCTCCCGGCCGGGGGCCACCGGGCCCGAGCTCATGGCGCCGGTGCTGGACGTCTTCGCCCGGGCCCTGCCGTTCACCCTGGGCAAGCACCACCGCCCCGACGGCACGGTGGCCCGCCTGGAGGTGGTGGGGCCGGCCGGCGGTCAGTGGAGCGCGGTCCGGCAGGATGGCCGGTGGCGGATGACGATGGCGGGCGGGGAACCCGCCGCGCGCGTCTCGATGGACCAGGACACGTTCTGGCGGCTGGCGAGCAGGGGCATCACGATCGAGGAGGCCCGCGCCCGCTCGAAGCGGAGCGGTGACCACGAACTGACCGCCGCGATCACGACGTTGCTCGCGGTCGTCGCCTAGACCAAGGGGGATCGGATGATGCTGGAGACCGAGCGGCTGGTGTTGCGCCGCTGGCGCGAGGAAGACCTGGAAGCGCTGGCCGCGATCGACGGGGATCCGGAGGTCATGCGCTTCATCGGCGACGGTTCCGTCCGTACGGCGGAGCAGACGGCGGCCACGCTGACGGCCATGGAGCAGCGGTGGGAGGAGCGCGGCTTCGGGATATTCGCCGTGGAGTTGCGCGAGAGCGGCGAACTGGCCGGCTGGACCGGGCTGACGGTTCCCCTTTTCCTGCCCGAGGTGCTGCCGGCCGTGGAGATCGGCTGGCGGCTCGCACGGACCCACTGGGGCCGCGGCATCGCCACCGAGGCGGCCACGGCGGCGCTGCGCTACGGCTTCGTCAAGGCGGGGCTGGACCGCGTCATCAGCATCTGCCACGTCGACAATCACGCCTCCGCCCGCGTCATGACGAAGCTGGGCATGCGCCAGGAGCGCGAGACCAAGGTCCCGGCCACCGGGCAGCCGGTGCGCGTCCTGGCGATCACCCGTGACGAGTACTCCGTGATCAGCCGGCCGGGTTCCGCCACTCGTTAAGAGAACGTCTGCTCCACCAGGTCGAGGTGGGCGTGCGCGGCGGCGACGTACGCGGGCGGGCCGAACGACGCGTACTCGCCCAGCAGCCGGCGCAGCGTGGCCACCTGCTCCGCCCAGGAGGCGCCGGGCGCGTCGGGACCCCCGACCAGGGTGACCATCCGGGGCGTGTCCGGCGAGCGGCGGGCGATCCGCTTGGCCGCGATCGGGATCATCCCCAGCAGCGCCGGCCGCCGTTCGACGGGCGATGCGGGGATCGGCGGCTCGGGCTCGCCGCCGCCGTGCAGTTCGGCGAAGGTGGCGGGGAACCGGTCGAAGCCGTGCCGGTCGAGGATGACCTCGCTGTCGGCGGCCCAGCCGGCCCGCGAGACCGGGTGGACGTGCCAGTCGACCCAGAGCGGAAGCCCGTCCACGACGTAGTTGAGGCTGAGCGCCCTGGTGCCGCGCGGCCCGTTCTGGCGGGCGTCGAAGACGGCCGTCAACGTGCCGGGGACGGCGGGCAGGGCGGCGGGCGCCGCGTAGTCGTCCAGGCGCGCGTCGTCCACGACCACGAGCAGGTCGATGTCGCTCCAGTCGTCGAAACGGCCCGTGCCGAGCGAGCCGAGCAGGGCGGCGCCGGCCACCCCAGGGTCGTCGCCGAGGCCGGCGGTCGCGGCGGCGAGCCAGCGGGACCGTAGGCGGGCGAGGCGGGGGGCCGGCGGCGCCAGGCTGCTTTCCGTGCTCATCGGGACATTCGATCTTCCCGGGTGGAGCGGCGGCAACCCGTTTACCGGTAGACGCCGAACTCCCACAACGAGTAGCCGTAGGCGGTGGCCCGCTGGGTGAGGGCGAGCCGTACGTGGCGGGCCGAGGCGTTCAGGTCGAAGCCGTCGAAGCCGCCGTCGCCGTTCCCGACGACCTTCAGGTCGGTCCAGGTGGTCCCGTCGGTGGAACCCTGCAGCCGGTACGCCCGCGCGTACGCCTCCTCCCACCCCACCTGGACGTGCCTGATCGCGGTGACGGCCCCCAGGTCCACCTGGATCCACTGGGCGTCGGACCACTCGCTGGCCCACCGGCTGGTGAAGCTGCCGTCGGTGGCCCGGCCGGGCGTGAACGGGCCGCCGTCGCCGGTGGCCTGGTGACTGGAGGCCGTGGTCGGCCTGCCGAGGGCGACGTTGACGCCGTTCACCGTGGGCGGCACCACGCGGAACGAACGCTGCTCGATGCCCACGTTGCCGTGGCCGTCGTGGGCGTACACGTACACCTTCCACACGCCGAGCCGCTCCGGCGCGGTCACCGACAGGCGGCCGGGGGCGGGCTGGGTGAAGCGGGCGTGCCGCAGGCCGCGGTTGCCGGTGATGTGCTTGTCGCCGAGCATGACGTGGTATCGGATCAGGTCGCCGTCGGGGTCGGAGACGCTGGTGTCGATGGTGAAGGCGCCGCCCGCCGGGACCGCGGTCGGTGAGCCGACCGTCATCGCGGTGATCCGTGGCGGGGTGTTCGCCGGGGGCAGGCCGGTGTAGGCCTGACGCAGTTCGTGGTAGCCGTGCCTGCGCCAGCCGCCGGGGGTGACGTTCAGCCAGACGCCGCCGAAGTCGTTCTCCAGGCCGTAGTGGAACATGGTCGCGCCGAGCGCCACCCCGGTGTGCCCGGCGATGGCCCGCCACGAGTCGGCGTACATGCGGCCCTTGTCCAGGTCGCCCGGCTCGTCGGGAACGCCGTTGACGTCGTCCGGCACCTCCCACTCGCCGTCGGGACCCGCCTCGGTGACGATGTACGGCTTGCCGTACCCGCCCGCGACCCAGTCCTGGCGCACCGTGTCGATGGCCCCGTAGGAGTTGACGGCCAGCAGGTCCAGCGCGGGGGAGTGGGCCTTGTAGTAGGTCCAGGCGTGGGTGTAGGCGTCGGTGGAGGTGACCGGATGGTTCGGATCGGCCGCGTGCACCGCCTCGGCCACCTCGTTGACGAACCTGGCGTAGGCCACCCGCCGCTGCTCCACCACGTCGGCGGGCAGGCCGTGGTCCTGCATGGTCAGGATGACCTCGTTGCCGACGTCCCACATCAGCACACCCTGGTGGTGCTTGAGCGCGTTCACGCGGGCGACGATCTCGTTCTTCACACTCGTCCTGTACGCGCTGTCGCCCGCGTAGTCCGCCCCCTGGTTGAGCCAGTGACCGACGATGACCTTGATGCCGTGGCGGGCCGCGGAGTCGAGCAGCGCCGGGGTGTGGGTGTCGTCCACGCCCCACAGCCGGATCGTGTTGACCCCCATGGCCTTCAGGTCGCGCATGTACCCGTCGGCGGCGGCCTGCGGCGGCCCGTAGGTGATCCCCTTGATCTGGTACGGCGCGCCGTTCACGGTCAGCCGCCAGTTCCCCTGACCGCCGGTGACCTTGACGACGCTCGGGCCTGCCGGGACCGGCGGGTCGGTCATCGGCGCGGGCGCCTGGCCGGTCCGCCTGGCGACCGCCACCCAGTCGGCGCTCAGCACGCCGCCCGAGGTGGTCTCGGGGGAGGGGGTGGTCCGGCCGGCGACGGCGTTCGGCAGCGAGCCGCCGATGGCCAGGTCGAGGCGCAGGTAGAAGCCGTGGTGCACGGCCGCCTGCCAGGCCGCCACGCCGACCTGGCTCTGCCGTACGATCCAGGTCTGCCTGCCGTCGAGGTAGAAGCGGATCTCCTCATCCGTCTTGGTCCGGTCGATGACCTGCGCGAACTCGTGGTATCCGGTCGTGCAGCCGCCGCAGGTGGCCAGTCCGCCGGTGCGGCCGTCGTACTCGTTGCAGACGCCGCCGGGCGCGGTGCCGCAGTGCAGCGTGCCGGAGACCTCGTCGCGGCCGTTGACGCTGGTCATGATGTCGGTCTCGCCGACGCCCGGCCAGTTGTTGAAGTTGCCGCGGTAGGCGGCGCCGGTGGCGCGGAAGCCGGGCCAATAGCCCAGGCCGGATGCGACGTCGGGCAGCTTGAGCCGGGCGCTGAAGCGGACCATCTCGCCGGGACCTGCCGCGAAGTCGGTGCGGCGGGTCTCGACGCGGCCGGAGGTCCACCTGCCCGCGCCGTCCCTGACGGCCCTGATGCCGAGGTGTCCCGCGCCGTCGAGGCTCACGTTGGCGGGGTCGGCGGTCATCGTCTCGACCTCGCCGGTGCCCCAGTTGGCCGGGCCGCCGGGATAGGAGGTCCCGGTACGCAGGATCCAGCCGTCCGAGGCGGGCGAGGCGCCGGCCGGCCCGTTGAAGTCCTCGCGCCACACCTCGGTCCACTCGTCGGTGCCGTCCTGCCCGGTGTGCACGCGCAACTCCCACAGGGAGTAGCCGTAACCGGTGGCGCGGGCGGTGCCGAGCATGCGGACGTAGCGGCCGGTGCCGGACACGGTGTGGGTGTCGGTGCCGCCGTCGCCGCCGGTGACGGTCGCCAGGTCGGTCCAGGTGGCCGCGTCGGCGGAGATCTGGAGCCGGTAGTCACGGGCGTGGGCGGTCTCCCAGGACAACTCGATCTGGCAGACCTGCCGGGCCGCGCCCAGATCGACCTGGATCCACTGCGGGTCGCTGAACGCGCTCGACCACCGGGTGGCGGTGTCGCCGTCCACGGCCGCACCGGCCGGGGTGCCGGCGCCCTCCGTCGAGGAGGAGGTGACGGGCCTGCCGAGGGCCGCGTTCTGGGTGCCGCAGGCGGCGTTCCCGGCCAGGGCCGCCGTCGCGGTCGCGGTCGCCGTCGCGGCGGAGGCCGGGCCGGTGATCGCGGGGCACAGCCCGGCCAGGCATGCCATCAGGGCGATGATGAGCACCGGCCGTAAGCGGCGCGGATGTCGGACGGTGAACACGTTCTCTCCTCGTGCCGGTGCAGAATGTGGGAGAGCGCTCTCCGTACCCGGAGATTGCTTCCTGTGTACGCGCGTGTCAAGACCCAATTAGTCACCCGGCCGAAATCCACAGGTCATCGCCGCGTGACCGGGAATCGCCTCTTGACAACGGGCCGCATCGGCGTTCACCCTTCACGGAGAGCGCTCTCCTGCACCCGCATCGCAAGGAGAGGCACCATGCCCGTGTCACGAAGAACAAGACCGGCGATCTCGGCCGCGATCGCGGTCGTTGCCGCGGTGGCCGCGACCGGCCTGGCCACAGGTCTGGCCACTGCCCTGCCCGTGAACGCCGACACCCTGCTCTCCCAGGGCAGGCCGGCCGCCGCCTCCTCCTCGGAGGGCGGCGCGCACGCCGCCGGCGCCGCCTTCGACGGCGACCCGGCCACCCGCTGGTCCAGCTCCTTCGCCGACCCGCAGTGGATCCAGGTGGACCTGGGCGCCACAGCGACGGTCGGCAAGGTCGTGTTGTCCTGGGAGGCGGCCCACGCCCGCGACTACAAACTGCAGATCTCGCCCAACGGCTCCTCCTGGACCGACCTGGCGACCGTCACCGGCGGCGACGGCGGCACCGACACCCACACCGTGTCCGGCACCGGCCGCTACGTCCGCATGCTCGGCACCGCCCGCGCCACCGGTTACGGCTACTCCCTGTGGGAGTTCCAGGTCTCCGGCAGCGGCGGCGGCACGACCACGCCCAGACCCAAGCCCACCTACACCGACGAGGTCACCCACCACGAGTTCCAGGCCAACTGCTCGCCGGCCGCCAACCGGCCCGACGACCCGATCGTCTACCCGGGCCTGCCCGGTGCGTCGCACATGCACACGTTCGTCGGCAACGTCACCACCAACGCCCACAGCTCGACCTCCTCGCTCCTGGGCGGCGGCACCTCCTGCACCAACCCGCACGACAGATCCGCCTACTGGTTCCCCAGCTTCTACAAGGGCGATCAGCTCATCGAGCCGGTGGGCAACCAGGTGATCTACTACAAGTCGGGCATCCTGGAGTACTGGCGCGTCCAGCCGTTCCCGCAGGGCCTGCGGTACGTCGTCGGCAGCCCCGGTTCCACCCGTGAGCAGTTCCGCGACCATCCGGGCGCGGTCGAGGGCTTCGAGTGCGGAGACCTGGCCAAGAGCTGGGACATCCCCGCGTACTGCGTGCCCGGGAGCCAGGTCAACGTGCGCTTCCAGGCGCCCAGCTGCTGGGACGGCGTCAACCTCGACAGCGCCGACCACAAGAGCCACATGGCCTACCCGGTCGGCGGCTACTGCCCGGCGGGCCATCCGGTCGCGGTGCCGATGCTGGAGTTCAAGATCGCCTTCCCGGCGAGCGGCGACCTGTCGCAGGCCCGCCTGTCGAGCGGGCGCGGCTACTCCTGGCACTACGACTTCTTCAACGCCTGGGACGACATGCGCATCCTGGACGCGCTGGTGACCCATTGCATCAACGGCGGCCTGCAGTGCAACCCGCGCGGTTACGACCTGTACAAGCCGCATCGGGGCGCGGCGCTCACCCCGGACTTCCAGTTGCCCCAGGGATAGGAGAGCGCTCTCCCAGCTCTGTGTTATAAAAAGCTGGTGACTCAACCGTCTTCGGGGGGATCT
Source organism: Nonomuraea sp. NPDC050404 (assembly GCF_040655495.1). Taxonomy (NCBI): domain Bacteria; kingdom Bacillati; phylum Actinomycetota; class Actinomycetes; order Streptosporangiales; family Streptosporangiaceae; genus Nonomuraea; species Nonomuraea sp. NPDC050404. The sequence continues at coordinate 277,943 of NZ_JBFAKB010000008.1, forward strand.
CCGACGCTGGAGGACGTGGCGCGGGTGGCGGGAGTCTCCCGCGCCACCGTCTCCCGGGTGATCAACGGCATCCGCAACGTCGATCCGGCCATCCAGGACACGGTCCGGCGGGCCGTCGCCACCACCGGTTACGTGCCCAACCGCGCCGCGCGTTCCCTCGTCACCCGGCGTACCGGGGCCGTCGCCCTGGTCCTGTCGGGCGCGGGCGCCGACGGCGATCCCTTTCTCGGGGCGATACTCACCGACCCGTTCTTCGGCCGCGTCGTCGGCGGGATCGTCAGCTTCCTGCGTCCGCGCGGCATCCATCCGACGCTGATGTTCGCCGAGAGCGGCCAGAGCCGTGACCAGGTGCTGTCCTGCCTGCGCCAGGGCGACGCCGACGGGGCGCTGCTGGTCTCCACGCACGCCGCCGACCCGCTGCCCGCGCTGCTCGTGGAGTCAGGCGTGCCCGCCGTGTTGTTTGCCCGCCCGCCCGCGCCGGTCCCGATCAGCTACGTGGACGTCGATCACCGGGCCGGCGCCGCGCTGGCCGCCGGCCACCTCCTCGCGCTGGGCCGCCGCCGCGTCGCGACGATCTGCGGCCCGCTCGGCGTGCCCGCCGCCCAGGCGCGCCTGGCGGGCTTCCAGGACGAGATGGCCCGGCACGGCCACGCCTTCGTCCGCCACGAGGAGGGCGGCTTCACCTACGACAGCGGCGAACGGGCCATGGAACGGCTGCTCGCCCAGGAGCCCGCGCTCGACGGCGTGTTCGTCGCCAACGACCTGATGGCCCAGGGCGCCCTGCACGCGCTGCGCCACCACGGCCGCTCGGTGCCCGGCGACGTCGCCGTGGTCGGCTTCGACGACAGCAGCGCCGCCACCGCCTGCCGCCCGCTGCTGACCACCGTGCGCCACCCGGTCGAGGACATGGCCGCCGAGATGGGCCGCCTGCTGCTGGCCCACATCGAACAGCCGGGCCGCCCGCCCACCTCGCTGATCTTCGAGCCCTCGCTGGTGTTGCGGGACTCCGCCTGAACGCCTCCTTGTTGGGTGCAGCCACCCCTGCGCCCAAGGGCCGTGCCGGGTCAGTCCTCCGGCGGGAGGCGGTAGACGCTCACGTGCGAGCGCGACTCCGCGGTGAACTCCGCCCCGGACCAGTCCGCGTGCCGGCTCTCCAGCTCGAACCCGGCCAGTTGCGCCATGAGGTCCAGCTCGGCCGGCCAGATGTAGCGGTGCGGGCTGCGGAACAACTCGGCCCGCACGCCCTCGTCGAACCTGAAATGGTGCGAGACCACCTGCTGGCGCAGCACGTCGTAGGTGTCCAGGCCGATGTAGCCGGGCTCGTTGTGCCAGACCGTGGCCTGCTGGCCCGGCGGAAGCTTGCGCAGCTCCGGCACCCAGAGCTCGATCACGAACCGCCCGCCGGGCGCCAGGTGACGGGCGGCGTTGCGGAAGCAGGCCACCTGCCCGGCCTGGGTGAGCACGTTCGAGATCGTGTTGTAGACGAGGTAGACCAGCGTGTACCGGCCCGGGGCGACGGCGGTCGTCATGTCCCCGGTGATCACGGGGATCGTGGCCTCGTCCGCCTTCTCACGGAGCCGGTCGATCATCGGCGGGGACAACTCGATGCCGGTGACGGGCACCCCCCGCGCGGCCAGCGGCACCGCCACCCGCCCGGTCCCGACGGCGAATTCCAGCGCCGCCCCGCCGCCCGCCAGCTCGGCGAGCCGATCCACCGTCGGATCCAGGACCTCGGACGCGAACATGCCGGTGCCCGGCGTGTCGTAACCCGCGGCGACATCGGCGTTCCAGATCTCTTCCTGAAGCATGGCGCCAACGATGGCCGCGGAACGTCCGCTTTGTCCACCGATTAAGCCGGTTCACCGATTCGGGCCCGACGGCGGTCAATTCGTGCGGCCGCCGGTGAGGACATGACCGAGCTGGCTGCGCGAGGTGATGTCCAGCTTGGCGAAGACCTTGCGCAGGTGGTACTCGACGGTGCGCGGGCTCACGAACAGCTGGCTGCCGATCTCCGAATTGGTCAGCCCCTTGGTGGCGAGCCGGGCGATCTGTCCCTCACGGGGCGTCAGGTCACCGGCGGCCGGCACGCCGCGCTGCGCGGTCTCGCCGGTGGCCCGCAACTCCCGCGCCGCCCGCTCGGCGAACGCCGTCATCCCCATCGTCGCGAACAGCCGATAGGCGGTACGCAGTTCCTGGCGTGCCTCGATCCGCCGCCGTTCCCTGCGCAGCCATTCACCGTAGAGCAGGTGGGCACGGGCCAGGTCGGGCCGCAACCGGGTGCGGCCGAACCGCTCGATCGCCTCCCGGTAGAGACCCTCGGCCTTCTCCGGCTCGCTGACCAGCGCCCGCGCCCGCGATTCGGCCCCGAGCGCCCAGTCGGCCGGGCCGGCCTGGACGTTGTGCGCGAGTTGTTCGAGTGCCCGGCCGGCCAGTTCGAGGTCGCCGGTACGGGCGGCGGCCTCCACCAGTTCGGGGGCGGCCCACTGCGCCGCGCCCGGCGTGGGCGGGTCCGCGCAGGCCCGCTCGGCCGCCGCGCACGCCAGGTCGTACCGGCCCAGGCCGTTGTAGAGCACGGCCGCGGCCCAGTCGGCGACGGTCAGCCCGGCTCCCTCGCCGCGCGAGGCGGCCTCGCCCGAACCCACCCGCAGCAACTCCTCCGCCTCGGCCTCGCGACCGCGCCACGCGGCCAGCGCGAGGCCGCCGTGGTCGGTGACGCGCAACCCGGTCGAGGCGACGATCGCCTGCACCTCCGCGCTGAGCGCCGCCGCCTCGGCCAGCTCACCCTCGAAGAGGTGCACGGTGATCCGCGAGCCGAGGGCCAGCGACAGCTCCGCCAGCGCGCCGGCGTCCCTGGCCAGGGCGACGTGGCGGTCCGCCAGCGCGCGGCAGGCGTCGCCGTCCCACAGCGCGACGGCCGCGGTGAAGGCCGGCCAGAGGTAGCGCGGATCGTCGTGGCGGACAAGCCCGTCGATCGCACGCCGCAGCCGCGGCGCCGCCACACCCGGATCGGCGACGAAGTGCAGTGCCAGCCCTCCGAGCAGCTGATCCACCGAACCGCAGCCCTCCGACTCCACCGAATGCGGCCCGCCGTCCTCCCGTGCCGATGGGTGCGGGTGGCTGTCTTCCCGTGCCGCGAAATGCGGCTGGCTATTCTCCCGTGCCCCTGAAGGCGGGCGGTTGCCTTTTGGCGTTGCCGGGGCCGCCAGGATGGCCGCCGCGATGGTGCGCGGGTCACCGCCGCCGAGCGCCAGGCGGCCGGCGAACATGGCCGCGGACAGCGCGTTCAAATAGGTGTCCCGGGCGAGGGCCGGATCCAGCGGCTGGAGTTGCCGTGCGGCGTCGAGCAGCGCCACGGAAGCGGCGTTCCCCCGGCTCGCGGTGAACGCGATCTCCGCCCGCACCAGCGCCGCCCCGGCACGCTGCCGCTCGTCCAGCGGCCCCGCCAGCGCCATCCCGAGCAACCCGGACGTGGCGTCCGGCGCGCCGGCCTCCTGCTTGGCGCGGGCCGCCGCCAGCGCGCGTTCGGCACGGCGGCCGGGATCGGGGGTCAGCTCGGCGGCCCGCTGCAGGAACGCGGCCGCCGCCGCCAGGCCACCACGAACCTGCGCGCGCCCGGCCGAGCGGACCAGGTCGGCCGCGACCTGCTCATCGGCCCCGGCCACGGCGTGCGCCCGATGCCAGGCCCGGCGGTCCGGGTCGGCCTCCGCGTCGGTCGCCTCGGCCAGCGCGTGATGAGCCCGCCTGCGCTCGCCGGCGCCCGCGGCCCGGTACACCGCCGTACGCACGAGCGGATGACTGAACCGTACGCGGGCGCCGAACTCGCACAGGTCGGCCTCCACCGCCGGAGCCGCCGCGGCCGTGCCGATCCCGACCCGCTCCGCCGCCCGCCAGACCAGGACCGGATCCCCGAGCGGGTCGGCGGCGGCGATCAGCAGCAGCCGCCGCGTCTGTGGCGGCAGCGGCTCCAGGCGCGGGCGGAGAGCGTCCTCGCTCAGGCCGGGCGGCGCCTGGAGGTCCGGCAGGCCGAAACCGCCCGCCAGCGCGGCAGGCGTCATCCGGTCCAGCAGTTCCAGCAGCGCCAGCGGGTTGCCGTGCGCCTCGGCGACGATCCTGTCGCGTACCGGGCGGTCCAGCGGGACGGGCAGCACCGAGCGCAGCAGCGCCTGCGCGTCCTCGTCCCGCAACCCGCCGATCGCCAGCTCGGGCAGGCCGGACAGGTGCTGGGCGTCGCCGCTGCGGGCCGCGAACACGCACGCCACCGGGTTGGCGCTCAGCCGGCGCGCGACGAACGCGAGCACCTGGGCGGAGGCGCCGTCCAGCCACTGGGCGTCCTCGATCACGCACACCAGCGGCCGCTCCTCGGCCACCCCCGCGAGCAGGGTCAGCACGGCCAGGCCCACCAGGAACCGGTCGGGCGGCGGCCCGGCGCGCAGCCCGAACGCGGTGCCCAGCGCGTCACGCTGCGGCTCGGGCAGCCGGTCGAGCCGTTCCAGCAGCGGGGCGCAGAGCTGGTGCACCGCCGCGTACGGCAACTCCATCTCGCCCCGCACGCCCACCGCCCGCGCCACCCGGCAGCCCGACGACTGCGCGATGAGGTATTCCAGCAGGACCGACTTGCCCACCCCCGGCTCCCCGCGCAGGACCAGCGGCTGGCTCTGACCGGCACGCAGCGCCGCGACCAGCCGGTCGAGCCGGTCGCACTCGGCGCGTCGCGGCTTGAGTAAGCGGTGATGGACGGGACGCAGGTCGCGAAACCGTCTCCCATGGTTGTGGTTCGCCTCGAGTAAGCCGGTCATCGTGCTCCCCTTTCAGACATGGGATCGGCGGCGATGAGCGCTTCGAGGGGCAGCAGCGCCGAGCCGGTGGCCACGGCGTCGCCCCCGAACTTGGCGACCAGGAGCTGGAACTGGTCGCCCGATCTGGACAGGCTGTGCTTCTTGATGGCGGCGGTGATGCGGTCGCCCAGCGACTCCATGAGCCGCAGGCCGACCCAGCCGCCGATGACGATCCGTTCGGGGCCGGTCAGGTTGACCATGCCGCCCAGCGCGGCCCCCAGGCAGTCGATGACGTCGTCCACGATCGCGCTCGCGGCGGGGTCGCCCGCGTGCGACGCGGCGATGAGCGCGCCGATGGCCCGCCAGCCGGTGCCCTCGAAGACGCCGCCGCTCTCCTGCCACGCCGAGAGCATCGCGTCGGAGCCCAGGTATGCCTCCACGCACCCCCGGTTGCCGCACCGGCACACGCGCCCGCCGCGTTCGATCACCATGTGGCCCCACTCGCCGGCGCTGGAGCGTGAGCCGAAGGTCACCTGGCCGGCGGTGACGATGCCGAGACCGACGCCGCGGCCGAGCAGGGGGACCAGCACGTGGTCGGCGCCGCGCGCGTTGCCGAACCACAGCTCGGCCCTGGCCTGCATCTTCGCGCCGTTCTCCGCCAGGACGGGTACGCGGCCCACGTCGCACAGATCCCGGACGGGCACGGGCGGCCAGCCGAGGCTCTGGGCGTACAACATCTGGGATCCGTCGGCGGCCGTCTCGACCACGCCCGGCAGCCCGAGGCCGATGCCGAGCAGGGTCGGCCACCGGTCGGCGTTGCGGTCGCGCAGTGCCACCAGCGCCTCGTGGATGTCGGCGCCGATGCGCTCGGGGTCCTCCTCCTCCGCGCCGCCGCGGAACTCGCGGTCGATGCGGTTCATCGACAGGTCGAACATCTCCAGCGCGACCCCGCGCTCGCCGACGTCGGCCCCGATGGTGATCGCGCTCTCGGCGCGGGGACCGATCAGTGTGATGGGCCGGCCGCCGCGCGAGGAGACCGAGCCGCGCTCCTCGACCAGGCCCGCGGAGATCAGTTCGGCGACGAGGTTGCCGGCCGAGGCGGTGGACAGGCCGCTGTCCTGGGCGATGGTGGCCCGCGTGGTCTCCTGGGCGAGGATCACCTGCTTGAGCACCAGCGCCCGGTTGCGCTGGCGCAGCGTGGTGACCGTGGACACCTCGGGCAGCGAGAGCAGGGGCCGGCCGGATCCGAGTTCGGGGCTCATGAGTCCCACCTCGTCACATCCAGGGCCCGCAGCTGGTTGTGTTCGTGGATGAGATCTGTCATGGACATCCTTGCTTTCTTGCTTGATCACTTGAGGCCGGACAGGGTGAATCCCCGTACGATGTGCCGCTGGAAGACGATGAAGACGATCAGGATGGGCACGACCATGAGCGTCGAGCCGGCCATCTGGAGCGAGGGGTTGGTGGCGATCTGCCGGTTGAGCAGCGACAGCCCGACCGACAGGGTGTAGAGCCGCTCGTCGTCGGCGATGATCAGCGGCCACAGGAAGCTGTTCCAGGAGCCGATGAAGGCCAGCACGATCTGCACGGCCATGACCGGCCTGGACAGCGGCAGGACGATCCGCCAGAAGATCCGCGCCTCGCCCGCCCCGTCGATGCGGGCGGCCTCGATCATCTCGGCCGGGACGGTGGACATGAACTGCCGGAACAGGAAGACCCCGAACCCCGAGACCAGACCCGGCAGCGCGATCCCGATCAGGGTGCCGGTCAGGTTGAGGCCGTTGAGCAAGAGATAGACCGGGACCATCGTCACCTGCACCGGGACCATCATCGTCGCGAGCACCAGGAAGAACAGCGGGCCGCGGCCACGGAAGCGGAACTTGGCGAAGCCGTACCCGGCCATTGCCATGAGCGGCACCCCCGCCATGCCGATCAGCACGACGCCCGCCGTGTTGAGCAGGTAGCGGCCGAAGTCCAGCTCCGCGAACAGCCGCGCGTAGCTCTCGAACGTGGGGTTCTGCGGCAGCAGTCGCGGCGGGTGGGCTACCGACTCCGAGCGCGGCTTCACCGAGGCGAACACCATCCAGAGGAACGGGAACGCCGTCAGCAGCGCCCCCGCGCCGAGGACGGCGCCGATGGCCACGGTCGGCTTCCGGGCGTCAGCGATCCGCATCGGACCTCCGCGCGCGTACCTGAAGGAGCGTGATCCCGGCGATGATCAGGAAGAGCACCAGGGTGCCGGCTCCGGCGTAGCCGAACCGGCCGGCGGTGAAGCCCTCCTGGTACAGGAACAGGGACATGCTGGTCGACTCGCCGAGCGGCCCGCCCTTGGTGAGCACGAACGGCTCGTCGAACAGCTGCAGCCAGGAGATGACCGTGGTGACGGCGACGAAGAAGAACGCGAAGCGCAGCAGCGGGATGACGATCGAGACGACCTTGCGCACCCCCGAGGCGCCGTCGAGCTCCGCGGCCTCCAGGTACTCCCTGGGGATGGACTTCAGCGCGGCGAGGAAGATGATGATGTTCAGGCCCGTGCCGCGCCAGACGGCCACGAACGCGACGGAGATCTTCACCAGCACGGGGTCGCTGAGCCACTGCGCCCTCGGCAGTCCCGCGAGCGACAGCAGATGGTTGAGCAGGCCGAACTGCGTGTTGTACAGGTAGCCCCACACGAGCGAGACCGCGACGATCGCGGTGATGGCGGGGGCGAAGTAAAATGCGCGCAGCGCGCGGAAGAAGCGGTTCTCGCTGCGGTGCAGCAGCAGCGCCGCCAGGAACGACACGACGATCACGGCGGGGACGCCGAGCAGCGCGAACAGGCCGGTGTTGGCCAGGGCCTGCCAGAAGCCGTGGTCGGCGAACAGGTCGCGGTAGTTGTCGAGGCCGACGAACTCGATCCTGGAGTAGTCGGCCAGGCCCGCGAGGTCGAGGTCGGTGAGGCTGACCGGCAGCGCGAGCAGGATCGGCAGGACGCCGAAGGCGAGCAGCAGGAGCAGGGCGGGGGCGACGAAGGCGTAAGGGGCGAGAGAGGGTTTCATGGACGGCTCCCTTCGCCGGTCAGGCGGCCGGTGTGCCGGTGGTCGCCGCGTACAGGGCCCGCAGGGCGGTGTCGCGGTTCGTGCCGGTCAGGACGATGGAGTTGAGGGCGTCCAGGAGGGCCTTTCCGGTCTCGCCGTCCCAGTTGGGCACCGGCGGCAGGGGCCTGGCGTCGCGCAGTTGCCGGATGTAGATCGAGACGAGCGGGTCGGCGGCGAGCTCCGGATCGTCCAGCGCGGCCTTCGCCGCCGGGAGCTGGCCGTCGAGCCCGTACCAGGTGAGCTGGGTCCGCGGCTCCGCGAGGTGGTCGAGCAGGCGCAGGGCGCCGTCCTGGTCGTCGGTCGCGCCCCAGACGGCCAGGTTCGAGCCGGCCAGCAGCGAGGTACGCGCCACGCCGCCGGGAAGCGGGGCGACCGACCACTTGCCGGCCAGGTCCGGTGCGGCGGCCCTGATGGCGCCGGCCAGGTAGGGGCCGGAGACCAGCATCGGCGTGACGCCGGAGACGAAGCCCTGGAGCTGGTCGAAGTCGAGGTCGGCGGGCACGCTCCGGTCGGTGTACAGGCCGGTGTAGAGGTCCACGGCCCGGTGGAAGGCGGGGGTGTCGAAGTCGATCGTGCCGCCGCCATCGACGATCGTGCCGCCGTTGGCCCAGGTCATGAGGACGGGCAGGGTGGTGTCCCACTGCGGGATGTGGAAGCCGTACTGTCCCTGGCCCCGGCCGGCGAGCGTCCTGGCCTGCGCGCGCAGTTCCTCCCAGGTGGCGGGCGGGCCGGTGAGGAGGTCGCTGCGGTAGAACAACACGCGGGTGTCGCTGACCCACGGCACGCTCACCTGACCCGCGCCGGTCGCGATGCCGTCGAGGAAATTGGCCGGGACGAGGCCGGGGTGTTCCTTCAGCGCCTGCCCGCCGAGCGTGAGCAGGGCTTTGGAGGCGGCGAACGCGGGCAGCTTGGACAGGCCGATCTGCAGGACGTCGGGCCCGTTGCCCGACGCCACGGCGGTGGTGAACTTCTGGTCGATGGAGTCCCAGGGGATGGCGACGGTGTCCACGCCGATGCCGGTCCGGTCGGTGAAGGGCTTGACGAGCTGCTGGAACCGGGTGGAGCTGTCACCCATGATCCAGACGGTCAGCTCCCTGAGACCGCTGCCGGCGGGGGCCGACGCGGAGCAGGCGGCGACCGTGAGCAGGATCGCGGCGACGATCGTGAGGCGGAACCTTCCTGGCATGTCGCCTCCCCAGGTTTTATAATTGGCTTAGCATAAGTCATAGACAAAGTAACCGTGAGGCCGCACCATCGCAACTGTCAAAAGTTGGAGGAGGTCCACATGAACCGTCGACTGCGAGCCGCCGTCCTCACGGCCGCCCTCACCGCCACGACCCTCGCCGTCGTCGCGCAACCGGCCGCCGCCGCCCTCGACGCGGGCGACTTCCTCAAGGTCAGCGGCTCGGTGCTGAAGAACGACTCCGGTACGGGCGCCACGGTCAACCTGCGCGGCACCAACCTCGGCGGCTGGCTCACCCAGGAGGACTGGATGTCGCCCCTCGGGGAGTTCGCGCTCGACCGTACCGGCTGGACGGCCACCGCCTCCGCGGGCAGTGCCGCACTGGCGCTGGACGGCGACGACACCACCCGCTGGACCACGAACGCCCCGCAGAACGGCACCGAATGGCTGCGCGTGGACCTGGGCGCCGTGTCGCGCTTCAACCGGGTCACCGTCAACCACACCGCCTTCGCCGCCGGCGACTACCCCCGCGGCCTCCTGGTCGAGGTCTCCACCAACGGCACCACCTGGAGCGGCGTCCACACCGGGGCGGGCAGCGGCACGAACACGGTCACCACCGCCACCTTCACCCCGGTCACCGCCCGCCACGTGCGCGTCAAGCAGACCGGCAGCGCGGGGGACTGGTGGTCGGTCGGCGAGTTCAACGTCTTCAACGACGCCGCCTCCTTCAACCGCACCCAGTGGACGGTCTCCGCCTCGCAGGGCGTGGACGTCCCCCTCATGCTGGACGGGGACGTCACGACCCGCTGGAAGAGCGGCGCCGACCAGGTGCCCGGCATGTGGGTGCAGCTCGACCTGGGCGCGCGGATGACGATCAACAACGTCACGCTCGACACGGCCAAGAACGCCGCCTCCGAGGGCGACTACCCGCGCGGCCACACCGTCGAGTTATCCGACAACGGCTCGGCCTGGACGCAGGTCGCCGCCGGCGTGGGCACGGTCAAGGCCACCAACATCAGCTTCCCCGCCGCGCGCGGCCGGTACGTACGCGTCAACCAGACCGGCACCGGCGACAAGTGGTGGTCGATCGGCGAGTTGTCGGTCGCGCTCAACGACGACGACTACGGCCTGCAGCTCACCCTCGGCCAGCGTTTCGGCGCGGCCGGCGCCCAGGCGATCCGCGACGCCCATGAGGACACCTGGATCACCGAGGCCGACCTCGACAACCTCGCCGCGATGGGCCTGAACTTCGTGCGCCTGCCGATCGGCTGGACCACGCTGCTCAACACCGACGGCAGCTGGAAGGCCGACCCCTGGAGCAAGATCGACTGGGTGGTGCAGGAGCTCGCGGAGCGCGACATGTACACGCTGCTCGACCTGCACACCGTTCCCGGCGGCGGCTGCCCGTGGGCCAGTTGCGGCCGGATCGGTCCCAATCCCAACGGGTTCTGGGGGAGTGCGACGTACCAGGACTGGGTGCAGGACATCTGGGAGGCGATCGCCGCCCGCTACGAGGGTGAGCCGGCGGTGGCGGGCTATGACCTGATCAACGAGCCGCTGCTGGACTTCAACGAGGACGCCGACGACGTCAACGCCAAGAGCGCCTACTACGACCGGCTCTACGACGCCGTACGCGCCATCGACCCCGACCACGTCATCCTCATGGGCGCGTTCTTCGGCTACAGCGCCATCACCCCGCCCGCCACCCACGGCTGGACCAACGTCGCCTACGAGCTGCACCCCTACGACATGCCGAACGCCACGAACTGGACCGCCCAGAACCAGCTCGTCACCAACCATCTCAACGGCCTGCCCGGCCTGCTGGCCAGCCCCGGCGTGCCGGTCCTGTTCGGCGAGTACTCCCTCTACTACTACGACGACGTCTGGGCGCGCTGGATGGCCGGGATCAACGCCCAGCAGCAGTCCTGGTCCAGCTGGACCTACAAGACCAGGGGCACCGACGCCGACGGTCAGGGCTACTGGGGCTACTACTACAACCGCCCGGCCCCGCTCCCGGTGATCAACAGCGACGGTTCCGCCACGTTCGTGACCAAGCTCCAGCGCTTCGCGACCGGCACCTTCACCCAGAACGAGCGCCTGGTGGCCACCGTCGCCAAATACGCCGGCGGCCTGTCCACGTTCAGTCCCGTCTCTATCAGCAGGACCGGCTGGACCGCCACCGCGTCCTCGACCGGCGGCAGCGGCACGCCGCAGGGCGGCATCGACGGCAACCCCGCGACCAAGTGGAACACCGGCGCGGACCAGGTGCCCGGCCAGTGGTACCGGATCGACCTGGGCGCCGTGCGCACGATCGCCATGGTGACGGTGCAGACCCCGGCAGCCTCGGCGGCGACCGACTACCCCGCCGGCTACCGGCTGGAGTTCTCCACCGACGGCAGCACCTGGACCACGGTGGGGACCGGGATCGGGTTCGGCTGGAAACGCCCGATCTCCGTCACCCCGCAGAGCGCCCGGTACGTCCGCATCACCCAGACCGGGACGTCCACCTACTGGTGGTCGGTCGATGAGGTCACCATGTATTCCTCCTACTGAGTCACATTCGCGGTCGCTGTCCCGTCTTGTGAAGTGTGTCCCGTAAAGCACAGCGAGGTGAATCATGGGAACCTTCTCCGGCTCTTGGCGGATCGCCATGGACGCCACCGAGGCGACACTCTCGATGGACACCTGGCTCGGCCCGCGCCCGCTGTACGACGTGCCCGAGATCACCGGCTCCTTCTACCTGCGCCCGAGCGGGGGACTGGCGGGGTTCGCCCTGCTGATCCCGCTGCCCTCGCGGGCGCTCAGATGGGACGCGGCCGACCTGGACAGGGGCGGCCGGTCGCGGATCCGGCTCGGCGAGCGGGAGATCGGCGCCGCCGTGTCCGTCCTGTGCGCGCAGGTGCCGGGGGAGCGCCCCTACTACAAGGTCGTCCTGGAGACGGCGTTCTCCTCCTGGCGGCTGGGGCTGCCGGGAGTGCCGCGCCTCCGGCCCCGGCGGATCGCGCTCACGTTGTTCAGCGAGATCTACATTGTAAAGGCGCCGGGCTGAAAGCTCTCAACGCCGTTATTGGCACACCCGCAAAACCGCGCCTACGCTAGGGTCCAGCGTTGCCGATCATGCTCTGTCGCACTCCGGTGAAGGGGAAGTGCCATGGGTTCGGGTTCTGGCGCACTCTTATGTCGTACCGCCCTGTTGGTGGTCGCCCTGCTCGTCTCGGGGTGTTCGGGCGCCGGTGAGGAACAGGCCGCCGGCGGGATGAAGACGGACCTGCTCATCGGACAGTATCCGGGCGCCGACTCGGCGCCGCTGTTCATCGCCATGGAGCGCGGTTTCTTCCGGGAGGAGGGGCTCAACGTCAGGCAGGAGCCCATCCAGGCTCCGCAGGCGGTCCTGCCCAAGCTGTCCAACGGGCAGATGGACATCGTCCTGGGCAGTTACGCGACCATCCTCACCATTCAGGAGAAGGGCACCGAGAAGTTCAAGTACCTCGCCGACTCCTACCGGGGCGCGCCCGGGGGGTTCGGGGTCATGGTGGCCAAGGGCTCGCCGATCCGGCAGGTCTCCGACCTGAAGGGCAAGAAGGTCGGCGTCAACATCGTCGGCGGTCTGGGCACGCTGACGATGAGCCCGCATCTGCGGCTCGCCGGGCTCGACCCGGCGCCGGGCAAGGACGTGCGTTACGTCGTGATCCCGACGACGGAGTGGCTGTCCTCGCTGGACAAGGGCAGCGTGGACGCGGTCTGGATGACCGATCCGTACGTCAGCCAGGCCAAGAAGGAGCTCGGCGCGACCATGTTGCTGGACACCATGTCCGGCCCGACCGAGGCGCTGCCGATCACCGGCTGGGCGGCCACGGAGAAGTGGACGCGGGACAATCCGGCGACGCTGGCCGCCTTCCAGCGCGCGATGGCCAAGGCGCAGCAGGTCGCGGCGACGGATCGCGGCGCGGTGACCAGGATCCTGCCGACGTTCACCAAGATCCCGGCCGAGACCGCCGCGACGATCACTCTGGGCGCCTATCCGACGTCGCTGAGCGCGCGGAGCATTCAGCGGGTGGCGGATCTGATGCTGGAGGCCGGTCTGCTGAAGCAGAAGGCGGACGTGAGCGCCATGATCTATTCGGCGCCCGCGGGATGACGGCAGGCCGGGTCAGGTTCGCTCGCGGCGCGGCGGGTGTGGCGGGCTTTCTGCTCCTGTGGCAGGTCGCGGGCGGTTCCGGTCTGGTCGGGTGGATGCCCTCGGCGGGGGAGACCCTGGGCAGGGCGTTCTCGCTGGCCGTGGATCCGGAGTTCCTGGCGGATCTGGGCGGCACGCTGAGCGCGGCGGCCATCGGGTTGCCGCTGGCGGTCCTGGTCGCCGTGCCGGTCGGGCTGCTGCTGGGGACCGTGCCGGTGGTGGAGGAGATGACGCGGGTGTTCGTGGAGTTCCTGCGGCCCATCCCGTCGGTGGCGTTGATCCCGCTGGCGTTGTTCTTCGTCCAGCCGGAGCTCAACGCCAAGGTGGCGCTGATCGTGTTCGCCGCGTCGTGGCCGATCCTGATCAACACGGTGTACGGGGTGTGAGGTGGATCCGCTGGCCAAGGAGACGTTGCGGTCGTTCGGGTTCGGCGCGGGATCGGTGTTGTGGCGGGTCTCGTTGCCGAGCGCGGCGCCGTTCATCGCGACGGGTGTCCGGCTGGCGGCCTCGATCGCGTTGATCCTGGCGATCAGCGTGGAGTACATCGTGGGTGGTTCCGTGGGCATCGGCGGGTTCCTGATCGAGGCGAGCACCGGGATCGGCATGGACGCGATGATCGATGTCATCGCGGTGCTGATCTGGTCGGGGGTGGTCGGGCTGGTGGTGAACGCGGTGCTGGCGCGGGCCGAGCGGCGGTTGTTCCGGTGGCGGCGGGCATGATCCGGGTGCTCGTCACGCGGTTGTGGCTGGTTCCCGTCGTGTTCGCCGGGTGGCAGGCGCTGGCGGTGGTGCTGGCGACGCCGTATCTGCCGGCGCCGACGGTGATCGCGCGGCAGATGTATGAGATGTGGTTCTCCGGGCCGTATGTCCTCACCGAGGAGGCGGTCGGCCATTTCGGGCCCAGCCTGGTCAGGGTGGTGGGGGCGTGGGCCGTGGCGGTGGTCGCCGGGGTGGGTCTCGGGGTCGCGATCGGGCGGACGGCATGGCTGGCGGACTGCGTGGGACCGTTGATCGAGTTCGGCCGGGCGGTGCCGCCTCCGGTGATGTTGCCGGTGTTCCTCGTGCTCTTCCCGATCGGGCCGCAGGTGCAGGTCGCGACGATCGTGTTCGGGATCGTGTGGCCGATCCTGCTCAACTCGATCGACGGCGCGCGCCATGTGGACGTGCTGAAGATGGAGACGGCGAGGGTGTTCGGCGTGCCCGCCGGGGTGCGCCTGTTCCGCGTCATCCTGCCCGCGGCCGCGCCGAAGATCTTCGCGGGCCTGCGCCTGAGCGTGTCGCTGGCGTTGATCCTGATGGTGATCTCCGAGCTGAAGGCCAGCACCGAGGGGATCGGTTATCTCCTCAACCTGGCCAGCGGCAACGCCGACATGCCGGCCGTCTGGGCCGGGGTGCTGCTGCTCGGCGTGCTGGGTTTCGCGTTCAACTCCCTGTTCCTCATGGTGGAGCGGCGGGTGCTGGCCTGGCACCGTGACGCGCACCGCCCGGCTTAGGAGAGACGGTTCCCATGGCCGATCTGCTGCTGAAGAACGTGAAGGTCGTGACGCACGACCGTGACGATCCCGCCGAGGCCGACGTCGCGGTCGCGGACGGACGCATCGTGGCGGTGGCTCCCGGGTTGACGGGCGCCGCAGAGGTGATCGACGGGGGTGGCCGGCTGGTCTTTCCCGGGGTGGTGGACGCCCATCAGCACTGGGGGATCTACAATCCGCTGTCCGAGGACGCCGGGTCGGAGAGCCGGGCGTGTGCTCAGGGGGGTGTGACGACCGCGCTGACGTACATGCGGACCGGGCAGTACTACCTGGGCAGGGGCGGCCCGTACGCCGAGTTCTTCCCCGAGGTGCTGGCGCGGGCGGAGGGCAGGGCGTACGTGGACTACGGGTTCCATCTGGCGCCCATGTCGCGGCAGCACATCGGTGAGCTGGGCGAGCTGGTCGAGCGGTTCGGGGTGGCGTCGTTCAAGATCTTCATGTTCTACGGCGGGCACGGGCTGCACGGGCGCTCGGACGACCAGCGGGCGTTTCTCATGTTGCCGGAGGGCGAGCGGTACGACTACGCGCATTTCGAGTTCGTGATGCGCGGCGTGCAGGCGGTCAGGGAGCGGCTGGCGGGGTTGGCGGAGGAGATCTCGTTGTCGTTGCACTGCGAGACGGCCGAGATCATGAACGCCTACAGCCGGCTGGTGGAGGAGGCGGGGGAGTTGGGCGGGCTGGCGGCCTACAGCGCGTCCCGGCCGCCGCACTCGGAAGGGCTGGCGGTGTTCGTGGCCGCGTACCTGGCGCACGAGACGGGGCTGGCCAACGTCAACCTGCTGCATCTGTCGTCGGAGAAGGCGATGGACGCGGCGGTGCGGATGGCGGCGACGTTCCCGCACATCGACTTCCGGCGTGAGGTCACGATCGGGCACCTGCTGGCCGACGTGGACACGGCCGACGGGGTGGGCGGCAAGGTGAATCCGCCGATCAGGCCGCGTTCTGACGTGGAGGCGTTGTGGCGGCACGTGCTGGACGGGACCGTGGACTGGGTGGTCAGCGACCACGCCTGCTGCCGGGAGGAGCTGAAGTTCGGGGTGCCGCGCGAGGACGTGTTCCTGGCCAAGGCGGGGTTCGGCGGCGCGGAGTACCTGCTGCCGGGGCTGATCACCGAGGGGCGCCGCCGTGGGCTGCCGTACGGCCGGATCGCGGCGCTGACGTCGTGGAACCCGGCGCGGCGGTTCGGGTTGCGCGGGAAGGGCACGATCGCGCCCGGGTACGACGCTGACCTGTGCCTGGTCGAGCCGGGGCACGCCTGGACGGTGCGGGCGCGGGACTCGGAGTCGGCGCAGGAGTACACGCCGTTCGAGGGGTTCGAGCTGACGGCCAAGGTGAGCGACACCTTCGTGCGCGGTCATCGGGTACTGGAAGGGGGCAAGGTCGTCGGGCGTCCCGTGGGGCGGTATGTGCGGCGGCCCGGCTGAGGTCAGACGGCGGTCAGGCGCAGCAGCGAGGGCGCGTCGAGGTCCGCGGTGAGCAGGGCGTCCACCTGGTGCGGAGGTAGGGCCCGGCCGGCGTTGGAGCGGAACTTGACCGCCAGTTCCTCGCGCGTCAGCGGGTGTTGCGGGCCGCCGCGCGAGGAGTCGACGCGGTGTTCGAGCGTCGTGCCGTCGCGCAGCCTGACCCGCAGGACCGCCGCGAACGCGTTCGGGAAGATCTCCGAGGCCCGCTCGTCGGCCACGCACCGCACGAGCGGGGCCAGCTTGAGCGCGCCGGGGGACAGGGTGGTGAAGTCGTCCAGCGCCAGCCCGAGCCCGCCGCCGCCGTGGAGGGCCGCCGCCACCGTGTACGGGCCGGAGAACTTCGCGTGGTACGGCGAGCTGGGCGCGATCTTGTCCTGCCGGGGTTCGGCGATCGTGCGCAGCACCGGCTCGGCCACGCCGAGTTCGACGCCTGCCACGTCGGCGGGGTCGAGGCCGCCGGCGCGGAGGGCGAGGGCGCAGTCGATGGCCGGGTGGGTGAAGTGGTTCGTCGGATACGGCTTGTAGACCGTGCGCAGGAGCTCCCATCGGCCGCCCAGGTCCGACAGCAGCGCGGCGGCGTCGTACCGGCCGTCGAGCCAGGCTTCGAAGAATCCGAAGCGGCCCTCCAGCACCGTCGGCGGGCCGGTGACCCCCTCCAGCGCGAGCACGGCGGCCGAGACGCCGCTGTGGGCGGCCCAGCCGCAGTGCACGCGTTTGACGGTGCCGCCGGTGCGGTTGGCCTCCAGCAGGCCGGCGCCCATGCTGGCCGCGATCCCGGCCGCGTGCGCGATGCCGGGCGCGGGCAGGCCGTACAGCAGGGCGGCGGCGACGGCGGCGCCGAGCGTGCCGCAGATGGACGTCGCGTGCTGGCCCTTGCCGAAGAAACGCGAGTTGCGCTCCTGCGGCAGGTAGGAGGCCATGCCCAGGCGGTTGCACACCTCGATGCCGGCCGCGATGGCCGCTCCGAGTGCTGCTCCGTTCGCGCCGGTGGCCTCGGCGGCGGCCAGCGCGGCGGGTACCACGGGGGCGCTCGGGTGCAGCACCGAGGGCAGGTGCGTGTCGTCGTAGTCGAGCGCGTGCGCCAGCGTGCCGTTGACCAGCGCCGCCGACGGCGCGGGGAGCCGCAGGCCGCTGCCGATCGTGCCGGCCTCCGGGTTGCCGCCCCAGCGTCGCGCGGCCCGCAGCGCGGCGGGGGCCGCGTCGCCGTCCGGCTCCGCGTAGGCGGCCAGGCTGTTGCCCAGGACGTCGAGCACGCGTGCGGTCACGTCGTCGCGCACCCGGCCGGGCACGCCGTCGTCGCGGCAGGCGGTGGCGAATTCGGCGAGCCGGTGGACGAAGGTGGTCATGGCCCCTCACCGGGGAGGATGGCGAGCGGGCGGACCGGGGCGCCGGTGGCGCCGACGATCGGCAGCGGGTTGAGCACCAGCAGGAACTCGCGCGCCCCCGAGTCGAGCAGTTCGGCCAGCCGCATGGTCTCCACGATGTTGATTCCCGACTCCACCAGCAGGACGCGGTGCACGGGCAGCGTGGCGTGGCCGCGGCCGGGCGCGATGTGCTCGAAGGCGATGCTCTCGCCGCCGACCAGGCGGGGCCGGTGGCCGGCCAGCCACCGCGCCGCCTCCGCTCCCGGCCCGGGTACGCCCGTTCGCAGCCCGGTGAACTCCTCGGGCGAGGACCACAGGCGTGACCAGCCGGTGCCGACGAGCACCGCGTCGCCGGGGCGGAGCTCCAGGCCGGTGGCCGCCCGCGACAGGTCGGCGGGGGTGATCTCGTAGCCGGGCGGCAGGGTGTGCACGCCGTGTACGGCGGTCACGTCGAGCAGGACGCAGCGGCCCACGTACGGCTCGAACTCCTCGATGCCGAGTGAGCCGAACCCGTGCTGCGACATCGCCTCGCCGGCCGGCAGGCCGCCGTGCAGGAGCCCGTCCTGTGAGACGTGCGCGAGGGCGTCCACGTGCGTGCCGACGTGCCCGCCGGTGACGATGAGCTCGTTGGCCGCGGAGCCGCCGTCTGGCCTGACCAGGTCGCCGTGGCGGCGTTCGAGGGTCATCCGGAACGGTGGATGGTTGGGGGATTGCGGCATGCCGGTGCGCATCGGCTGTGCCAGGTCCAGGACGCGCGCCCCTTCCAGGGCCTGCCATGGGTGCATCGCGGGTGACTCCTGTCCGTCTTGATCAACCTATGCGCAGGACGTCGCCGAGCAAATCCTCCAGTCCGTCGAACTGCCCGTCGAAGGCGTCGGAGGCGGCCGGCGGATCTCCGGCAGGGCGGCGTACGTAGGCGGTCCGCATGCCGCTCGCCTGGGCCGCGCGCAGGTCCCAGGCGTGGGCGGCGACCATGAGCACGCGTTCCGGCGGGCATCCGGCGGTGTCGATGGCGAGCCGGTAGAGCTCCGGCGCGGGTTTGTAGGCCGAGACCTCCTCGCCGGACAGGGCCTGGTGCCAGCGCAGCCCGGCGTGGGCGTTGAGGCGCAGCAGGGTCGTGCGGCCGGCGTTGGAGAGGCCGAGGACGGGGAGGTGCCGCGCGAGCCGATCAAGGGCGTCGGCGGAGTCGTGCCAGGCGGGCAGGCGCTGTTCCGCCGTGGCGAGGTGGGCGATGGCGGCGGGATCGGTGAGCCCGGCGTGGTCGGCGATCCGTTGGGCGGCCTCCGCGTCGATGATCTCGCTCCGGGCGTAGGCGCGGGCTCCTTGTGCGATGCGTAGTTGCTCGTGTTCGACGTGCCGCTGCCATAGGGAGAGGAGTTCGTCGAGGTCGGCGCCGGGCAGTGCGTCGCCGATCGCCGTCCGGAGCCCGCCGGGCTCGTCGACCATGGTTCCCAGAACGTCGAAGACGACGGCCTCGATCATGTTTCCCCCTTGTTTTGCGTTACCGGTTGAACAGGTGACGAGCTTGCCCCGGATCGCGTCACCGGTCAAGATGGTGACGTGGAGTTCGTGTTCGTGAGTGGCAACCCGGCCCTCGACCTGGCCGCCACCGTGGGGTCTCGCCGTGATGAGCCCATCGACCTGCTGGCCGCACCCGCGGACCTTGAGCGGTGGGTGGCCGAATGTGCCGGGCTGCCGGACCGGGTGAGCGCCGACCTCGTGACCTTCGAGGCCGCGCTGTCGTTGCGGGAGGCGGTGTACCGGCTCGCGCTCGACCGGGTGCTCGATCGGCCCTTCGACCCGGGCAGCCTCGGGATCGTCAACGCCGCGGCGGCCGGGCCGGTGCCCGCGATCAGCCTCGGCGGGGCGGGGGTGGTGCACGTGTCGGGGGACCTGCGCGCGGCGCTGTCGCAGGTGGCCAGGGGCGCCATCGCCGTGCTCGCCGATCCCGGGGCCTGCTTCAAGGAGTGCGGTCGCGCCGGCTGCACCCGCATCTACCTCGACCGCTCGCGCGGCGCCCGGCGCGCCTGGTGCGGGATGGACGAGTGCGGCAACCGCGTCAAGGCGGCGGCCTATCGCGCCCGCAAACGGGCCCCGGTCAGGCCATAACGGCGGCTTGTCGCGCGGGCAAGCCTCGGTCGGGTCGTGGCGGCGACTTATGGCGCGCGCGGACGGGCCCTGGTCGGGTCATGACGGCGGCTTGTCGCGCGCTCAGGCGAGCTCCGGTCAGGTCATGACGGCGGCTTGTCGCGCGCTCAGGCGAGCTCCGGTCAGGTCATGACGGCCTTGGTCTGTGACGCCGCGGCTGCCTTGCGGGCCCGTTCGGCGGCCCAGCGCTGCCAGGCCGCGCGCTCGCGGTGGTGGGCGGCCCTGCCCCCGCCGTGCTCGGCCATCGTCTCGTGCAGGTCGGCGACCCGGTCGTGCGCGTGCGCCGTACGCAGGTAGGCGCGGGCCAGCCGCTCGGCCGCCTGCCGCGCGTCGTACACGGGGTGACCGTCGTCCGCCGGAGCCGCCGCGGGCGTGCCGAGCGCGAGTTCATACAGGCGGTTGCGGACCTCCTGGGCCAGCGCGGCGGCGCGCGCGGCGTCCTGCCTGGCCATGCCCGCCCGTTCGGCGGGATCATGCCCGGTCACCCGTACGGCCGAAGCCGGGCAGGTGCTCTCCCCGTGCTCCCGTAACTCGACCACGCGGCGATGATACGGGCGCGGATCCCGGGGCGCCACACACATCGCGCTCGTGTCCGCCCCTGCGCGGACTTCTGCAAGAACTTCCAGAGTTAATGAGAGGTTTCAGAAAGCTTGCTCAGCCCTCTTGAAAAGTTTGCGGGCATCGCACATCGTTCAGCTACACGGACGGCCGTCCTCGCACCACCCGAAGCGCGTACCCGTCACTGGAAGCAGGTCCACCCCCCATGGCACGAGTGACATCCCGCCTGCGCGTCAGGCTCCATCGGGTCCTTCTCACCGCCGCGGTCGCCATCGCGGGGATCGCCCCCCTCACCGGCGCCGCCAGCGCGACTCCCGCACAAGCCGCCGTCCCGCTGAACGACAGCGAGGTGACGGCGAACCTGTGGGAGTGGAACTGGAGGTCCGTCTCGGCCGCGTGCACCGGCCACCTCGGCCCGGCGGGCTTCGGCGCGGTCCAGGTCGCGCCGCCGCAGGAATCGGTCAGCCTTCCCAACAGCGGCGACGGCGTACACCCGTGGTATGAGGTGTACCAGCCGGTCTCCTACAAGCTCGAATCCCGGTTCGGCACCCGGGCCCAGTTCGCCTCGATGGTGACGGCCTGCCACAACGCGGGCGTACGCGTCTACGTGGATGCGGTCGTCAACCACATGGCGGGCACGAACAATCCCGCCGGCACGACCGGCTACGCGGGCACCTCCTTCACCGGATACGGCTACCCGGCCGTCCCCTACGCCTACGGCGACTTCCACCACCCCGGCGACAACTGCCCGACCGGCGGCGCGATCGGCGACTGGAACAACGAGGCCCAGGTGACCAGCTGCGAACTGCTGTCGCTGTCGGACCTTTACACCGAGAAGGAGGAGGTCCGCAACAAGGTCGCGGCCTACCTGAACGACCTCATCGGGCTCGGCGTGGACGGGTTCCGCGTGGACGCCGTCAAACACATCAAGAAGAACGACTTCGCCGCGATCCTCGCCAAACTGAACAACACGGTCGCCGAGGGCAGACGCCCGTACGTCGCCCAGGAGATCTTCGACGGCGCCAGCAACGACGCCCTCAAGGCGCGCGCGTTCATCGGCAACGGCGACGTCCTGGACTTCGCCTACGCCAAGGGCGTCAAGTCCGCCTTCCAGGGCTCGATCTCCGACCTCGCCGGCATCCCGAACTGGAACCTCGACGCCCCGGGCGCGAACGTCTTCGCCATGGTGACCAACCACGACCTCGAACGCGACGGCGTCACCCTGTCCTGGCGCAACGGCACCGACTACACGCTGGCCAACTACTTCGTCCTGGCCTACCCGCACGGCAAGCCGTCGGTCTACGACAGCTTCACCTACGACAACCGCAACCAGTCCCCGCCCTCCAACGGCAGCGGATACGTCACCGACACCACCTGCGGCGCCGCCTGGAACTGCCTCAGCCAGTCCGCCGGCATCAAGGGCATGGTCGGCTGGGCCAACGCCGCCAAGGCCGTGAAGTCCGTCTCCGACTTCAAGACCGTGAACGGGGGCGTCATCGCCTTCCGCAGGGGTGACCGCGCCTGGATCGGCATCAACGACTCCGGCAGCGCCGCCACCTCGCAGTTCAGCACCGGCCTGGCCGACGGCACGTACTGCGACGTCATCTCCGGCGCCGCCACCGCCGGCCGCTGCACCGGTACGGCGGTCACCGTGTCCGGCGGGCAGGCCACCGTCACCATCCCCGCGGGCAACGCGGTCGCCCTCCACGTCAACGCCAAGGGGAGCGGCTCCACCGCCACGATCGCCACCTCCTTCAACGCCAACGTCACCACCTGGTGGGGGCAGAACGTCTTCGTCGTCGGGAACATCCCCGCCCTCGGCGGCTGGGACCCGGCCAGGGCGATCGCGCTGTCCTCGGCCGACTACCCGATCTGGCGGGCGACGGTGGCCCTGCCGCCCGGCACGGCCGTCGAGTACAAGTACCTGAAGAAGAACCCCGACGGGGCCGTGACCTGGGAATCCGGCTCCAACCGCGCCTTCACCACCCCTTCGACCGGCACCCACACCCGCAACGACACCTGGAAGTGATCACGGCGGGCGGGAGCACGAGGGGCCCGCACCCTCCTCACACTCCCGCCCGCACCCTCCTCATGCGCCCGCTCGCACCCTCCTCACGCTCCCGTCCGGGCCCTCCTCAGACCTCAGATCGCTTCGCCGCCGGATGGGCGGCGGGCCTGGCTCGCCTCGCGGGCCAGCGCCCACGCGTCCGCCACCGGGCCCACGTGCCCGAGTTTGTCGGGGTTGGTCACCGAACGGATCGTCTGGATCCGCCCGTCGAGGATGTCGAGCGCGAAGGTGTTGAGCACCTTGCCGTCCCGGTCACGGAAGATCGCGCCCGGCTGGCCGTTGATCTCGTGCCGATCCACGACGACCCCGATCCGCGTGAGCAGCGGCGCGACCGTGGCGAGCAGCCGCCCCACCTTCTCGGGACCGATGATCTGCTTGGCCACCTGCGGCGCCTTGCCGCCGCC
This sequence comes from Nonomuraea sp. NPDC050404, assembly GCF_040655495.1. Lineage (NCBI taxonomy): Bacteria > Bacillati > Actinomycetota > Actinomycetes > Streptosporangiales > Streptosporangiaceae > Nonomuraea > Nonomuraea sp. NPDC050404. The sequence continues at coordinate 300,692 of NZ_JBFAKB010000008.1, forward strand.
GTCGCCGACCATGCGCACGTCGGCGGCCAGCAGCTCCCGCAGCCCGTCCACGTCGCCTTCCCTGAAGGCGTCGAAGAAGCGCCCGGCGAGCTCCTCGCGCTCCCTGCGATCGGCCTCGAAGCGGGGACGGCCGGCGTCCATGTGGCGGCGCGCCCGTACCGCGAGCTGCCGGCACGCCGACTCCGACCGCCTGACGGCCGAGGCGATCTCCGGGAAGCCGAACCCGAACACCTCCCGCAGCACGAACACCGCGCGTTCCAGCGGGGTCAGCCGCTCAAGCAGCAGCAGCGCCGCCATCGACACCGAGTCGGCCAGCTCCGCCGACCGCTCCGGATCCTCGTAGGGGTCGGACAACAACGGCTCGGGGAACCACGGCCCGACGTACGCCTCCCGCCGGTGCCGGGCCGAGCGCAGGACGTCGATCGAGATCCTGGTGACCACGGCCGACAGGAACGCCTTGGCCGAGGCGGGTTGTGACGGGAAGACCTCGTACCGCAGCCAGGTCTCCTGTACGGCGTCCTCTGCCTCGGTCACGCTGCCGAGGATGCGGTAGGCGATGGAGAACAGCAGCGGCCGCAGATCCTCGAACTCCTCCGCCCGCGTCACTCGCCCTCCTCCCGTGAACCCCGCATGCGCTTCACCATTCTCCATGGTCAGGGCGTCGGCTGGCCGGGCTCGTAGCCGCCGGCGGGCCGGCGGACGATGACGTTCATGCGGTTGGCGGCGTTGATGAGGGCGATGAGGGCCACCAGGGCGGCGAGCTGCTCCTCGTCGTAGTGCTTGGCGGCGTTCGCCCACGCCTCGTCGGTGACTCCGGTGGCGGCGTCGGCGAGGCGGGTGCCCTGCTCGGTCAGCTCAAGGGCGGCCCGCTCGGCCTCGGTGAACACCGTGGCCTCCCGCCAGGCCGCGACCAGATGGAGCCGGACCTGGCTCTCCCCGGCGTACGCCGCCTCTTTGGTGTGCATGTCGGTGCAGGCGGCGCAGCCGTTGATCTGGCTCGCGCGCAGCGACACCAGCTCCCGCGTCGCGCCCGGCAGGGACGAGGCCGCCATCGCCTTGCCCACCGCCATGAGGCGCTTGATGAACGTGGCCCCGAACGAGGTGCCGGGAAGGTTCAGACGGGCTTCCATGATGATCTCCTTGTCGAGTCCCTGTTACACCCCGAGACGAGACAGCCCCGGCGAACTGTGACAAAGGTCTTGGAGACCGTACGGGTCGCCAAGGGGAGGGGGAGGGCCGCCGAGGCGGTCAGGACGCGTCGAGGAACTCGGCCACCATCGAGGCCAGCCATTCCGCGCGGTGCACCAGCGTCACGTGGGTCGTACCGGGAAGAATGGCCAGCCGCGAGGCGGGAAGCCCGGCCTGGTCACCGGCCACCCCGCCGCCGAACAGGCGGAACATCTCCACGGCGTGCTCGGGGCGTACGATGTCGGAATCCCCGATCGCGATCAGCGCCGGGGCGGCGATCGCGCGGACGTCGTCGGCAGTGAAGTCCCGGACACGGCGGTTGAAGTCGCTCACCTTGGCCACGAGCGCGGGGAAATCCTCCGGGCGCGGCGCCAGCCGCAGGTACTCCTCGTGGAACGGCGTCCCGTGCAGGAACTCCGGCCGCAACTCCCCGAAACCGTCCGACAGACCCGGGTGAAGCCCCTCCGCCCGGTACGTGAACGCGGCCAGGACCAGCTTGCGGACCAGGTCGGGCCGCGTCCTCGCCACATGGAAGGCCACGGAGGCGCCGAGGCTGTAGCCGAACAGGTCGGCCCGCTCGACGCCCAGGTGGTCGAGCAGCGCCGCGACGTCGCCGGCGAACGCCTGGTCGGACAGGGGGCGGTCGATGTCGGCCGTGCGTCCGTGACCCTGGAACTCCACGGCGATGACCTGCCGGCCCGCCGCCAGGTGGGGCAGGATCAGGCCGAACGAGGTGCCGATCGCCGAGAAGGTGCCGTGCAGCAGAACCACCGGGTCGCCGGTGCCGTGCACCTCGTAGTACATCCGCATGCCGTTGACGGGGGCGTAACCGGTGCGGGGGGCTGCGGTGCTCATGGGAATGTCTCCTTCGGGGGTGGTGTGGTCGGTGGGTCAGGCGTCGTCGCCGGGCTTGCCGGTGCCCGGCCGGTAGTCGAGGACCACCGCGCCGGAACTGAAGACGTGGGTGGTCGCCAGGCGCCAGGTCGTGGTGTCGACGCCGCTCGGGAACAGGCGCTTGCCGTGCCCCACGACCACCGGGTGGATCCAGAGCCGCAACTCGTCGATGAGGTCCAGCTTGATCAAGGAGGTGATCAGGTCGGCGCTGCCGTAGACGAGCAGCGTGCCGTGCCGCTCCTTGAGCTTGGCGATCTCGGTGGCCAGGTCCCCTTTGACCACGGTGGAGTTGTTCCACTCGGCCTTGTCCAGGGTGGTGGAGACGACGTACTTGGGCATGGTGTTCATCCGGACCGCGCCCTCGCCCTCGGTCTCCTCCATGTACGGCCACGACGCGGCGAATCCCTCGTAGGTGACCCGGCCCAGCAGCAGCGCGTCGCAGCCGAACATCGGCCCCTGCGCGTAGTCGGAGTGCTCGTCGTTCCAGAACGGCGCCGTCCAGGCCGGGTTCTCCATGACGCCGTCGAGGGAGAGGTAGGTCAGTGCGACGATCTTGCCCATTTCGGTCTCCGTCCGTGCGGTTCGTTCTTCGCGATGACACCGATCATGCGGCTGAGGCCCCGGGGGCGGCATCGGGCGAAGCCTTATTTCGGCGGAGCAGAAGTGCTTAGGACGTTCGGGCTTTGAGGACGTTCAGGCATGCGGTCAGGCGTCGGTCAGGCCGAGGCGGTGGGCGGCCACGGCCGCTTCGGCGCGGTTGGTGACGCCGAGCTTGGACAGGATGTTGGAGACGTGCACGCTGGCGGTCTTGGCGCTGATGAACAGGGACCCGGCGATCTGCCGGTTGGTGTGCCCGTCGGCGACCATGGCCAGCACCTCGCGCTCACGCGGCGTCAACCCGAACGGCGCGGTGATCCGTGACGTCGCGGCATCCTCCCCCGCATCCGCCGCCGTGGACACCCCGATGCGTGCCCGGCGGCTGAGCGCCTCGACCTCGGCGAGCACCAGCGGCACGGTACGGGCCAGCGCATGAGCCTTGCGCAGGACGGGCGTGGCATGGTCCCGGGAGATCCCGGCGTTCAGCAGCGCCTCGGTCTGACGCCAGCGGGCGTGCGCGGCGGGCCCGGGAAAGCCGAGCGCCTCCCAGGCATCCGCCGCCTCCGCCCACAACTGCGGGTTGGGGCGACCGGTGACACGCGACCGCTGCGCCTCGGCGGTCAGCACCATGGCGGCGACCGGCGCACTGACCCGCCCGGCAGACGCCGCACGCACCCGTCCGATGAGATCTCCTGCCTGTACGCACGCCGCTTCGTGCGCGGCGTCGTCATGCGCGGCGAGGGCCTGTTCGGCGATCGCCGCCTCAGCCTCCAGCCCTGCCAGGCACGGCCCGATCACATACTCGGGGTCGTCAACCGGGGGTGTGCTTATCGCGGCACGGGCCTCCAGCGGCCTGCCCTGCCAGGTCGCGGCCATGGCCAGCAGGGCCCGTGCCGGCTCGCTGAGCTGCGGGTCGGTGGCCCGTACGGCGGTGTCGGCGTCGGCGCGGGCGCCGTCCAGGTCGCCACGCCAGAACCGCAGCAGGCCGCGCTGGGTGAGCGGCGCGGGCAGTGCGGCCGGGCGCGGCCCGAGGTCGAAGATCTCCTCCAGCAGTCGTTCCGCCTCCTCCCAGCGGCCCAGGCAGACCAGCGCCTCGACGCCGTTGGCCAGCGCCGTCACGCCCACCGACCGCAGGATGCCGGACCGCGCGGCCAGCGCATGACACTCCAGCGCCACGTCGACCGCCTCGGCGCAGCGGCCGTCGCGTACCAGGATGTAGGACAGGTTGTGCAACGCGCGGCAGCGCTGCTCGGCGTCCTCGGCCAGCGCGTACGCCTCACGCAGCCGCGCCTCGCCGGTCGCGACGTCGCCGAGGGCGGCCAGCGCCGTGCCGAGAGTGGCCAGGGCGTGACCCTGCTCGGCCCGGGCACCGACCCTCACGGCGACCGCGATCGCCTCCTCACATCGCTCGGCCGCGGCCGCGTTCCGGCCGCCGATCATGAGAATCTGTCCGTGGGCGGCCAGCACGCGCGCCCGCAGCACCGACGGTTCGGGCCTGATCACGTCCAAGGCCCGAGCCACGGCGGACACGGCGCCTTCGCTGTCCCCATCCAGCCACCGATACCTCGCCAACCGCTCCAGCAGGGCCCCCGGCCCGCCGACCTCCTCCAGGGAGTGCGACGTCGGTTCGCCGACTTCCTCCAGTGCGCGCGACATCGGCCGGTCGGCCTCCTCCAGGGCGTGGGATGTCGGCCCGTCGGCCTCCTCCTGGGCGTGCGGCTCGCCGGTCTCTTGCAGGGCCTGCTCAATCAGCGCGATCGCTTCCCCCGGTGAGCCGGTGATCGCCAGCATGCGGGCGGCCCGTTCCAGCAGAGCCGCCCGGCCGGGCGGACTGCCCGCCGCCGCCCGGGGAGCCTTCGGCCACAGATCGAGCGCGCGCAGATAGTGGCGGCGCGCCTCGTGCGCGGTGCCGGACTCCTCGGCTGCCTGGCCCGCACGGACCGAGGCGGGAAGCGCCTGCTCCAGGTCACCGGCGGCATGCCAATGGTGGGCGAGCAGCCCCGGATCGGCGTCGGTCATCACCGTCAGAGCGCGCGCCCAGGCCGAGTGCAGGGCGCGGCGCCGCCTGGGCAGCAGGTCGCCCTCGATCGCCTCGCGCAGCAGGCCATGCCGAAAGGCGTACCCGTCCTCGCCGTCCACCACGAGCATGTGCCGATCGACGGCTTCCCGCAGCGCCTCCTCCAGGACCACGTCATCCGCCCCGGTGACCCGCGCGAGCGCGTCGTGATCGATCCTGCCCGGCGCCACCGCGGCGGCCTCCAGCACCGCCCGCGTCCGCTCACCGAGCGTCTCGACCCGCGCCAGCAACAGCTCCAGCAACGTACCCGGCAAACTCACACCGCCAGCCCCGCCAGCCTTACCTGCTCCGACCGCTTCACCGGCCCAAGCCGCCACAAGTTCCTCGGCGAAGAATGCGTTGCCCGCGGAGCGTGCCCAGATCAGGTCCAGGAGTTCAGGTGTCGGCTCGTCATCAAGAATCCCCGCCAGCAGCCTGCGCAGATCCCGGCGCTCAAGCCTGCCCAGCTCGACCCGATCGACCCCGCCACCGCGTACCAACTCGGCGAGAAAACCCCGCAGCGGATGGCCGCGCGGCACCTCGTCGTTGCGGTAGGTGAGCACCAGCGCGACCCCGGCCCGCAGGTTACGCGCCAGGAACCCCACCAGATCCCGCGTCGACCGGTCCGCCCAATGAAGGTCCTCGACGACGAACAGCACCGGCCCGTGCTCCGCCATCCGGTGCAGCACTCCCAGGACGAGCTCGTACAGCCGCCCCGGTTCCGGCGCGACCGCCGATGCCTCCCCAAGCCCTGGCAGCAGCCGCGCCAACTCCTCGCGGGCCGGCCCGACGACCCGTTCCCGCTCAGCGGGATCCGGCCACTCCTGCAGCGACCGCAACGCCTCCACCAGCGGTGCGAGCGCGACCTCGGCCGCGACGTCGAGGCACCCGCCGACCAGCGCCCGGACGCCCTCCGCCGCACGTACCAGCTCCCCGACCAGCCGGCTCTTACCGACCCCGGCCTCCCCGGCCACGACGACCACCGACGCCGCACCCGAACGGGCCCGTTCGACGGCCTCCCGCAGCCGGCGCAGTTCAGCCTCCCGGCCGACCAGAACGGGGCAGGTGATCCGCTGCGGCATGGCCGCCATTCTCCCGACCACCCCTGACCCCGACAAGGCCCTCTCCCATCGATGCTGTCAGAGCACGCGGCGGACCCCGGGAAGCCGCCGGATCGGCCCGGCGAGCGCGAAACAGGCCGGGAGCACCACGACGGCCGCGACGAGGAACTTCACCGGCGTGGGCAGGTCCAGCACGCGCAGGAGATGACCGGCCGCCGTCACCACGAACGCGTGCGTCACGTACACGGTGAAGACGTGACCGGACAGGTACCGGCGCAGCGGCCCCTGGGTGTTCAGCCGCCCCCGGAAGAAGGCGAGCAGCGCCAGGACGACGCCGACCGCGAAGGCGGAATCCCACAACGCGTAGAACAGGGAGCCCAGGGAGCCGTACCCCATCATCGCCCCGGTTCCGCCGGCCAGCGCGAGCGGAAGGAACACCACGGTCGCCCCGGCGGCCATGCCGAGCCCGGCTCTGCCCGTCCGCGCGGTGATGCTGTGGAACCAGCCGCGCCGGTACGCCACGGCCCCCAGGACGAAGAAGCAATCGGGCGGGCGGCGCGGTATCGGTCCAGGCACACGGATGGGTGTGGCTAGCCCCACTACCGGGCTGACCAGGGCGATCGCGGGCGCCGGGCGGTGCACAGTGGAAGCACCGGATGAGTTGACGAAGGAAGAGACATGAGAGTGCTGGGTTCGTGGCTGGCGCGCGCCGGCGTGGGATTCGTACGGGCGTGCGTCGTGGCGGTCGTCAGCCTGCTGGTCCCGGCCGTGTGGGCGGCCGCGGTGGCGCTGGGGATCCGGTGGGGGGCGGGTAATCCGTGGTCGTGGGTGGCGCCGGTCGTACTGGTGTGCGCGGGCACGCTCGCGCTGTCCCGCCCGGTCAGCCGCACGATCCGCTTCCTCGTCGCGCAATGGACCGCCACCGTCATCCCCGCCGGGTACCGGCAGGCCGGGCCGGTGACGCAACTGTCCACCGGGTACTGGTGGAACGGCTTCAGCTACGAGCGCACCAGCCGCGACGCCTTCATGGACCAAAAGTGGCGGGTCCGGTGGGGCGACCCCGCGACCTGGCGCGACCTGCGGTTCACCGCGATCGTGCCGTTCACCGCGGGCGTGATCGCCGCGATCCCGCCGGCCGGAGCCATGGAGGCGCTCTTCGGCCTGGTCCAGCCGTCGCCCGCGCTGCGCGTCATCGGCGCGATCGTGGCCGTCGCAGCCGCCCCGTACGCCTGGCGGGCCGTCGTGCCGGTGGCCGTCCGTTTCCTGCGCGCCACGCCCGCGATGACGCTGGCCGACCGGGTGGACGAGCTGACGGCCCAGCGCGCGGACACCACGGTCGCGCAGGCCGCCGAGATCCGCCGGATCGAGCGGGACCTGCACGACGGAGCGCAGGCGCGCCTCGTCGCGCTCGGGATGTCACTGGCGACCGCGGAAAGGCTGATGAAGATCGACCCCGACCAGGCCATGGCGCTGCTGCGGGAGGCGCGGGCCGGTGCCGCCACGTCACTGAGCGAACTGCGCGACCTGGTCAGGGGCATCAGCCCGCCGGTGCTGAACGAGCGGGGGCTGGTCGATGCCGTTCGCGCGCTCGCTCTGAACAGCCCGCTCGAAACGGAGGTCAGCGCCGACCTTCGGGCCCGCCTGGAGCCGCCGGTCGAGTCCGCCCTGTACTTCGGTGCCGCCGAACTGCTGACCAACGCGGTCAAGCACGCCCATGCGACCCGGGCGCGGATCTCCATCTCCAGGGACGGCACTGACATCGTCGTCGAGGTCGAGGATGACGGCCGGGGCGGGGCCGGCGTGCGGGCCGGAGGCGGGCTCGCGGGACTGCGCCGCCGCCTGGCGGTCTTCGACGGCTCCCTCGAGATCACCAGTCCGGCGGGCGGTCCGGCCCGTGCGAGGATGGTGCTGCCATGCGCGTCCTTGTAGCCGAAGACCTCTACCTCCTGCGTGACGGGATGATCCGCCTGCTGGCGGCGTACGGACACGAGGTGGTGGCGACGGCGGCCACCGGGCCCGAGACGCTCGACGCGATGCTGACCCGGCGGCCGGACGTGTCCATCGTCGACGTCCGCATGCCGCCGACCCAGTCGGACGAGGGGCTGCGCGCGGCCCTCGCCGCCCGCCGTGAGGTGCCAGGGCTGCCGGTGCTGATCCTCTCTCAGCACGTCGAGCAGTTGTACGCCCGCGAGCTCCTGGCCGGTGGCACCGGCGGCGTCGGCTACCTCCTCAAGGAGAGCGTGTTCGACGGCGACCAGTTCGTCGATGCCCTGGAACGCGTCGCGGCCGGCGGGACCGCCATGGACCCCGCCGTCATCGCCGCGCTCCTGTCCACCGGACCCGCCGACCGGCGGCTCGACCAGCTCACCGAACGAGAGCACGCCGTGCTCGGCCTCATGGCGGAAGGGCTGTCCAACCAGGCAATCGGCCGGCGGCTGTTCCTCAGCGAGAGCGCCATCGGCAAGTACACCACCTCCATGTTCGACAAACTCGGCCTCACCGATGACGGCAACAACAACCGCCGCGTCCTGGCGGTCCTCACCTACTTGAACAGGACCTGACCAGGACTGCCGTACGGGCTCCCGCCGCCCCCGGCAGAACGCGTTCACCGCCTGTCAGGCGTTCCCGCGTGATTCGTACGCCCCCGCCTCAGCACGGCGAGCGCCGCGATCGGAAGCAACAGCAGGGTCAGCCCACCGGACAACACCAGCCCTCCGGTACTCCCCGCCAGCTCGACGAGGGGCCCACCGGTGGTCAGGCCGAGAGGCGCGGCCAGCGTGGATCCGGTCGTCCACAACGTGACCACCTGCTGCTGCTCCTCCGGCTCGACCCCCGACTGCAGGAAGCTGTACGCCACAGGCGTGAACGGCGCCCACACCAGACCACCCAGAGCAAACACGATCATGGCGAACGTGAGATCACCGACGAACGCGAGCACGACCGGGCACATCGCCCACAACCCGACGATCGCGATCAGCACATGACGCTGGGGGAGGTGCCGTAACTGGTTCACCAGCGCGGCGCCGGCGAACGCGCCCACTCCCAACGCCCCCCACATAAGCCCCAGGCCGGACGCGTCGGCCCCCAGTGATTCCCGTACATAAAGGGGCAGAGCCACCTCGATCGGCATGTAGAAGAAGTTGAAGAAGAACACGACGACCAGCAGCCGCGCGGCAACCGGCCGGCGGCGCAGGACCCGCCAGCCCGAGGCCCCGGCCCGCGCTCGACGCAGCGCGTCACGGCCCGCGCCCGTGCGGGGGATGGACGCCAGGACGGCGGCCAGCAGGATCAGCGCGCCGCACGCGTCCACGAAGAGCGCGACGCCCGCGCTGGTGGCGGCCACGATCAGGCCGCCCAGCACCGGCCGACGATGTAGAGCGCGAACGTGGTGTTCAGGCCGAGCAGGCCGTTGACGGCGAACTGCCCGTTCTCGCCCGCGAGGGACGTCGCCAGCAGACGGCGGCTACTCGAACCCGCCAGCCGGAACGTCGCGCCGAGGAGCAACCCCACGATCAGCACGGGCAGCGTGAGCCGTCCGGTGACGGCCAGCACGCCGAGGACGCTGAAGGTCAGCGACCGCAGCAGGCAGTCGGTGATCAGGAGGGTGCGCGGCGCCATCCGTACCCGTCCAAGGCCGATGGCCAGCGCGAGAACGGTCGACAGGACGAACGGCGCGGCCTCCACCAGACCGATGGCGATCGCCTTGGGCATGCTGCCGTGAATGGCGAGCGTCTGCACGGGCATGGCGACGATGATCATGCCTGTGCCGGCGTTGGACAGCAGATCACCCAGCAGCAGGACGGCAATCTGCCGGTCGCGCAGCACCTCGCGGTAGGACTGGTTGGCCTTGCGGGTTGTGGCGCTGGTCATGTGTTCCTGCCTTGCTTGCGCGAATCCTGTTTCCCGCAAAATCCGGACGGGATCCTGCGAGGCTTACGGGACCTTTGACGGGATCCTGATGGCCGACGGGATCCCCGGCGGCATTGTGGCTGCCGGGATTCTGACGGAGACCTGTGGCGGCCGGGACTCCGACGGGGACTTGCCGACTGTCGGGACCCTGTCGGGGACTTGCGGTTGTCGAGACCCTGCCGACGACTTGTCGGCTACCGGGACCCTGACACAGAGCCTGCGACTGTGACTGACGGGACCCAGACGTGGATTTGTTGGCTGCCCGGAACCCGACGCAGCTCAGTGGCTCGCGAGATCCAGCGCGAATCATGTGTTGTTCTTGGAAACCAGCACGTATCAGGTGTTGTTCTCGGCTCCCCATGCGAATCACACGGTTGGCGAGATTAGCGAATGCGCGATTCGCGAACCCCATGGCCTCATAAATCACGCTATGTCCGGTCGCCTGCCGATACTTCTCGATTCCTGACCGGCCGGGTCACCTTCTTCGCCACGCACGACGGCATCCCCGCCGTCGCACGCGCCGACTCGCGCCGGTAGACGCTGGGCGGCACCCCGACCAACTCGGCGAAGCGCGTGCTGAACGTGCCCAGCGACGAGCACCCGACCGCGAAACAGACCTCGGTGACACTGAGGTCGCCACGGCGCAGCAACGTCATCGCCCGCTCGATCCGGCGGGTCATGAGATAGCTGTACGGCGATTCGCCATACGCCAGCCGGAACTCGCGACTGAGATGCCCAGCCGACATGTGCACACCACGGGCCAGCGCCTCAACATCCAGCGGCTGCGCGTACTCCCGATCAATCCGGTCCCGAACGCGGCGCAGCCGCGCAAGGTCACGCAAACGCTGCGGATTCACGACCTCCTCCAGTACAGAACTGCTATCTCGCACCTCCGGACCATGGCTGGATCCTCGCACCTCCGGATCCCGGCGGCATCCTCGCATCTTCGAACCCCGTCTGCTGTCTCGCATGTTCGGACCCCAGCTTCGTCCTCGCACCTTCGGGCACCGGCTGCTGCCTCGTATGTTCGGACTCCGACCGTTGCCCTGCACGTCCGTGTACCGACCGTTGCGCCGCATCGCCGACTGCACGGCCACCTCAAACCTGTCCGCCACGATCGCGCAACCGCAGATCCCACTCCTGCCTCGCAGATTCGGACCCCGGTATCGAGCTGTTGCCTCACACGTTCGCACCCCGATGCTGAGCTGTCGTCCCACACGTTCGCATTCTCCCGAGCCGCCTCCCGACTCGTCCAATCCCGCCCCGGCGCCGACACCGCCCACGGCCCTATTAGCGCAGGTAAATGGCCATTTCAGCAGGTATGGTAGCGTCGTTCGCATGACCCCGGAAGACCTCGCCAACCTCGCTCATCTACGCAGGGCGCGGGATCTGATCGACCGGGAATTCGCACAACCGCTCGATGTGCCGACGATGGCCCGCCGCGCGCTCATGTCCCCGGCGCATTTCTCGCGACGGTTCCGAGCGACCTACGGCGAAACCCCCTACAGCTACCTCATGACCCGCCGAATCGAGCGGGCGATGGCGCTGCTGCGCGGCGGGATGAGCGTGACCGACGCATGCATGACGGTCGGTTGTACCTCGCTCGGCTCGTTCAGCTCCCGGTTCACCGAGCTGGTGGGAGAGACACCGAGCGCCTACCGCAGCCGAGAACACAGCGCCGTAGCGGCGATGCCCCCGTGCGTGGCAAGAATGCAGACCCGCCCGGTGAGAGATCAACCGAAGCCAAAGGCCCAAAGCCGTCCGCCGGAAGACCAGCCAAAGGCAGAGCTGCAATCTCGCCTCACGAAAGCCTCGCCAGAGGCAAAGGCCCAAAGCCGTCCGACAGAAGACCTGCAAAAGGCGGAGGCGCGAACTCGCCTTACAGGAGACCGGCCAGAGGCGAAGGCACAAGGCCGTCCGACAGAGGACCTGCGAGAGGCGGAGGCACCAAGCCGTCCGACAGGAAATCTGCCAAAGACGCAGACCCGCCCGACAAGAGATCTGCAGAAGACGAAGACGCAGACCAGCCCGACGAGAGATCAGCCGAAGACAAAGACGCAGACGCAGATCCGCCCGACAGGAGATCAGCCGAAGGCGAAGACGCAGACCGGCCCGACGGGAGACCTGCCGAGCAGGATCGGAGAAGCGGGCCGCATCGCCGCCGCCTAACGTTTGCGGCATGAACATCGCACTCAAGTACTGCCACATCACCGTCAACGACCTGGACGAGTCCCTCGCCTTCTACCGCGACGCGCTCGGCCTCGAAATTCGCAACGACGTCTCCTCCGGGGAGTTCCGCTGGGTCACCCTCGGCAGCCCGTCGCAGCCGAACCCCGAGTTCGTGCTCTCCGAACCGCACGCCGGCCGCTCCCAGGCCGACGGCGACGCCCTGCAGGAACTGCTCACCAAGGGCGTCCTACCGATGATCGTGTTCGACACCGACGACCTCGACGCGACCTTCGAGCAGGTACGCGCGTCCGGCGCCGAGGTGCTGCAGGAGCCCATCGACCAGCCCTGGGGCCCCCGCGACTCCGCCTTCCGCGACCCCTCAGGCAACATGGTACGCATCCAGCAGACGCCCAAGGCCTAACACCCAACCGCGCACCCCACGCCCAGCAACCACCAACAACCGGCCACGGCGGGCATGCCACAAAAGCAGCCCGCCCGGCCCGCCCCGACCCAATCCACCGGGTCCGCCCCCGCCTGACCCGATGGTCTGACCCGTCCGACCTGCCTGGCTCGCCCCGCCCGGCCTGACCCGACGGTCCGACCCGACCCCCCGGCCCGGTCCGACCCCCGACCTGACCCTCCGACCTGACCCTCCGACCCGGGCCGGCCTGGCTCCGACCCGGTCCGGCCTGGCCTGGCACCGCTCGGCTTGACCAGGCTTGCCCGACGGTCCGACCTGCCCGGTCCGACTCGCCTCGCCTCGCCTCGGCCCGGCCTGGCCCGCCCGGCCCGGTCGGATCTGCCTGGCCCGTCTCGTCCCGGCCCCGACGGTTCGACCTGCCTGGCCTGCCCGCGCCCCGACCTGGCTCGGCCCGGCCCTGCCCGCGCCCCGACCTGGCTTGGCCCCGTCCGGCTCGACCTGCCTGGCTCGACAGTCCGACCCGCCCGGTCCGACCCGACCCCCGACTCCCCGGCCTGGCCTGGCCTGGCACCGCCCGGCTCGACCAGCCTTGCCCGACGGTCCGACCCGGTCCGACCTGCCTGGCCCGCCCCGACCCGGCCTGGCTTGGCCCGGCCGTGCCCGCGAGCTGGCCTGGCTTGGCCCCGTCCGGCTCGACCCGCTTGGCCCGACGGTCCGACCTGTCCGGTCCGACCCCGGCCCGGTTCGCCCCCCCGACCCCACCCCTGACCCAGCCCGGGGCAGCCTGGCCTGGCACCGCCCGGCTCGCCCCGCCCGGCCTGGCCTTACTGGCCGGTCCTGCCCGGCTCGGTCCTGTGCGGCTTCGCCCGCTTTGTTTAGCCCTCCTAAGCTGCGGTGAGGCGGTCCAGCAACGCGTTGTACACGTCCGCCGGGAGCGGGCCCTTCTTGGCAGCCGTGACATTGGCCTGCACGTGCGCTACCTGGGTTGAGCCGACGATCACCGAATGCAGATCCGGATGGCTGAGGATGAAGCGAAGCAGGAGCTCCATCGTTGAGGCGCCGTCTAATAGATCATTCAGGCCTGCTGCGGTGAGCCGCGCATGGCGGTCGGCGAGTGGGCGGCGTACCGGCTCCGGCAGGACCTCGGGCGGGGCCGTGAGTGGGCGGGCGACCGAGCCGCGAGCGATCGTCCCCGCGCCGGCCGCGACGGCGGCGCTGATCAGTTTCTCGTGGGAGCGGTCGAGCGCCGAGTAGGGGAGGAGGAAGACATCGAACGCCCCTAGCGCGATGTGCTCAGGAAGGTGAGGCAGTTCCCCTGACATGCCCATGAAGCGGATCTTGCCCTCGTCCTGGAGCGCCAGCATTTCGGCGATGGTGTCCTCGGCCTGCATCACGGCCACGCTCGGGCTCATGTGCACCATCAAGATGTCAAGGTAATCGGTACGCATCCGGCGCAGGCTCTGCTCCACACACGCGCGGACGTTGGCCCTCGTGTAGACATGCGGCGGAACCGTTCGTGGGTCACCGCCGGCGGCGAGCGGGCAGCCGCACTTGCTGGAAAGGATGAACTCCTCGCGCCTGTGCGAAATCCAGCGGCCGATGTGCTTCTCGGCATCGCCATAGTCCGGCGAGGTGTCGATGACGTTCACTCCAGAGTCGAGCACCGAGTTCAACACCGTGCGGGCCTGTTCGTCGGTCACCGGTTTGCCCCACGCCTGTGGCCCGCGCAGCTCCATCGCCCCGTAGCCGAGGCGACTCGCCTCCAAACCGGTCCTTCCGAGGTTCGCGGTAGGCAGCGTCACGCGATCGCCCCCTCTTCGGGCGCAGTCGTCTTCACCTGTACAGCCACTTGATCTGGACCGCGCACTCCGCCGCGACCGCTGGGCTGGTCTGGGCCGCTCACTTCGCCGCGATCGCTGGGTTGATTCGGGCCGCTCACCTCCCCTGGACCGCTCCTTCCGCCCGGGCCACTCCCTACGTTCGGGTCGCTCTTTTCATCGGGGCCACTCCCTACATCCGGGGTGCTCCCTTCGTCTGGGCCGCCGGGCTGGCCTGGATAGCTCCCTTGGCCTGGCCCGTTTGCCTCGCCTGGACTGCTTCTCCGGCTTGGCTCGCTCGTCGCGCCTGCACCGTTCTTATGGTTTGACTCATTCGTCTGCGGCTGTCTGCTCGTCGGAGTCGGAGTCGGAGTCGGAGTCGGAGTCGGAGTCGGAGTCGGAGTCGGAGTCGGAGTCGGAGTCGGAGTCGGAGTCGGAGTCGGAGTCGGAGTCGG
>NZ_JBFAKB010000008.1:315357-429720 GCF_040655495.1 Nonomuraea sp. NPDC050404
GAACTCGTGTTTGTTCGGTCGTTTGAGTCTGGTCGGTCGTCTGGGGCCGTGTGGCTGTCCTGGCCTGCCCGTATTCGGCCACGGCGTGGAAGGCCGCCTTGGGTTCCCATGGCAAACCCGGATAGGCCCTGCCTGTACGGTCGCGCTCAAGGACCTTGACGATGCCGAAGCTTGCGGTGTCGAAGTCACGTGCGGGCTCGGAGGACGTGGGCAGATGCCGGGAGGCGAAGGTGTAGACGAAGACAGCGTCCGTACCCTCATCGTCGTAGATCTCGAAAAGCTCCCGCACGTAGGCAGCTTGTTCTTCCTCGTCCCGTTCGGGGGTCTGGGTCAGGTGGGGGCGGCCACGCTCGTCCCATTCGACGATGGAGTCTCCGCGTGCGCCCAGAGCGGTGGCTCCGCGGTGGGTGGTGCAGCCGAACTCGGTGACGGCGAACGGCTTGGTCTGAGCGGTCTGGGTGCGTACGCCCTCGCGGAAACCGGGCGCGCTGGTCGCGTCGCGGTACCCCGCGTCGGTGGCGATGATGTCGAACGGACCCCAGTCCACGCCTTCGAGAGGCAGGGAAGCGTAGCTGATCGGGCCGCCGAAACGTTCGCGCACCGCGACGACGGCTCGGCGGAGGAAGGCGTTGACGCGGGCGTGCAGGCCGGGAAGCGCGGCGCGTAGCCGCGCGGGCTCGGCCATCAAGCCAAGCCGCTCCTGAAAATTGTCGCCGGGCAGAAATCCGCTGGTGAACAGGCTGATCTCAGAGCCGGTGAGGAGGATGACGCGAGCTCCTTCCCGCCGCAGTCGTTCGGCCCGTTCGGCACTGTCGATGATGAAGGCCATCAACTCGCCTTGGGTGAGGCCGTTCGTGAACGGCGAATACCAGGTCTCCAGGCCCGCCTGGGCGGCGTGACGCGCTGCGATCTCCAGGCGATCGGCGTCTCCTCCTGTGATGCGGACTGCGTCGCAATGCAGGTCCTCGCGGATGATTTGCATCTCGCGGCGGACAATGTCCGGATCGAAGGGTTCGTGGGTGGTGGTTCCGGCGGAGAGAAAGCCGGTGTCGTAGGTGACACCATGGACACGCATCAAGAGCCTCCGAATGTGATCGTCGTGCGGGTGGAACATGAGAGGGAACGGTTGCGCGACCTCCTGGGGGAGGCGGACCGATAACCGTGGTCTGGGCGAAATTCAGACGGCTTGGCACGGCCCTGGCCCAGGCCCAGGCCCAGGCCCAGGCCCAGGAGTCGCCCGGAACCACGCCTAGGGTGTTTGCTACTCGACCAGCCCCGGCACGCTGCCCCAGGACGCCGCCCCAGGACGCCGCCGTGACGATGCCGGTGACGGGTGGTCGCCGTACGGGCGCCCGCTTCCTGCATGAATGGTTGTCGTACGGACGCCTTGCCTCCTGCACGAATGGCTTTCGTGCAGGCATCCCGATATTTGGACGAATGGCTTCTGTGCGGGATTCTGGCCTTCCCCTGGACGAGCGACTTGCGTGTGGGCGTACTGCCCCGCCCGGGCGGATGGTCCTCGCGAGGCGTGTTGCCCCACCTGCGGATCTCCCTGTCCCGGCGCACGTCAGGTTGGGCGGCACTCTCGGTGCGAGTGCCGGTCGTCGTCCCGAACTCTACACACAACTTGCGCGTCACGCATCAGTTGCGCGGCGCGCAATATCGGATATGCTTCAGCCATGAACGACGACGCCATGGACCTGCGGGCGCGCAACAAGCAGGCCACCCGGCAGGCGATCGGCCACGCCGCGCTCCAGTTGGCCATCGAGCAAGGCCCTAACGGACTCGCTCTCGTGCGCGTCCATGACATCGCCATGGCTGCGGGCGTCTCGCCGCGCACGTATAACAACTACTTCGCGAGCAGGGAGGAGGCGATCTGCTCATTCCAGGCAGACCAATCCAGGCGGGTGGGTCTGGCGCTGCGCTCCCGGCCCGTGGAGGAGTCACTGGAGCAGGCCGTCATCGCGGCTGTGATCGAGCTGTACACCGACCCGGAGCCCGATAAGGCCGGCCTGAGCATGATCATGTCGACACCCGAGTTGGAGGGCGAGGCATTGAAAGCGTTCAGTGTGGCGGAGGGCCCGCTCGCCGAGGCCATCGCGGACCGCACCGGCATCGCCCCTGGCAGCGGCCTGTTCCCCGCGGTCACGGCCGCCGCGGTGGCCGGCGCCATTCGCGTGGCGGGCCGACACTGGCTCAAGCCCGGCACCACCGATTCCTTCGCCAGCATCCTCCGCAGCGCCTTGTCTCACGTCGTTCCGGTCACGTCACCTGAACGCTCGCAGGAGCAGCGGTAACGCGTGATATGACGTCGTGGGGCCAGGTCAGGACGCGACTATCCATTGTCGGCGATCAGCACTCACCCTCGAAGGGTGGCAGGCGATGAGCAGGATGGATGTGCACGGCACGGTCGCGGACGGCTTCGAGTCGGTGCGCGAGGACTTTGCAGTAATGGTGGCCAAGCAGGGCGGTCAGGCGGGCGCGCAACCGGATTGGGCGGGAGAGGTGGTCGTCCTGTGCTGAATTGGGAAGATGAATGTTTGGTGTTGCTGGGGAGGTGGGTTGGCGCAGGTGATGCTGAGCGCGCTTATGTGGCAGGACCGGGGAGAGTCTTCCGGGCTAGTAGAACCTGGAGGACCACAGGTTCGATGAAATGTCCGGTTGGGTTGGCTGCGAGTAGGGCGTTGGTGACCTCTTGTTCGAAAGCTGGTCGACGGTTGCCGAGTAGTTGACGCAGCGGTAGTGATGTCGAATACAGGTAGCCAATGATGCGTTCCGTCGTCCACGATCGTTCGAATTTGTAGACGAGGCTGGTGAAGGTCGGGAATGGGGAGCGGGCGAGTGTTGTCTCGTGTGGCTCGGGTGGCAGGGTGGCGCCGGATTGAGGTAGTGGGCCCAGGAAGCGGTGCTGGACTGCTTCGATGGCGTGTTGCCAAGGGGTGATCGGTCGCGCCAGGCAACTGTCGTTGGCGATCACCAGGCCGCCGTCGTCTTCGACCATGTTGGCCAGCGCTCTCAGGACCTGGTCGCGATCCATCCAATGGAATGAGCGCCCCATGGTCACCAGGTGGAATCGCCCCAGGTTGCTGGGTAAGTTTGCTGAACTGCCGCGTACGAAGGTCACATTGCCTATTGCCTTTGCGCGTGCTTCGCGAGTGGCCTCGGCGAGCATGTCCGGCTCGGGGTCGATGCCGACGGCTTCTGCGACGTGTTCGGCGAGTGGAATGGTCAGTTGGCCGGTGCCGCAGCCAAGGTCGAGTAGACGTCCGGAACCGTCGAGGGTGAAGTGCTGAACCAGGTCATCGAGGAATTCCTTTGGGTAGCCCGGGCGAAACTGTGCATAGAACGGGCCTGTTCCGGCGAAAAGTCCAGTGTCTGACACGCCGTCACTCTATCCCTGCTGATCATCCGCAATCGGGTGGACGGGTTGGGGTGCCGGGCAGTGCGGTGGCTGGCGGTTTCGGCGGTTCAGAGGTTCAGCGATTCGGCTGTCTCGGTGGTGCTTCGGTTCGCCGTTCCTCGTGGTTCGGCTGTTTGTGGTTCCCGGGTTCGCCGTTCCTCGCGGTTTGGTGGCCTTGGTGGTTCGGCGGTTTCTTGCGGTTTGGCGTCTTGGTGGTTTGGCGTCTTGGTGGTTTGGCGTTTTGGTGGGTTGGTGGTTTAGCGGTAGGAGTTGATGAGTCGGGCGAGGTGTTTGCCAGCGATCTCTAGGGGTGTCACGCTTTGGGATACCTGTGCTGACAGTTCTGCGCCCTCCAGCATGTTGATTACGCTGTGGGCGAGGTCGTGAGCCGTGTCGTCGGTGAAGCCGGAGTGTCTGAGCTTGTTGCGGACCAGGGAGCGCCAGTTCTCGTAGGCGTCCTCTGCGGCCTGCTGGATCTCGGGCTCTCGTCCTGCGCTCTCCAGTGCGGTGGTGGTTACCGGACAGCCGTCCAGCCAGGCGGACTCGCGCAGCCCGTTTGCCAGGTCGCGGGTGCAGGTGACGATCGCCACGGCGGGGTCGTCTTCCTGGTCGAACGCCGTGCGCAGGAATTCCGCGAACTCTCTGTCTCCGTGGCGGACCGCCTCTACCGCCAGCTCCCGCTTGCCGCCCGGAAAGAAGTGGTAGACCGAGCCGAGCGTGGCCTGGGCCTCCTGGGAGATCTGCTTGAGGCCCGTCGCCTCGTATCCCTGGCGCTGCATCAGGCGGGAGGTCGTCTGGACGATTCGCTCCCGGGTGCCGACCTCGTGCTGGGTTCGCATGGTTGCCATCGTACTGGATAGAGCGTTCGTTCTAAGGGTGTGCTAGCGTGCGGGCTAGATAGAGCGTTCGTTCTAGTGGTAGTGGAAGGAGGCGTGGATGAAGTCTGTGACGGTTGTTGGGTTGGGGCCCATGGGGCAGGCCATGGCCAGCGCCTATCTCGACAGTGGTTACGAGGTGACCGTGTGGAACCGCACGCCTGCCAAGGCGGAAGGGCTGGTGGCGCGGGGTGCGAGGAGGGCGGAAACGGTTGAGGCGGCGCTCACCGCCAACGAACTGGTGGTGCTGAGCCTGATCGACTACGACGCGTTCGATGCGATTCTGGCGCAGGCTCCGTCTGCGGCTCTGGACGGGCGTACCCTGGCCAACCTCACCTCCGACAACCCGGACAGGGCCCGTCGGACGGCCGCGTGGCTGGCCGAAAGCGGGGCCGTGCAGATTACTGGTGGGGTGCAGGTGCCGCCTCCGGGCATCGGTACGCCGGACGCGATGACGTACTACAGCGGGCCCAAGGACGCCATCGAGGCGCACAGACCTGCTCTTGAGGTGCTCACCGGGATCGATTACCTCGGCGAGGACCATGGACTGGCGGCGCTGTACTACCAGATCGGGATCGACATGTTCTGGACGGCGCTGGCAGGCTACCTGCACGGGCAGGCGGTGGCGGAGGCCAATGGGATCTCGGCGGAGGATTTCCTGCCGCAGGCCGTGAAGACCATGGACCTGCGTTATTTCCTGGAGTTCTACGCGCCGCGTATTGCCGCGGGTAATCACGAAGGGGATGTCGATCGGATCTCCATGGGGGTGGCGAGTTTGGAACATGTGCTGCACACCACCCGGGTGTCCGGCGTGGACGGCTCACTTCCCGCCGCGGTCTTGGAGATTTTTCGTCGAGGTGTTGCTGCGGGGTATGGCGAGAACAGCCTCACTAGCCTGGTCGGCGTGTTGCATCGGCCGCATCAGGGCCGTGGACAGTGACCACTCGATCACGATGAGCACGTGCCGCGGGGGATTACGGGATTGCTCATCGTGCATGCTCGACCGCTCGTCGCCCCTTTGAGGACTCACTTCGTGGGATGAAGGGATAGCGGATCGTCGGTGCGTCAGTTGCCGCGGGGTTTGTGTCGCTGTGCTGGCTCTCTTGTCGGTGGCGTAACAGTGAGCAGGTCACCGGGCTGGCAGCCGAGGACCTGGCAGATGGCGGTCAGTGTGGAGAATCGGACCGCCTTCGCCCGTCCGTTCTTGAGGATGGACAGGTTCACCACAGTCACGCCGATCCGCGTGGAGAGCTCGGCCAGGGTCATCCTCCGAGCGGCGAGGAGCCGGTCGAGGTGGCACACTACCTGGTGTCCTTGCTCCATTCAGATGGTCGCTGCGGTGTCGTCGGCGAGTTCGCTGCCGCGGCGGAATGCTTCCGCCAGGATGAGAAGCAGCAGGGCCGCCGCTATGGGCAGCAAAGGGATGTGCACCGTTGGTATGCCTGAAGGGGAGAGACCTACTCTGGTGAGCACCATCGTCGCCGCTATTTGCGGCAAGAAGTTGGCGACGAAGCCGCTCAGGACCACTAGACCTGCCAGGCGGGCGATCCGGGAAGGGTTGCCCTTGCGGAAGGGCTCGCCCTCGAGGATCGACAGCAGCAGCCTCCGCAGTAGGACTGCGCCCAGGCCAAGAGCAACGCCGGTCACCGCGGTGTCTCCGCGGGAAAGGAGTTGTTCGAGGATGGTGGAATCCCAGGCGCGCAGGTCAACGGAGTTGCCGGAGGGCTGCAGCGAGGTGCCTTCCGGCAGCTGTTTGGGGTGGGCGAATGCCGACTCGGGATCGATGAATGCGTCCAGGGGGACGGGAACGGTGACGTAGGCGCCTGCTTGTGTCGCGCCGTTGATGGCGTACGCGATGCCCCAGAACGCGGCGATGGCGCCGATCCACAAGGTGGCAGATGCCATGAATCGTATGAGGGAGGGGCGGACATAGGAACGGTGGCTGCTGCGCATGGACGCTCCCGGTTTATCGTTTATCGATATGCCGGAACATTAGCAACCAAGCTTGATATGCACAAACCCTGCGATCTCAGAAGGTGTCTCATCCTCGGTACCAACGAGTTCGGCGGGGATGCCGCAGTTGGCGGCGGGCCGTCACTCAAGTCTCAGTGAAGGGTAGGGGCTCTCGAAGCTCGACAGCCATGCTCCAGGCAGGCCAGAGCCTTGCCATGGTCACCGGCACGAAGGGAGCGGCGGCGACCGTTATGGCTGCCACCGAGGCGACTGGTGCTGAGCCCGAGACCGAGAGCCCTGCCGAGGGCGAGTCGCCCGGGGAGATCCCATGGCCGACCAGTCGACGGCCGACGAGTTCCGAGAGGGCCGTAGAAAAGAAGCCCCGCCCATGGACCGAGGGCGGGTTCCAGGGATCGTCGCGCCACGGAATGTGTTGCGACGATCTCAGGGTTCGCTGGTGGAGGGTTCCGAGCATGACGCATCCTGCAGGCGGATCTTCGGCGACTACTACCGGAACTCCTGCTGCTCAAAGCTGGTTTCGCCGGAGTCCCGTTGGTGCGGCGAAGGTCAGCCTCGCCGGCCGGGACGGTTGACGATCATGGAGGACAGCAGGGCCGTGCTCCACACCGAGCCCTTGCGGAAGGCGGGTTCGCTCTCGCCGCCGAGGAACCTGTCGCGCAGCCAGACCGCCCGCGTTCCCAGGTAGCGGTAGGTATCCCGGTCGAGGATGTGGTAGGTGCGGGAGATCGTGTCGGTTCCCTCCATCCAGATGCCCAGGCCGGTGCGGCCCGCCGCGTCGCTCACACCCTGCTCGATGCGGACGCCGGAAATGAGTGCCAGGGCGCGGAACATGGCCGCCTCCAGCCGCGGCGGCATCGTGCCGTACCTGCTCAGATAGAGCATGATCACCCGGTAGGCGCGGTCGGCGTCGGGCTCAGGGCTCTTGGTGACGCCCTCCTCCTTGGGGTAATCGATCCAGTGTCGATCGGCCGTGACCTTGGCCAGCAGCTTCTTCGGGTCGGTCGGCAGTTCGCGGAGCTTGGCGTCGTACTGCTGCGGCGACAGGTCGTCGTCGCCCGGATCCGGGGAAATGGTGCTGACGACCACTTTTCCGCCTCTATCGACGTTGGCGTGCTGCCTGCCGTCGTAGCGCATCCATCCCTCGCTGGTGGTGACCGTGTCCGAGTTCGGCTGCTTGTCCAGGGTCTTGGTGTAGTGCCACTGCGTCGGCAGGGGGACCTGGTCGCCTTTGCGCCTGCCCGCCACTTCGGCGGCGTGGGCGAGCACCACGCTGGAGTCGAGTTGGGCGACCGGCGGCGTGTTCGCCGGGTTTGGGATGGGCGGTGCGGGTGGCAGGGTGGTCACGGCGAGTGCGGTGGCGGCTCCCAGCGCTCCGACCAGGAGCAGGCGGCGTCCCAGTGTTAGCCCGCGCCCCCGGATCCGCGTCAGCATCCGGCGGCGCTGCGGAATGGTCCATTCCTGGCCCGGCTCGGGGATCTCTGCGCGCCACTCGCGCAGCGATCGCAGGTCATCATCCATCGAAGGACTCCTCTCGGGTGGTCACAGGGTGGGATTCGCCGAGCGCCTGGCGCGTCTTTGCTCTGGCCCGGTGCAAGCGGGATGCGACGGTTCCGGCTGGGATGTCCAGCGCGCGGGCCACATCGTCGTACGACATCTCGGCCCAGGCGACGAGTAACAGCACCTCCCGGTCACCGGGCGACAGTTCCGCCAGCGCCCCTGCCAGCCCGGCCTGCTGGGCGGCGATCCGGTCGTCGACGCGTTCGGTGTACGGCTCGGCGATCTCATCGATGCCGCTGCGGGCCAGTGCCCGGTAGAGGCGGACCTCCACCCGCCGATGCCGGCTGATGAGCCGGGCGGCGATGCCGTACAACCAGGGCCGCGCGTCGAGGTGGCTCGTGTCGTAGCGGTGGCGGCGCCGGAAGGCGGCCAGGAAGGCGTCGGAGACGATGTCGTCGGCCAGCGAGGGACCCAGTCGCCGGGCGACATAGCGCCGTAGTGCGGGCGCGTGCCGGTCGAAGAGACCGGCGAACACCTCCGGGGCGCGTTCCGAGCGCCGGATCAACTCGGCGTCGTCGACCCTGCCGGGTTCTTCTGCGATCACATGGTGCTCCAGCCCTTGTGTAGTGGTTCGTCGGCTTTCGCCCGTACGACGGCCACGAATTCACGTTCTGAGATGTGATGTGCATCACATAGCGTCATCCGGTCTGGCCAGGCACAGCATGCCGGGTGCGTCGGTGGGCGCGCCGATACCCTGCTCACCGCCACTTTCAAAGTTCTGCGCCAGGCCAGTCCGAAATCACCTCAAAGATCTCCGCGAAAAGCACTCTCATCAGATACGAAAGCAATTGGAGAACGCACATCCGGGAAGTTCTTGCGGATGTGCGGATGGACCGGTTGTTCGTTCCGGTGGTCGAGCGGGTGCTCGTCGAGATCGATCGAAAGAATGAGGAATTGCTCGCCGCCCGCGCTTCTGCGGTCTGCGTCGTGGTGAAGTGTGTGGGGTGCGGTGGGTGGATGCCGATCTGGGTGAGGGTTTGCCGGCGACGGTGAAGCGGCTCACCAAGGTCGGTCGAGTGGTCAAGGAGGGTGCGCCGGAGATGCATCACTCGACGGCTGGCTTGGGGGTTCGGCCTGGGTTGATTCGGGGCGTGTCTTCACGTGGGAGTATGGGCGTGCCCTGATGCCGGATTCGGTCAGTACACACTTCGAGCGGTTGGCGTTCAAAGCCGGCCTGCCGCCGATCCGTTTGCATGATCTGCGCCACGCCGTCACTGGCGGCCGGGAATGCCATGAAGACGACGCCGTCGGCCCCGCAAGTTCTGCTCCGACGCCTGTCGATGGGCCTTCGGCCGCACCCGCGTCAGGCGCTGGCGCCCCCTGACCCAGCGCCACCAACGCCAGGACGGCACCCGCAAACAGCGCCGCCATCTCCGCGACCAGGCCGAACACCTTGCTCAGGCGGCCGGGAAGCTGGCATTGGACCTGCACGCCGAAGATCTCGTCTCGCCCACCCAGCAGACCGGCTGGAAACCCGGGCCCATCGCCGGTTACACCGCCGCCGCGCTGCCCCTGCTCGCCCAGGCCCGCGCCGTCCTGGCCGCGGCCGTCGCCGCCGACCGAGCGGCCGGAGCCACCTGGAACGAGATCGCCGCAGTTCTGGACGTCAGCCCTGACACCGCTGCTCGTCACTACCGCACCTGACGGCGAGCCGAACCCCGCAAGTGTGACTTCCGTCTCACGAAGCAACCTGGACAGCGAGTATGCATGGAAGAGGTATGCGATTCGCAATTCAACGAGCGGTGGACGAACCAGCGCCATCCCCGCAGGGAGGGCCGCCTGCTGCGGCCATGGATGAGGCTGCCGTGGCCGACCTGTTCCTGACTCACCGGCTGGGCCTGGTCCGGTTGGCGTTCCTGCTGGTGGGTGACCAGGAAACGGCCGAGGACGTCGTCCAGGACGCCTTCGCCGCGCTGCACCGCCGATGGAGCCGGTTGACCCACCATGATCGAGTCCTGCCCTACCTACGGGCGAGTGTGGTGAACGGATGCCGGATGGTTCGCCGGCGCCGGTCCATCATGAGCAGGTTCACCGGCGATCGGCAGACGCCATTTCGGTCGGCGGAGGCCGTCACGTTGCTCGGAGAGACACGCCGGGAGGTGTCCGAGGCAGTACGCGCCTTACCCCGCCGCCAGCGAGAAGCCGTGGTGTTGCGTTACTACCTCGACCTGTCCGAGGCAGAAATCGCCGAAACCATGGGAATCAGCCGTGGCACAGTGAAATCGACCGTCTTTCGAGCCCTGAAGGCACTCACCGTCAAACTGGAGGGAAACCGATGACGTCATGGCTCGAAGATCAGCTCCGTGATGCCCTCGCCGCCGACGCCGAGCAGATTCGCCCGGAAACCTTGCGCCCTGCCGAACAGGCGGCGCGAACGAAGACCATCGTTTCCGCACGCCGGTTCGCCCTGGCGGTTCCGCTCGCAGCCGCGCTCGTCGTCGTGGTCATAGGCACAGTCGCCGCCATGGTGGCCGGAACAGGAGGCACGACCCCAACCGGGCCCGCAACGCACACTCTCACTGGCCCGCGTTTCCTGCTGATCGCCGGCAATGACGGCGTGACGGTCCACGACGCTCGCACCGGGAAGGTCGCGAGCCGGCTCGGGCTGCCCCCGACCCCGGAGGGAAGCTTGCGGGAGCCCGGTGGATACCTGCTCGCAGGCGCTGGCGACGGTGAGACCTTCTACATCGCCCAGAGCGTCAAGTCCCGCGAGACACAGGAAAGCAGCACGAGGTTCTACCGAGCCCAGGTCGATGAACAAGGCAAACCAGCCGAGTTGGTTCGCGACGTGATTCCCAAAGTGATCGGTACGACAGCGAGCTCCCTTGCCGTTACCAGTGACGGCACTCGACTCGCCTACAGCCTCGACGGCAAGGTATGCGGTCAGGGGAAAACGTTGCGCTTCTGCCCCGGAGCGCAGCTCACGGTCGTCGATCTGCCCGCGAGAAGGACACGAACATGGACGACGAACATCGCAGGACAGATCGAGAGCCTTTCCTGGGCCGCCGATCGCCGCACGCTCGGCCTAGTGGTCAAATCTGAGGCTCGGGTTCTGGACACGACCGCCTCTGGCACCACACTCGCGACCAGTCAGGTCATAGCTCAAGGAAAGGAAGCCACCACCTCGGCGATCAACCCGAACGGACGCAGCATGCTGATCGGCCATCTCCAACCGTCCAATGGTCGGCAACCGCATCACTACACCATAGACGAGTACTCCGTCCCAGACGGACGCAAAATTCGCACCCTGGTGAGCAGGAACCACGACGGCAACGAAGGCGCGCGCTGGAACCTGATCCGTTACGACGGCACTGGGCACCATCTGCTGCTCGCGGGGAATTTCGATCCACTGAGCAGAGTCGACGACGGACGCATCACGCCCTTGATCCGCCCCGGATCTCCCGATGCTTTGGGGCACCGATCAGAGATCCAGGCGGCCTGGTAACCAGCCCTAGACGGAGGAGAAGTTGGGGAACAAAGCTCCAACAGCCAGCGAAGCCTGGGCTCGGCCCACGGCTAAACGATCATATCTCTACTCGAAGACAACCTCTGAGGAGGGGTCGGGTGAGGAGGGGTCGGGTGAGGAGCGATGTTGAGCGGTGGTGCGGGGCGGCGATGTTGAGCGGTGGTGCGGGGCGGCGATGTTGAGCGGTGGTGCGGGGCGGCGATGTTGAGCGGTGGTGCGGGGCGGTGGTGCGAAGGCGTGGTGTGGGTTCGGGGAGCCGTGGTGGTGTCGTCGAGGCTGCTCACCTGCACCACCACGAGCAGCGGAAAACGACGCTGGTCAAGCTGCTCTGCGGATTCCACCGGTCGGCCGCGGGGACCATCACCGTGGACGGCAGCCCCGCTCACCGAACTGGAGCGGGTCGCATGGCGGGAACGTATTACCTCGGCATTTCAGGACTTCAGCCGGTTCCGGTTCCTGGCTCGCGAGACCGTAGGCGTGGGCGAGCTGCCCAGGATGCACGGCATCGCGCGCGCCGAGCCGGGTCTACCCGCCCGCTGTTGCAGGGCGGGTAGACCGGCTCGGCGAGGTCCTCGGCGACGGCGTCGAACTGTTCGGCGGTCAGTGGCAGAAGACCGCCTTGTCGCGGGCGTTCATGCGAACCAGGCCGTTGCTCGCCGTGCTGGATGAGCCGGCCGCCGCCCTGGACCCCGCCAGCGAGTACGAGTTCCACCAGCGCTACGCGGAGGCCGCCCGGGAGTGGCAGCACGCGAAGGGCGGGGTCGCCCTGCTGGTGTCACACCGGTTCTCCACCATCAGGATGGCCGGCCTGATCGGCGTACTCGACGGCGGGCGCATCATCGATGCTGTCCGGCTGGTATGCCCATCTGTACGGTCCGCAGGCCGCCGCCTGCCGGTGAGCTCTTACTTGAGCTTGCAGCGGGCGCCGTCGGCCGGTGTCTTCAGGTTGACGAGGTAGTCGGCGACGATGTCGTTGACGCAGGGGCTGGTGCCGCCCTGGACGACGGTGTGCTGCTCGCCATCGACGGTGAGCAGGCTGCCGCCGAGCGACTTGGCCAGGCTGACGCCGCCGTCGTACGGGGTGCTGGGGTCACCGGTGATGGAGACCGTCAGCGTCTTGGGCAGGCCCTTGATCTGGTCGGCGTACGGATAGTCCATGGTGGGCTTGGCCGGCCAGTGCTCGCAGCCGTCCCGGGTGCCCTTGACGCCCTGGCCGGGGTCGAGGAAGGGGGCCGCCTTGTTGAGCTGGGCGCGCAGGTCGGCCTCCCGCTCAGGGGTACGGCGCTGCTCGTCCATGCAGTTGATCGCGTAGTTGGCGGGGCCGAAGTTGTTCCACTTGCCGGTCTCGTCACGCCCGGCGAAGCCCTCGGCCAGAGCCAGCAGGGTCTCGCCGCGGCCCTGCTTCACCTCGGCGATGCCCTTGATGATGGCCGGCCACTGCGCCGACACGTACAGGCCGGAGATGACGCCGGCGGTGCCCTGGTTGTAGGTGAGCTCCCGGCCCTTGCCCGCGGGGACGGGCTTGTCGATCAGCGGTCGCATGAGATCCTGGAAGACCTTCGTGGCCTTGGCCGGGTCCTTGCCCAGCGGGCAACCGGGGTCGGCGGCGCAGGCGGCGGCCATCTTCTCGAAGGCGCGCTGGAAGCCGGCGTACTGGGTCTTGCGTCGTTCGACGGTGCCGAGCTTGGGATCGACGGCGCCGTCGAAGACCATCGCGCGTACGTTGGCCGGGAACATCTCGGCGTAGACCGCGCCGAGCCGGGTGCCGTAGCTCTGGCCGGCGTAGGTGAGCTTGTCATCGCCCAGCGCGGCGCGCAGGACGTCCAGGTCGCGGGCGACGTCGCGGGTGCCGACGGCGGCGAGGCTGTCCTTGCCGCCGGAGGCGTCCGCGCACTTGTCGACCAGCTGCCGGGTGTCGCGCTCCGTCCACTGTCCTGCCGAGCCGATGAGGGTCGTCTGGTTGTCGGCGCGGTCCTGCTCGGCGTCGGTGAAGCACTTGATGGCCGGAGTGGAGGCGCCGACGCCGCGCGGGTCGAACCCGATCAGGTCGAACCGTTCGGTCGTCGGGCTCTTCTTGAGGGTCAGGCTCATCGCCACGGCGGAGAGCAGCCCGGCGCCTCCGGGGCCGCCGGGGTTCGTCACCAGCGAACCGATCTTCTTGCCGCGGGCGGGCATCCGCAGTACCGCGAGCTGGGCGGTCTCACCCTCGGGGGCGTCGTAGTCCAGCGGCACCTTCAGCCGGGCGCACTGGAAACTGTCACCGACGAACGCCTTCTTCTCCGTCGCGGTGATGGCGTACTCGGCGCAGGGGCCGAAGGCCAGTTTCTGGTCGTAGAAACGTTGCAGCTCGGCCGGCGGCTTGTCCGGGGCCGAGGTCTCCGGCGGTTGTGCCTGAGCCGGCGCGCTGCCGGGGGTACCGCACGCGGCGAGTACGGGCACCAGCAGCAGCGCCAGCACCGAAGTGTGCTTGAGAGTGTTTCCGGTGGCCATAGGCAATCTCCTCAGGGCAGAACGGTCATGCGCGTGTTCTTCAGCCTCTTGCGGGCTCCATGACAGCACCAGTGACACTGCGTCATGATCTCAGTGAGGGAAAGGGGGCGCGGTCATTGAGCTTGATCATGGCCTTCGACGCTGCCCTCGCTGCGCGCGATCATTCCTGCCCCGGGGATGGAGTGATCTACATCACTCTCTCGGAGAGTTTCGCGCTCAGGAGCTTGCCGAATTCGGCCGGGTGCGTGCTGAGGCCCGTGTGGCCGCCGGGGAAGTGGACGAGTTCCGTGCCGAACCGTTCGGCCATGAAGGCTGCGGGACGGTAGGGCAGTTCGCCGCGGGAGTCCGTTCCGGCCGCGAGTACGAGCCGGTCCGAGAGAGCCTGCAGGCGGTCCAGATCCGGGACATAGGCCATGAAGCTCGGCACGATACGTCCGAGGAAGTAGGGCATGTCCGCCATCGTCCGCTGGACCCGGGCCGCCGCCTCGGGCGGCAGCTCGGCTTCGGCCGCGACAACAGCGGAAGCGGTGGTGCCGGGAGGAGTCGAGCTGCCGGGAGGAGCGGCGGTGTCGGGAGAAGTGGCGGTGTCGGGAGGAGTGGCGGTGTCGGGAGAAGTGGCGGTGTCGGGAGGAGTGGCGGTGCCGGGGGAAGTGGTGGTGGCGGGAGGAGCAGAACTGCCGGGAGGAGTGGCAGGGCCGGGAGGAGTGGTGGTGTCAGGGGAAGAAGTGGCGGGGCGGGTGAGGGCGGCTGCGAAGATGGCCGCCGCGGGCATCAGCCCCTCCCGATGGAAGGTGTCCTGGACGCGGGCAAGCATCGCGCGATGCCCGGCGGCGTCGGGAAGCACCTCCACCACCGGCGGCTCGTGCGCCACGACGAGCGAGATCCGCTCGGGATGAGCGGTGAGCAGGTGCAGCGCCACGATGGCGCCGGAACTGCAGCCCGCCACCCGGGCGGACGCGCCGGGAGCCACCAGCTCCAGGAGCCGGAAGGCGTCGTCCGCGTGCTGCGCGACCTCCTGCCGGGCCTGCGGATCGTCAAGAGGGCTGCGCGACAGGCCGCGGGGATCGTAGGACACGACCGTGTGATCGGCGGCCAGGTCGTCGGCGATGCCGTCGAAGGAGGCCGCGCCGCCGGTGCCGCCGGGGATGAGCAGCAGCAGCGGGCCGCTGCCGCGTACCTCGTAGTGCAGGGTGGCGCCGGGCACGCGCAGGCGGCCGGCGGTCGGGGTGGTCAAGACGGATCTCCTTCGTGGTGTGGTGCGGGCCAGCGCTCCAGGAGGGTGTGCAGGGCGTCGAGGCAGCGGGCCCAGGTGTCCTGCGCGGTGCGGGCGTGCGCGAATCCGCCGGCGGCCTCAAGGCTGACGAAGCCGTGCAGCGTGCTGCGCATCAACCGGACCGCGTCGGTCAGGTCGGGCTCCTCCAGCTCGTACGCGCGCAACATGCTGTAGGTGAGCTCGACCGCGCGCCGCGGCCCGCTGGCTTGGGCGACGAGGTCGGGGTCGATCTGCAGCGGGATCTGCGTCGCGGTGTAGCGGCCGGGATGCTCGTGGGCGTAGTCCCGCCAGGCGTTCGCGTACGCCACCAGCGCGTCCTTGCCGGCGCGTCCGGCGGTGACCTCGGCGATGCGGATGGTCTTCTCGTCGGCCGCCAGCAGCGCGATCCGCCCGCGCAGGTCCTCCAGGCCGCGTACGTGCGCGTAAAGGCTCGCGTCCTTCACCGCCAGCCGCCTGGCCACCGCCGACATGGTCACATGGTCGAGCCCGATCTCGTCCGCCAGTTCGGCACCGGCGAGCGTCACCCGGTCCGCCGTCAACCCGGCCCGCGCCATGCGTTCACCCTTCCCTAGGAGCATTTGACTGCAACTAGGGACAATAGCCCAAAACTAGGAGTCCTAGGAAACGCTCAACATGGGCACCAGGAACCTCCTGGCCACCCCGGCCAGCTGTTCGTCGTCGTCGAGGTCCACGACCTGGCTCGGGATCGCCAGGAAGGAGGCGGAGACCCGTACCATCAGCTCGGCCACGAGGTCGACGTCCAGGCCGTCCGGGACGTGGCCCGCGCGTTGCTCGCGCCGGAGCTGGCCCGCGACGAACTGCCGCACGGTCGCGAGGGTCTGGCCGCCGTCGTTGATCATGGAGGGGACGAGCAGGTCCGGTTCCGCGGCGATCAGCCCGCCGATCAGCGGATTGCTCCGGATGGCGCGCAGCGAGCTGACGAAGCCCAGGACCACCCGGTCGGCCGGGGTGCGGGCCTGTTCGATGTCGATCAGGAACTGGTCGAAATACCTGCGGAACTCCCGGCGTACGACGTGTTCGACCAGCGCGTCCTTCGTGGCGAAGCGCCGGTAGACCGTGATGCGCGAGACCCCGGCGCGGCGGGCGACGTCCTCCATCGTGGAACGCCGGATGCCCATGCGGCAGAACTGCTCGTACGCCGCGTCGAGGATGCGCGCGCGAAGCTCGTCCGAGTCGCCGACCTGCTCGACCGCATCGGTGTAGGCCCGCTCCAGCAACGACTCCGAGTCGGGCGGCGTCATGAACACGGACAGCGCAGCTTCCACGAACTCCTCCTGTGCCCTCATTCTGCCCCAGTCCCCAACAGCGGCCGCCACCGTCTTGTGATGTGCGACACGTTGTGCTGTGATGACAAATGATACACGGACGCATTCCGTGTTTCAGCGTATCAATCGCGCGGCCTCGACCTGGAGGAGGAACCAGGCATGGGCAAACTCAGCAGGCGCAACATGTTGAAGGCGGGCGGGGCGCTGGGCGCACTCGGCGCACTGAGCGTCGCCACGCCGGCACAGGCCCACTCGTTGTGGACCTGGTCACCCGAGGGTTCGGTGGCGGGCGCGGGCGCCGGCCTCGACCCGCGGTGGGTGTGGGACGAGCAGGCCGACCCGCTCATCGCCTCGGTGCTCGACCGGGGCGACGTGCCCAGGGTCAACGAACTGTTACGGACCTGGACCAAGAACAGCCAGCCGATACCGGCCGGAATGCCCGCGGACGTCCGGGACTTCATGGAGGAGGCCCGCCGGCTCCCGTCCTGGGCCGACCAGGGCAAGCTGACCACCGTCATCGAGTTCAACCAGAAGCGCGGGCTCTACCTCGGGCTGCTGTACGGGCTGGCCAGCGGCATGATGAGCACCGTCATCCCCAAGGAGGCGCGCGCCGTCTACTACTCGCAGGGCGGCGCGGACATGAAGGACCGCATCTCCAAGACCGCCAAGCTCGGCTACGACATCATGCATCGGACCGCGTACCAGCCCGACGGCGAGATGATCGTGACCTGCGTCAAGACCCGGATGGTGCACGCGGCGGTGCGGCACCTGCTGCCGCAGTCGCCGCAATGGCAGCAGGCCGCCGACGAGGACATCCCGATCAGCCAGCGGGACATGATGGTCACCTGGCACAGCCTGCCCACGACCGTCATGCAGAAGCTCGTCGAGTGGAAGGTGCCGATCCCGGCCGCCCAGTCGGAGGCGTTCCTGCACTCCTGGCAGCTGTGCGCACACATGCTCGGCATCAAGGACGAGTACATCCCCGCGTCGTGGGCCGAGGCCAACACGCAGGCCGACCAGGTGCTGGACCCGGTGCTCGCGCCGACCCCCGAGGGCGTCAAGCTGGCCGACATCCTGCTCAACCTCGGCGCCTCTGTCGACGGGGCCATCCTCAGCAAGCCCATACTCGGGGCGTTCACCCGCTTCATGCTCGGCGACCAGATCGCCGGCTGGCTGAAGATCCGCCGCGAGCCGGTCTGGGATCCGCTGCTCAGGCTGTCGTGGAAGCCCTTCATCGCGGTACGCGAAGGTCTGCTGCCCTTCCCGGGGGCGCCCGAGGCGTACTGGCTGTTCGACGAGTTCCTGCGCAAGGCCGCCCTGCTCTTCCTGTCCGAGGCCAAGCCGATCAGCATCGAGATCCCCGACACCAACCGGCCGTCCTGAGGAGTGCGTACATGGAGGAGTTGAGCAGGCGCCGGGTACTGATTACAGGCGGCGCCCTGGGAGCGCTCGGAGCGCTCGGAATGGCGAAGTCGCCGTGGACCTGGTCTCCCGAGGGCTCGGTGGCGGGTGCGGGCGCGGGCCTCGATCCGCGGTGGGTGTGGGACGAGGAGGCCGATCCGCTGCTGGCCTCGCTGCTCGACCGCGGCGCCATCCCCGAGGTCAACCGCCTGCTGTGGAACTGGACCCGCAACGACCAGCCGCTGCCCGACGGCCTGCCGTCGGACCTGCGGGACTTCATGGAGCACGCGCGTCAGCTCCCCTCCTGGGCCGATCGCGGGAAACTGGAGACCGCCGCCGAGTTCAACAAGTCCAGAGGGATCTACCTCAACCTGCTCAACGGGGTGGGCGGCGGCATGCTGGCCACCGCCATCCCCGACGAGGCACGGTCGGTCTACTACTCCAAAGGCGGCGCGGACATGGAGGACCGCGTCGCCAAGACGAGCATCTTCGGGTTCGCGGTCGGGTCACTGAACGCCTACCGGCCCGAGGGCTCCTGCGTCGTCGAGTGCGTCAAGACCCGGCTGGTGCACGCCGCGGTACGGCACCTGCTGCAACAGTCGCCGCACTGGAGCGGCGACATCCCGATCAGCCAGGAGGACATGCTGGTCACCTGGCACACCCTGCCGACCTTCGCCATGCGCAAGATGCTCGAATGGCGGGTCCCGATCAGGCCCGCCGAGTCGGCTGCGTACCTGCACGTGTGGCAGGTGAGCGCGCACCTGCTCGGCATCAAGGACGAGTACGTCCCCGCCACCTGGGACGCGGCCAACGCCCAGTCGGACCAGATCCTGCCGCGCAACATGGGTCCGACCCCGGAAGGCGTCGAGCTGACCGACATCCTGCTGAGCCAGCTCGCCGAGCAGACCAGCCCGGGCAGCATCAGCCGGCCGCTGTGCAACGCGCTGGCCCGGTACCTGGTCGGCGACCAGGTGGCCGACTGGGACGGCATCAGACGGGAACCGGTATGGGGCCCCCTGATCAGCTCCGCCTGGCCTAAGCTGGTCAGGTTCCGCGAAGGCCTCATCCCACTGCCGCTGGTGCCCCAGGCCGCCTGGGTCATCGACGAAGCCGTCCGGCAGTACATCTTGTTCTTCCTCACCAAGGGCAAGGAGACCAAGATCGAGATCCCCACGACCAACCGTCCAGGCTCATGAACGACAGCGGGGCCATCGGGCGGCGGCGGTTCCTCGGGTATGTGCTTGCGGCCCCGACCCTGGTGGCCGCCGCCGAACTGGCCCCGCCGCCCGATGCCAAGCTCCCGTCGGCCGGGCAACTGCTCGACCTCAACGACCTGATGACCGCGGCGGCGCTGCCGACCTCGGGGCTCATCTCGGTCGAGGTGCACGCGGACGGGACGGTGTCGTTCGCGTTGCCGCGCGCGGAGGTGGGCCAGGGCATCACCACCTCGACGGCCATGCTGATCGCCGAGGAACTGGCCCTGCCCCTGGAGCGGGTACGCGTCACGCTGGCCGACGCCCGCCCCGAGCTGCTGTTCAACCAGCTCACCGGCGGATCGAACACCACCTTCGCGACCTACACCCCCATTCGCGTCGCCGCCGCCATCGCCCGCCGGCGGTTGCTGGAGGCCGCGGCGACCGAACTCGGCTCGCCGGTCACCGGCCTGACGCTTAAAGCCGGGGTGATCACCGATCGGGCCGGCGGCAGCGTCGGGATCGGCGCGCTGGCGGCGAAGGCCGCGAGCAGCCGCACCCGGCAGGTGTCCGTGCAACTCGTGCCGCGCGAGAGTTTCACCGTCATCGGCAGGCCGCACAACCGGATTGACGCGCTGGACGCGGTGACCGGGCGCAAGAAGTTCGCGATGGACCTGAATGTGCCGGGCGCGAAGCCGGTGATGGTGTGCAGGGCGCCGACCATCAACGGCCGGGTGGGTGCGGTGGCCAATCTCGCCGCGGTGCGTGCGATGCCGGGGGTCACGGACGTGGTGGTGATCTCCACTGGGGTGGCGGTGCGGGCCGAGACCTTCGGCCAGTGCATCGACGCGGTACGCGCGCTGTCGGTGTCCTGGCGGCCGGGCAGCGCGGCGGGCAAGTCTGACCAGAGCGTCCTGCGCGCGTTGGAGGCCGCGGAGTTGCCGCTCGGGATCAGGCCGCCGACGCCGGTCGTGGAGGGCAGGTTCACCTTCGCCTTCCGTGGCAACAGCGCGCTGGAGCCCAACTGCGCGATCGCCGACGTCCGGGCCGATCGCGCGGAGGTCTGGTCGGCGCTGAAGTCGCCGATCGTCGCCCAGCAGACCATCGCCGCCAAGCTCGGCCTGCCGGTCGGCCGGGTCACCGTGCACGTCTGCGAGGGTGGCGGCTCGTTCGGGCGCAAGTTGTTCTTCGACGCCGCGCTGGAGGCCGCGGAGGTGTCACAGAAGATCGGCAAGCCGGTCAAGCTCATGTGGCACCGCGCCGACGACTCCCGCCAGGGCCGCGTCCATCCGATGGCCACCTCCCGAGTACGGGCCGCGTACCTCGGCGGGGCCGTGCTGAGTTACCAACAGCGGCACACCAGCGTCTCCACCGACCTCAGCCACGGGCTCGGCGAGATCATCACCGCCCTGGCCGCCCGGCTCCCGGTGGGGGACATCGGCTTCTCCCAGACGTTCTTCCATCTGAGCCAGGAGATGTCCTACAACTTCGGGATCGCGAGCCAGCTGCTCAGCGAGACGGACAAGAGCTTCAACACCGGCAGCATGCGCAACGTCTACTCGCCCGACGTCACCTGCGCCCGCGAGCTGATCGTTGACCAGCTCGCCGCGCGGATGGGCAAGGACGCCTACCGGTTCCGGCGAGATTTCCTGAGCGACGACCGCTCCCGGGCGGTGCTGGCGAAGGTGGCCGAGGAGGGCGGGTGGGGGCGGCCGATGGCGGCCGGGACCGCGCAGGGCATCGCGTTCCACGCCGAGTACAAGGCGGTCAGCGCCTGCCTGGTGGAGATCGACTGCCGCCCCGAAACCGTCAACCGCCCCATCCGGGACGGGGTGACCGGGCCGCGCGTCACCAAGGTCGTCTTCGCGGTGGACGTCGGCCTGGCGGTCAACCCGCGCGGCCTGGAGGCGCAGATGATGGGCGGCGTCATGGACGGCATCGCGCTGGCCCTGACCTCCAGCCTGCACCTGCGCGACGGCTATTTCCTGGAAGCCAGCTGGGACAACTACTTCTACACCCGGCAATGGAACAGCCCGCCCGACCTGCGGATCATCGTCATGCCCTCCACCTCGGACCACCCCGGCGGCGCCGGGGAGCTGGGCGTGGCCGCGTCCATGGCCGCCGTCGCCTGCGCCTACGGCCGCGCCACCGGCACGATGCCCACCAGCTTCCCGATCAACCACGCCACCCTCTCCTTCACCCCCAAACCCACCGTCCCGCCCATCCCGCCGTCCCCCACCGACGGCCTGAACCGAGGAGCGCCGGGTGCCTGACCACACCTTCCGCGTCAACGGCGAACAGGTCACCGTGAACGCCTCCGGCGACGTACGCCTGCTGTGGGTGCTGCGCGACCTGCTCGGCATCACCGGCCCCAAGTACGGCTGCGGCATCGCCGTCTGCCAGGCCTGCACCAGCCACGTCAACGGCGAGGCGGTCAACCTCTGCGCCATCCCCGTTCAGGACCTGCGCCCGGACGACGAGGTCACCACCATCGAAGGGCTCGCCACCGGCCAGGAGTTGCACCCCATGCAGCAGGCCTGGCTGGATCACGACGTCGCCCAGTGCGGCTACTGCCAGCCCGGCCAGATCATGGCCGCCGTCGCCCTGGTCCGCCGCCTCGCCGCGGAGGGCCGCGAGATCACCGACGCCGACCTCGACGGCATCCGCAACATCTGCCGCTGCGGCACCTACTTCCGCATCCGCGAAGCCATCAAGGCCGGAGCCAGGAACATGTGAGCCGCGGGGGCCCTAGGCTAGGAAACTCGGCACGCTGGAAGCAGGACGAGATCATCACCGGGACGGCCGGGCAACGGCCGCCGGTGGTGCGGTGGGAATGGGACGGCGCTGGTGGCCTCGACTCGGACAGTGAATCAGACCTGCGGTAACTGCTACGGGCATGGCCAGGTCGCCACCCCGCGAGCGGTGTCCGCGACGCTGCACGGCACGCCCGTGATGGGCACCGCGACGTTGCACGAGCGGTGCAAGTTCTGCGAGGGCTCGGGCTGGAGACGGGTCGAGGTGGTGTCGTCCGGCGACGCGTCCTCGGAGCCCGCGGGCCTGGACAACGGCTCCGGCAACTGAGTGGACATACCCTTCCTGGCAGAATGCGCGTCATCAGGACGTCGCATGACAGGAGGGCGAAGTGGTCTCGCGCGCAGACGCCGGGCAGGTGGCCGAGCCGGCCGCCGGGCGCCCCAGGGCCCGCTCGCTGCTGCTGACCGTGCTGGGCGAGTTCGTGCTCCCGCGCGCGGGCGAAGCCTGGACGGGCAGCCTGATCGACGCGCTGGGAGCGCTCGGCGTGGAGGAGAAGTCCGCCCGCCAGGCGCTGTCCCGCACGGCCGCCGAGGGACTGCTGGAGTCCGTACGCCACGGCCGCAAGGTGCGCTGGAACCTGACCGAGGCCGGTGACCGGCTGCTGCGCGAGGGGACCGAGCGCATCTACGGCTTCATGCGCGGCCCGCACACCTGGGACGGGCGCTGGCTGATCCTCACGGCCGGCGTGCCGGAGAGCCAGCGGGGGTTGCGGCACCGCCTGCGCACCAAGCTCACCTGGCTCGGACTCGGCTCGCCCGCCCCCACGCTCTGGGTGATCCCCGACGCCTCGAAAGAGGCCGCCGTCCGCGAGGTCGTCCGCGAACTGGACCTCACCGACCGGGCGTTCGCCTGGACGGGGCCGTCGGCCGAGGTCGGCGACGCAGCCAAGCTGATCAGCGCCGCGTGGGACCTCGACGACGTTGAGAAGCGCTATCTCGCCTTCATCGAGACCTTCGATGGCCGGGCGGCGGGCACCGACAGGGAGGCGTTCGTACACCAGGTCCTGATGATCCAGGAGTGGCGGCGCTTCCCCTTCCTCGACCCCGACCTGCCCGCCGAACTGCTCGACCACGACTGGCCGGGCCCACGGGCGGCGGCCGTCTTCCACGACCTGCGCAACCGGTGGCACCGGCGCGCCCAGGCCCACTGGGACCGCATGGAGGAGGAGGCGGCCACGCGGCACTAGCCGCCCGAAAGGCACTACATGCTATTGACGCCGTGACACGCGTATGTAGATTCTGAGCGCATCATGTTGGCGCGGGGGCGCCGATGCTCATCTCCCCTGGAGTAGCCATGATCGTTCTCCCCGCCCTCCCGCGCGCCTCACGCACGACCGCCCTCGCCCTCATGGTGGCGGTTCTCGTGCTCCCGGGGTGCGCGGGTTCGAGTCTCGACCAGTCCGGCGGCGCCCAGAGCGCCGGCCCGGTGAAGATCGGCCTGCTGGTGCCGCTGTCAGGCGTCTACGCCCCGCTCGGCGAGGACATGAGCAACGGCTTCACCCTCTACCTCGACCAGCACGGTGGCAAGCTCGGCGGGCGCACGGCGGAAGTGGTCAGGGCCGACGAGGGCGAGGGCCCGCAGACCGGCGTGCCGGCCGCGCAGAAGCTCGTCACCCAGGACCAGGCGACCGCGGTGGTCGGCGTCGTCAACTCCGCGACCGCGCTGGGCCTGCGGGACTTCTTCCACGAGTCGCGCAAGCCGCTGCTGGTGGCCAACGCGGGGGCCGATGACATCACCGGCGCCCGCAAGTCCGAGTACGTGTGGCGCACCAGCTTCGCCAACGGCAAGGTCTCGGCGGCGCTCGGGCCCGCCGTGGCCAAGGAGGTCAAGGGCGGCGTCTACCTCATCGCCGCCGACTACGCCGCCGGCCGGGAGATGGTGGCGGGGTTCCGCAGGACGTTCGAGGCAGCGGGCGGCAAGGTCGCGGGGGAGAAGTACACCCCGTTCGGCAAGACCCAGGACTTCCAGCCCTTCCTGTCGGCGATCCGCGGCTCCGGAGCCGAGGCCGTTTACAGCTTCTACGCCGGGGCCGAGGCCGTCAGCTTCGTCAAGCAGTACCAGCAGTTCGGGCTGGCCGGCGGCACACCGCTGTACGGCACCGGGTTCCTCACCGAGGGCGGCGTGCTGGACGCGCAAGGGGAGGCCGCGGTGGGGGTGAAGACCTCGCTGCACTACTCCACCGAGCTGGACAACCCGCGCAACAAGGAGTTCGTGGCCGCCTACCGCAAGGCGTACGACGAGGCTCCGACGGTGTACGCGGTGCAGGCGTACGACTCCGCGTCCGTGCTGGACAAGGCGCTCGCCGCCGCGCCGGGCGGGGGCGGCGCGGAGCTGGTCAAGGCGCTGGGCGGGGTCGGGACCGTGGACAGCCCCCGCGGTCAGTGGAGCTTCGACGCCGACCGGGACGCCCTGCAGAAGTACTACCTGCGCGAGGTCCGCTCCAGCGGCGGCGCGGTCGTCAACGCCGTCGTCAGCGAGCTGAGCTGATGGCCGCCTACCTGGTGAGCGTGCTCAACGGACTGGCCATGGGCTCGTTGTTGTTCGCCATCGCGCTGGGACTGTCGCTGGTGTTCGGCATGATGGACGTGCTCAACCTCGCCCACGGCGCGATCTACCTGGTCGGCGCGTACCTCGCGGTGGCCTTCGCCGGCGACGGCGCGAGTGTGACGGCCTTCGTGCTGGCGGTGCTGCTGGCCGCGGGCGCGGGAGCCGTGCTCGGCGGCCTGCTCGCGGGCCTGGCCAGGGCCACCCCGCACCACCTCGACCAGGCGCTGCTCACCCTCGGGGTCTCGCTGGTCGTCGCCGAGACGCTGTCGGCGGTCTTCGGCGACGACGTGCACTCCATCGCCGCGCCCGCGCCGGGCGGCGTCACCGTGTTCGGCGAGACCTATCCTGTCTACCGGCTGCTGGTGATCGGCTTCGGGCTGGTGCTGGCCGCCGGGGTGT
This sequence comes from Nonomuraea sp. NPDC050404, assembly GCF_040655495.1. Taxonomy (NCBI): domain Bacteria; kingdom Bacillati; phylum Actinomycetota; class Actinomycetes; order Streptosporangiales; family Streptosporangiaceae; genus Nonomuraea; species Nonomuraea sp. NPDC050404. The sequence goes on from NZ_JBFAKB010000008.1 coordinate 340,033, forward strand.
ACGTGCTGGTCGAACGGAGCCGGCTCGGCGCGCTGATCCGGGCCACGGTCGCCGACCGCGGGATGGTCTCCGCGCTGGGCGTCAACACCGGCAGGGTGCTGGCCGGCGTCTTCGCCGCGGGGGCCGGGCTCGCGGCGGTCGCCGGGGTGCTGGCCGGTCCCATCCTGGGCGCGCAGCCGGGTCTGGATGAGAAGGTGCTGCTGCTGGCGCTGGTCGTGGTGGTGATCGGCGGGCTCGGCTCGGTCCGGGGCGCGCTGCTCGGGGCCGTGCTGATCGGGCAGGTCCAGGCGCTGGGTACGGCGCTGCTGCCGGAGTACGCGTCCTTCCTGATCTTCGCGGCGATGGGCCTGGTGCTCCTGCTGCGCCCGGCGGGCCTCCTTCCGGCTCGGGCGGCGGCGGTGCAGGCGTGAGGGCCGCGCACAGGATCAGGACGGCGGTGCGGGCGTGAAGGCACCGGATCAGGACGGCGGTGCGGGTGTGAAGGCACCGGACCAAGACGGGGGTGCAGGCGTGAAGGCCGCACACCGGGCCGAGGCGGCGGCTGCCGGCGCTGATGGCGCGCGGGCTCGGCCGGGTTCGCGGAAGGCGCTCGTCGCCGTGCCGGTGGTCGTGGTGCTCATGGCCGTGCCGCTGGTGCTGGGCGCGTACCCGGTCTCGACCATGACGCGCGTGCTCGCCTTCGCGGTGCTGGTGCTCAGCGTCGACCTGCTGACCGGTGTCGCGGGGCTGCCCACGCTGGGCCAGGCGGCCTACTTCGGCGCAGGCGCCTACACCGCGGCGCTGACCGGCATCCACCTCACCACCGACGCGCTCGCACAGACGGTCGCGGGCCTGGCCGCGGGACTGGTCACCGCCGCGCTCACCGGCTGGGTGGCGGTGCGGGCCCGGGGGATCGTCTTCCTCATGCTGACGCTCGCCATCGGCGAGACGATCCACCAGATCGCGGACACTTGGACGGTCGTCGGCGCGAGCAACGGCCTGGCGGGGATGCCGCCGATCAGCCTGTTCGGCGGGCCGCCGCTGATCGCCGCCGGGTTCGTCTACTGGTGGGTGCTCGCGGTCGCGATCACCGTGTTCGCGGCGGTCGCGCTGGTCGTGCGCTCCCCGTACGGCAGGACGCTGCGTGGCGTACGCGACAACGAGCCCCGGCTGCGGGCCCTGGGCTACCGCCCGGCACTGGCCAGGTACGGCGTGTTCTGCATGGCGGGAGCGGTGGCGGGCGCCGGCGGGGCGCTGTGGGCGGCGCACGCCCGCTTCGTCTCACCCGGCGACCTGGGCTTCGAGGTCGCCGCGCTCGCCCTGCTCAGCGTGGTCATCGGCGGCGCCGGCACGTTGTGGGGGCCCTGCCTGGGCGCGGCGCTCGTGCTGCTCGTCCGCGACAACCTGTCGGCCTCCATCGGCGGCCACGGCCCGCTGCTCCTGGGCCTGGTCTTCGTGGCCGTCGTCTTCCTGCTCCCGCGCGGCATCGCCGGCCTGCGAGCAGCCGGGATCCGCCGCAGAAAGGAGAGGGTCGCTTGAAGCCGCAGGACGGCGAGGCTCGCTTGAAGCCGGAGGAAGGAGAGGCTCTCTCCAAGTCGCAAGGAGGAGGAGCTCCGGTGGCGCCCCTGCTGGAGCTGCGTGGCCTTACGCACGTCTACGGTTCGTTGCGGGCGGTCGATGAAGTGGATCTGGCGGTGTTGCCGGGCGAGCGGCACGCCCTCATCGGCCCGAACGGCGCGGGAAAGTCGACGCTGTTCGCCACCGTGGCCGGGACACTGCCCGCCACCGCCGGGAACGTGCTGTTCGCCGGGCAGGACGTCACCGCCCTGCCGGAATCAGAACGGGCCAGGCGGGGCCTGCTGCGCACCTACCAGCAGGCCAGCCTGTTCCTGAACTGCTCGGTGCTGGACAACGTCGCGCTCGCCGTCCAGCGCGTGGACCGCGTGGCGCACAGGTTCGACCGGTCCGCGCGGCGCTTCGGCCGTACCGAGGCCAGGGCCCGCGAGCACCTGGAGGCGGTCGGGCTGGCCGGGCGGGCGGCCGACCACGCCGCCGCGCTCTCGCACGGCGAGCGCAGGCAACTGGAGGTGGCGATGGTGCTGGCCGCGCGGCCGACGCTGGTGATGTTCGACGAGCCGACGGCGGGCATGTCCGCCGCCGAGACCGAACGCTTCGCCGAACTCGTCGAACGGCTGCCGGACAGCCTGACCCTGCTCATCGTCGAACACGACCTGGACGTGGTGTTCCGGCTGGCCGGCCGGGTCACCGTACTGCACCTGGGGCGGGTTCTGGCCTCCGGGCCGCCCGCGCGGATCAGGGCCGACGCCGCGGTACGGGCCGCCTACCTGGGCACCACCAGGACCGACGACCTTTTCCGGAGGGCCTGATGACGGACGTGCTCACCGTGCGCGGGCTGCGCGCCGGCTACGCGGGCACCACCGTGCTCGACGGAGTGGACCTCAGCGTGCCCGAGGGCGCGGTCGTGGCGCTGCTCGGCCGCAACGGCGCCGGCAAGTCCACGCTCGTGCACGCCGTCATGGGCCTGCTCAAGCCCTACTCGGGCAGCGTCACGATCGGCGGGCGCGACCTGGCCGGCGCTCCCGCGCACACCGTCGCCCGGGCCGGCGTCGCCATCGTCCCGCAGGGCCGCCGCGTGTTCGCCCCGCTCACGGTCGCGGAGACCCTGCGGCTCGCGGCCGGTCGCGGTGGCTCGGTGGAGCGGATGTACGAGCTGATGCCCGCGCTGGCCGAGCGCCGCGACCACCGCGGCGACGAGTTGTCCGGCGGCGAGCAGCAGATGCTCGCGATCGGCCGCGCCCTGGTACGCGCCCCCCGCCTGCTCCTGCTGGACGAGCCGTCGGACGGCCTGGCGCCCGCCGTCGTGGACCAGGTGGCCGGCCTGCTCGAAGGGCTGCGCGGCGAGGGCCTGGCGATCCTGCTGGTGGAGCAGGACCTGCATCTGGCCTTCCGCCTGGCCGACGAGGTGACGGTCATGCGGAAGGGGCGGATCGTGCACCGCGGCCCGACACCCGAGTTCCGCGCCGACCGAGCACGGGCGCACGCACTGCTCGGTGTCGGCTGACAGGGCTGCGACGGCCGATTGACAAAACGGAACGGTGATCCGTATATTAATCGGAACAGTGATCCGTTTTCTCCGAAAAGGAACCACCCGCAATGAACAAGCCAGTTCTGTCAGTCAGCCCTGTGGTGCTCCCGGCTCCCGGCCGGGCCGTCGATCTGGCGGTCCGGGTCTCCGCACCCGTGACAGGGGACGAGTTGCCGATCATCCTGCTCTCGCACGGGCAGGGCCACTCCAACCACCTGTCCTCGCTGAACGGCTACGCCCCCCTCGTCAACCACTGGGCGGCACGCGGCTTCGCCGTCATCCAGCCCACCCACCTGAGCTCCGCGACGCTCAAGCTGGACCTCGCCAACCCGCGGGAGCCCATGTACTGGCGATCGCGGGCCGAGGACATGACGCGCATCCTCGACCGGCTCGACGCGATCGAGGCCGCCGTCCCGTACCTGCGCGGACGCCTGAACCCGGACAAGGTCGCCGTGGCGGGCCACTCGATGGGCGGGCACACCGCGAGCCTGCTGCTGGGCGCCCGCCTCACCGATCCGTACGACGGGAAGGAGACGGACCTGGCCGAGCCGCGGATCAAGGCGGGTGTCCTGCTTGGCGCGCCCGGCAGGGGCGGCGACGCCCTCACCGAGACCGTGGCCAGGAACTGGCCCTTCTTCCTGAGCATGGACTTCTCCGCGATGACGACCCCCGCGCTCGTGGTCGCCGGTGACAAGGACGACTCGGCCCATCTGACGGTCGTGGGCGCGCGATGGCACGCCGACCCGTACGTCCTCGCCCCCGGCCCCAAGTCCCTGCTCACCCTGTACGGCGCGGAGCACGGGTTCGGCGGCATCTCCGGATACGACGTCGCCGAGACCACGGACGAGAACCCCGAGCGGGTGGCCGCGGTCCAGCGGCTCACCTGGGCCTACCTGCGCAGCGAGCTCCACCCCGGCGATCCCGCCTGGCAGGAGGCGCGCGACGCGCTGACGACCGGCACGGGCGCGATCGGCCGCGTCGAATCCAAGGTCTGATCCGAGGCCGGGACCAAGCAGGTCAGGCGGGCGGTTCGACGGACAGGGCGTGCCGGAAGACGCCACGCGGGTCCCAGCGGGCCTTGACCTGCTGGAGGCGGCGGTAGTTGCCCTTGTAGTAGAGGGTCTGCCACGGCACGCCGGAGGTGTTCCACTCCGGGTCGGCCAGGTCGACGTCCGGGTAGTTGATGTAGGAGCCGTCGTTGACCGGGCCGGGCACCGGGACGCCGCCGGTGCCGGCGTACACGTCGCGGTAGAAGTTCCGGACCCACGACAGGCGGGCCGCGTCGTCCGCCTCGGCGCCCCAGGCCGTGTGGTAAACCGCCTTCATGACCACGTCGCGCTGGGCGACCGCGGTGGCCGTGGGCGCCACCGCGCCCACCTGGCCGCCGTAGCCGATGAGCAGCATGCCGGAGCCCGGGTCGCCGGTGGCGTTGGTCAGGTGGCGGTGCACGGCGGCGATCTGCCCGCCGGTGAGTGAACGGCGCAGGTAGGCGGCCTTGTTCTTGTACCGGCGGGTGGTCGCGTCGCCGGACTCTCCCGTGCCGGGCCAGGTCATCTTGTGCAGCCACGGCATCGTCTGCCGGGAGTTGACGATCGGTTCGACGTCCGTGCCGGCGGTCATCGCGGACATGAACTCGTTCACGAGCCGGTCCACGCCGGGCAGGCCCGCGTCGGCCTGCACGGCCAGCGGGAAGTACTCGGCGCTGCGGTGCGAGAGCATGAAGATCGGGTACAGGCCCGTTCCCGGTGCGCCGGGCGCGCTGTTGCGCTCGTGCCAGACGCCGAAGTTGCGCACCAGCCGGGTGAACGTCCGCTCGGTCATGCCCTGCCAGGGCCAGGCGATCACGGCTTCGAGCATCTCGCTCGGCGACGCGGGCAACAGTTGCGACGGGTCGCCCTTGGCGCCGGGCGAGCGCAGCCAGTACCGGGTGACGATGCCGAAATTGCCGCCGCCACCGCCGGTGTGCGCCCACCACAGGTCGCGGTTGGGGTCGTCACGCTCGCGGGTGGCGACCACCGCTCGGGCGCTTCCGTCGCGGTCGGCCACCACGACCTCCACGCCGTACAGGTGGTCCACCACCGAGCCGTACCGGCGGGACAACACCCCGTACCCGCCGCCGGAGAAGTGCCCGCCGGCGCCCACCGCCGGGCAACTGCCTCCGGGGATCGTCACGCCCCAGCCCTTGAACAACGTCCGGTACACGTGCCCGAGCGTGGCTCCCGGCTGCACCGAGAAGGCCCGCATGTCGGCGTCGTAGCCGACCTCGTCCATCGGCGAGAGGTCGAGCAGCGTCTTCACTGCCGGGTCGGCGGTGAAGTTCTCGAAGCAGTGGCCGCCGCTGCGCACGGCGACCCGCCGCCCGGCGCGTACCGCCTCGTTCACCGCGCGCACCACCTGCTCGGTCGAGCCGACCACGCGGATCTCCTCCGGCCGCCCCGCGAAGCGGAAGTTGTTGCCCCGCCGCAGGCCCTCGTAGCGCGCGTCACCCGGCCGGATCCGTACCGGCTCGAATTTCACCGGCTCGGCCGCCGCCACCGCGTGCCCCGCCACGCCGGCCCCCAAGGCGCCGCCCGCCACGGCGCCCGCCCCCGCGAGCAGCAGGCGGCGGCTTACCTGATTACGTCCTGTGAGGCGACTCATCCCGATCCCTTTCCGGCCCCCGGTTCCCTGACGACCGGGCGTCCTCACCCTCCCAATGCCGCCACCGGGCGCACATCAGCCGATCTCATGGGACGCAGGCTGAACCGGGAATCCACCGAACGGCTGAGCCGGGCCGGCCGTCAGTCCAGGTCGGACAGGTCGAGCACGAAGCGGTAGCGCACATCGTTGCCCCTGAGGCGGTCGAGCACCTCGTTCGCGCGGGCAGAGGGCAGCACCTCGATGTCGGCGGCGATGCCCTTGTCCGCGCAGAAGGCCAGCATGGCCGCGGTCGCGGGCACGCCGCCGCTGCCCGCGGAGCTGAGCCTCTTGCGCCCCACGAGCAGGTCCATGGTCTCCACGGTGACCGGTCCCAGGTGCCCGAGGTGGCTGAGGGTGCCGTCCATGGCGACGAGCCGCAGGTACGGGCCGAGGTCGTGCGGCGCGGAGATGGTGTCGATGACGATGTCGAACCGGTCTCTGGCCTCGGCCATTTGCGCCGGATCCGTGGACACGACGAGCTCGTCGGCACCGAGGCGGCGCGCGTCCTCTGCCTTGCCCGGAGTGCGGCTGATGACCGAGGTGCCGGCGCCCAGGGCCACGGCCATCTTGACCGCCAGATGCCCGAGGCCGCCCAGCCCCGCCACGGCGACGCGGGTGCCCGGACCCACTCCCAGGGCTCGCAGGGGCTCCCAGACGGTGATCCCGGCGCAGAGCAGGGGAGCGGCGGCGGCCGGGTCCAGACCGGGAGGAAGGGGGTGGGCGAAGCGGTCGCGGACGACGTACTCGCGGGAGAAAGCGCCCAGGGTGGGCGATCCGTCGTGCCGGTCGGTGCCGCCGTAGGTCAGGGTGGGGAACTCGTGGCAGAAGTTCTCCTGACCGGCCCGGCACATGGGGCACTCGCCGCACGAATCGACGATGTTGCCGACCGCGACGGGGTCGCCGGGGGAGAAGCGGGTGACGGCGGGCCCGGTCTCGGTCACCACCCCCGTGAACTCGTGGCCCGGCACCAGGAGATCACCCGCCGCGCCGTCGTGGCCGCTCACCGCGTGCAGGTCGGTGTGGCAGACGCCGCAGTGGTCGACCCGGACCGCGAGGTCGTCGGGGCGCAGGTCGCGACGTCGCAGCGGGGTTCGCCGCAGGGCCGATCCGTCCGCCCGCAGACCAACGGTTGTTCGCACAGCGCAACTCCTTAAACAGACTGTTCTGTCTGTCAGTGTACGCGGCAAACCAACCGTTCTGTTTCTGAACCGTCCTAGCGCGCGGTCAGGCCGTCGAACAGCAGGCGGAACAGGCGGTCGAGGTCGCCGGGACCCCAGCCGGAGTTCTGCTCGTAGGCCCAGGCCACGCCGAACACCAGCGTGGACAGATCGATCACGGTCAGGTCGGCGCGGATCTCCCCGCTGTGCTGGGCACGGGCCAGCAGGGCCTCGCCCGCCGCGCGCATGGACACGCACGAGGCGTGCAGGGCGGAGGACTCGTCCCGGAGGGTCGCGGACAGGGCGGCCGTCAGACCGCGGAAGGTCGTGCCGGCGGCGGCGAAGCCGTGTGCCCACGTGATGAGCGCTTCGCGGGGGCGGGCATGTCCGAGCAGCGTACGGGCCTCGGCGCCGAGCGCGTCGAACCGCTCGCGCAGCACCGCCTCCAGCAGGGCCTCTCGGGTGGGGAAGTGCCGGTAGAGCGTGCCGATGCCGACCCCGGCGCGGGCGGCGACGTCCTCCAGCGAGGCGGTCACGCCGTCCTGTTCAAAGGCGGCCCGCGCCTCGGCCACCAGCCGGTCGCGGTTGCGCCGGGCGTCGGCCCGCAGCGGTCGCGCGGTCGTCTCGCCGCCCATGCTCGTCCCCTTCGCCGTTGCCAACCGGAGCCTGCCTCCGTATCGTATCCCGCAGAGGAAGCGGAGGCAGCCTCCGCATGGTTCCGGATGAGGAGTGTGACGGCGATGGACCTCGGGGAGACCAGGGACAGGCTCGGCGCGTACGGCGTGTGGATCGCGCCCATGACGCTGCTCGGCACGCCGATACCCGTGCAACGGGAACAGTTCGCCCGCATGGAACGGCTGGGCTACCGGTCGTTGTGGACCGGGGAGCCGCCCGCCGCCTCGCCGGCCGGTGGGCGCGAGATCTTCACGCAACTCGCGGTCGTCCTGGCCGCGACCGAGCGGCTGATCGCCGGCGCGGGCATCGCCAACGTCGGCGTACGCGAGCCGACGGCCATGCACACGGCGGCCGCCACGCTCGCGGAGGCATATCCGGGCCGGCTCGTGCTCGGGCTCGGCGGCCACCCCGGCGAGCGGCCCGTCAGCGGCCTGCGCGACTACCTCGACGCCATGGACGAGGCCGCCACCCGCCTCCTGCCCGGCATCGGCTACCCCCGCGTGCTGGCCGCCCTCGGCCCCAGGGCGCACCGGCTGGCCGCCGCCCGGGCCGCCGGCGTGCACCCCTTCCTGCAGCCGGTCGAGCACACCGGGATCGCCCGCGAGTCACTCGGGCCGGACCCGCTGGTCATCCCGCACCAGATCCTGGCCGCCGACCCCGACCCGGACACGGCCAGGGAACGGCTGCGCGCCCTGTTCCGGGCCGGGCAGCGCAACGTCGAGAACGCCTACTCGGCCAACTACCGCAGGCTCGGCTACGGCGACGACGACCTGGCGGACGACCGCAGCGACCGGCTCGTGGACGCCATCCTGGCCTGGGGGGACGAGGCCGCGGTCGTCCGCCGCCTGCGCGCCCACCTGGACGCCGGGGCCGACCACGTCCTGCTGCACCCCCTGGCCGCCGACCTGCCCTCGGCCGTGGACGAACTCGAACGGCTCGCGCCGCACCTGGTCACTTCACGGCATAGGTGAGCCCGAGGATGCCGTTCTCCAGCCGCACGACGTCCACCAGGCGCAGGAACGTGTTGTCGATGCCCTCGTACAGGCGCCCGCCGCTGCCCGCGATCACGGGGACCAGCCAGAACAGGTACTCATCCACCAGCTGGTGCTCCAGCAGCGTGCGGCTGAGCGGGCCGCCGCTGCCGACCTTCAGGATGTCGCCTCCCGGGCCCTTCTTCAACTCGGCGACCCGCTCGGCGACGTCACCCTCGATGAGGGCGGCGTTCCAGGAGGTCTCCTTCAGCGTGGTCGAGGCGACGTGCTTCGGGATGGTGTTCATCCTGACCGCGTAGTCGCCGAACTGCTCCTCCAGGTGCGGCCAGACCGCCGCGTGCTGCTCGTAGCTGACCCGCCCGTACAGCAGGGCGTCCACCGAGAACAGCAGGTCGTGCGAGCGCTGTTGGAACTCCCCTGCCCAGAGCTCGCCGAGCCAGTTCTGCGGGGTGCTGATCTGCCCGTCCAGCGTCACCACGGCCTGCTCAATGATCTTCCTCATCGCCCGTTCCTTCTCTCGTTGCGGGTGCTTCCGGCAACGCGTCGAACGGCACGGGCCGAGATCGACAGGGATCTCGGAAGATTTTTCAGCCGGCTCGGCGGGCGAGGGTGAGGTCGGTGGTGAAGGTCATGTCCACGCCGTCGCCCAGCAGGTCAGCCTGCTCGCGCAGCACCTCCTCGCGGACGCCGGGGTCGAGGATCCGGTAGGCGGAGATGGTACGGCCCAGGTCGAGGTAGCGGTCGGTGCCGTACCACTCGGTCCGGGTGTAGAAGCGCTCGTCCAGGTCGGTGAAGCGCGGGTCGCCGGCCAGCGGATGCGGGGGCCGCTCGCGGAGGTTCACCTCGTCCTGGTGCAGGCTGTAGCTCGTCACGCCGCGGCGATGGGCCACCTCGGCGAGAGCGGCCCGCAGGCCGGGGTCGGTGACGAGATAGTGGTTCCAGAACAACGCCAGCGCTCCCGAGGGGGCCAGCGCCGCGTGGGCCAGGTCCCAGCGCCGGTCCGGGTCCACCCAGTGCCAGGCCTGCGCCGAATACACCAGGGCGAACCGCCGGTCGGGGACGTAATCCTCAAAAATCCCGCTCTCCACCCGTACGCCGGGGCACTTGGCCGCCAGCGCCGCCGCCATCCTGGCATCCGGCTCGATGCACGTCAGATCTACCCCGCGGGTGGCGAAAACGGTCGTGGCCTTGCCCGTCCCCGCCCCCACCTCCAGCACCGGGCCGGCCGGCGCGTACGCCAGCGCCTCGGTGACGAGCTGTTCCGGATAGCCGGGCCTGGCCGACTCGTACAACTCGACCGCCTCGCCGAACACCACACTGCGCTCACGATCAACCGGCACGGCACTCTCCTTCACTATCAGTGACACTGCGTCATGACCCCATATGACAGTACGTCACGGTGCGATCATGACGCCTTCGTACTGCCGGGCGGGCACGGCAACCGATGGGATCGGTGTTCGGGCTGATCACAGCGGCCTGGTCGGGCATCGCCGGCCTCATCGGCTTCGCGGCGGCCGCACTCGTGCGCATCCGCTCGCTCGGCGCCTTCGGCGTGCGCCGCACCACCTGGCGATGCCGGACAGGGTGCCCGGACCCCGCAGGACGTCTAGATTGCGGGGCATGACTTTCGACGATCTCATCCCTTCCGCCGGTGAGTCCCCGCTCGTGTCGCGGCCGGTGACCCAGGCCGTGATCCTCGCCGGCGGTCAGGGTTCGCGGCTGCGCCCCTACACCGACACGCGGCCCAAGCCGATGGTCGAGATCCCGGGCACCGGCCTTCCCATCATCGGCCACCAGCTCGAATGGCTGGCCGCGGAGGGGGTGACCGACGCCGTCATCTCCTGCGGCTACCTCGCCGAGGTGGTGCTCGACTGGGTGAACGAGGCCAAGCTGCCGCTCAACGTGACCCCGGTCGTCGAGGCCGAGGCGCTCGGGCGCGGCGGCGGGCTGAAGTTCGCCGCCGCCTCACTGCCCCGGCCGGACGAGCCCTGGTACGCCACCAACGGCGACATCTGGACCCGCTTCAGCCTGCGCGCCATGGCCGACTTCCACCACGAGCGCGAGGCCCACGCCACCCTCGCCCTGGCCCGTCCCCGCCTCCCGTGGGGAACCGTGGACATCGACCGGTTCGGCAACGTGCTGGACTTCGTCGAGGCTCCGCCGTCGCCCTACCCCGTCAACGCCGGCGTCTACGTCTTCTCCGCCTCGTTCACCTCGATGTTGCCGGACCGCGGCGACCACGAGCGCAGCACGTTCCCGCACCTCGCCCGCCAGCGCCTTCTGGCGGGTTACGAGTTGCCGCAGGGGGTGTACTGGCGGGCCATCGACACGGCCAAGGACCTGCGGGAGGCGGCCAAGGAACTGGCGGCCTTCCGCACGAAGTCCTGAGCCGGCCTTGCTTTACCATCCGGAAGGTAGCTTTACCTTCCGGATGGTAAAGTAACGTGCATGGGATCAAGTAAACGGGAACAGATCTTGGACGGCGCGCTGGAACTGCTGCGCGCCGACGGCGGCGGCACGCTCACCCTGGACGCGGCCGCACGGCAGGCCGGGCTGACCAAACCGGGCCTGATGTACCACTTCGCCACCAAAGAAGCGCTGGTGCTCGGCGTGGTCGAGTACGTCGCGGAGCGGTGGGAGAACCTGATGCTGGCCCGCCTGGGCCGGCCCCTGGAGACGGCCACGCCGCACCAGCGGATCCGCGTTTACGTCGAGGTCGCCATGACCGGGCAGTTCGACCGCGCGGACTTCGCGGTCTTCTTCGACGCGGTCTACCGGGAGGCCTTCACCGCCGGCTGGGTGCGGCGCTTCGAGCCATGGTTGTCGCTGCCCGACGACCTGCCGGAACGGGACCGGGCACGGCTGACCGCCGCGCGGCTGCTGGCCGACGGCTACTGGACGGCCGCGGCCACCGGCGTCTTCCCCGTCCCCGCCGCCGACCACGCGCGGTTGTCCGGGGTCGTTGACGAACTCATGAGGGAGGAGGCGTAGCGATGAGGAAATGGTCGTTGCTGGTGTCGGCGATCCTGCTCGAAGTGACCGCCACGCTGTCGATGCGCGCCGCCCTGGACCACCCCGCCTGGTACGTGCTGATGGTCGCCGGCTACCTCGGCGCGTTCACGGCGCTCGGCCTGGTCCTGCGCGAGGGCATGGCGCTCGGCGTCGCCTACGGTATCTGGGGCGCGGCCGGCGTCGCCCTGACCGCCCTCCTGGCCAGGGTGTTCTTCGGTGACGCGCTCACCCTCGTGATGGGCGCGGGCATCGCCCTGGTCATCGCGGGCGTCCTGTGCGTGGAGCTCGGTCAGAACGCGCACCGCGTACGGGAAGGAAGCCCCTCATGATGTGGTTCATGCTCATCGCGGCCATCCTCGTCGAGGTGGCGGCCACCCTCGCGCTGCGCATGGCGTCCCGGCCGGACGCGCGCAAGGGGTGGTTCGTGATCGTGGTCGGGGGTTACCTGGCGGCGTTCGCCCTCATGACCGTCGCCCTGCGTGAGGGCATGGCGCTCGGGGTCGCCTACGGCATCTGGGTCGCCTCCGGCGTCGCGCTGACCGCGCTCGCCTCGCGGGTGTTGTTCAAGGAGACCTTCACCAAGGTGATGGGGCTGGGCATCGGCCTGATCGCCGGTGGTGTGCTGGTCATCGAACTCGGTGCGGTGCACTGATCCGGGTAAGGTGAGATCTGGCAGGTGGAACGGGTGGTGAGGGAGGCGGCGATGTACGATGTCCGCCCCTGCGCCCGGGTCCGGCCGCTTCGGCCGCTGGAGTTCCGTCCGACCGGCACGAACGGCTACGTCAGCACGTGGGCGTGATCATGGGCATTCGCCCGCCGACGAAGGTCGCCTGAAGCGCATACGGCCCGGGGGCCGGCCCCAGAGGCCGGCAGCCATCCTTCGTACCGTCTCGGAGACGTTTTCTTCATGCCTGCTCTCACGCGGATCATCGCCGCGCTGCGTTCGGACACGGTCAGCGGCCTGCTGCTCATCGGCGCCGCCCTGGTGGCGCTGATCTGGGCCAACTGCGCGATCCCCGCCGCGCGCTGCTGCCCGTCGTCGCCGCGCTCGGCGGGGTGATCGTGCCCGCCGCGGTGTTCCTGGCGATCAACGCGGGGGCGGCGGGGGAGGAGGTGTCGCGCTGCCCCTCTTCGCGCTGATGTCGGCGTGAATCACCCTGTCCGGGGTGGGCGGCTTCTGGTCCAGCACCGTCACCTGGGGCGTGCTGGCCCGGCTGGTCGGCGGCAAGCTGGTGGGCATCCTCGGCTCCTCCTGGTTCACCGCCCGCTTCACCCGCGCGCACCTCAACCCGCAACTGTCCTGGCTCGACATCGCGGGCGTCGGCCTGCTCGGCGGGATCGGTTTCACCGTCTCCCTGCTCATGGCCGAGCTCTCCTACTCCAGCCCGTCCCACCTGACCGACGCCAAAGGCGCCATCCTCCTGGCCTCGGTCGTGTCCTGCCTGCTGAGCGCGCTCGCGTTCGGCGTCCGTGGCCGTCTCAAGCTCCGCGTGGCTCGATAGCGCCGCCCGGCCCGGGGGCTCAATGCCTCGCGTGGCAGATCTTCAGCTGCCCCAGGCCCATGGCTCCCGAGATCCGGATCGTCGGACCGCCGGGGCGGGCTCCCCGTGGGGTCTTGTGCAGCGGGCTCTTCCACCCGGTGAACAGGCTCTCGACGTCGACGATCGCGTCGCGCGGCACGGTGATCACGGCCCTGCCGGTGCCGAGCCGCAGCTCGATGTCGACCACCGGATGCTCGATGACCGCCCGGGACAGGTCCAGGTGCACCCGTCCCAGCGCGGACTCCACCTTGAGCGTCCGGGGCACCCGCCATGCGCCGCTCCGCCGGATGCGCCCGCCGGCGGCGGCGATCGTGGCCGTGGCGCCCGCGTCCGGCTGCGGGAGGGCGGCCAGAGCCGAGCTGAGCTCGCTTCGCGTCCTGGCGGTGAGCGCGTGGTGGAGGGCCTCGTCCAGGTCCTCGTGCGAGAGGTGCCCATCGGCGTAGGCGTCCCGCAGGCGCCGCACGGCCGTGTCGCGGTCGTCCTCGCTGACGATCGGTTCTGCCACGGCCCCTCCATTGGGTACAACGTACGCGGTTAGGAGGTCAGACTAGGTTACTGGGTACCGCGTACGCAACCGGCTCACAACCAGTCGTGCTCGCGCGCGTACCGGGCCGCCTCGTGGCGGGTTCTGGTCTGGGTCTTCTGCATGGCGTTGGAGAGGTAGTTGCGCACCGTGCCCTCCGCCAGGTGGAGCCGGGTGGCGATGTCGGCGACCGAGTAGCCCTCGCCGGTCGTCCGCAGCACATCGATCTCGCGGTCGGTGAGCGGGCAGTCGTCGACGACGGCGAGCGCGGAGACGTCCGGGTCCACCCACCGCTTGCCGGCGTGCAGCGTCTTGATCACCGAGACGATGTGCGCCGGCTCAGCGGACTTGCTGACGAAGCCCTGCACGCCGAGCTTGAGCGCCTTGCGGAGCACGCCGGGCCTGGCGTGGCGGGTCAGCATGAGGATCACCTGGTGCGGGCGTACCCTGCGGATCTCCGCGACGGCGTCGAGCCCGTCCACGCTGGGCATCTCCAGGTCGATGACGAGCACGTCGGGCTCGTGCCGCAGCGTCGCCTGCACGGCCGCCCCACCGTCCTCGGCTTCGGCGAGCACGGTGATCTCGCCCTCGAGAGGGAGCAGCGACGCCAGCGCCTTGCGGAGGAGAGCCTCGTCATCGGCGAGCACCACGGTGGTCATCGGCAGTCCTTCCACGGTCAAGATCGGTCGTCCTTCCACACGTCAGAGGGCCGCGGCCGAACGGCCGTGCGGGAATGCCGCCGCCGTCAGGAAACGCCCGTCCTTCTGCTGCACCGTCAGCTCGCCCCCGTTGGTCGCCATCCGGTCCCTGAGGGTAGCGAGCCCGCTGAGCCTGTGCGGCGCAGCCTCATGAACGCCGTCGTTGACAATGGTGATACCCGCCTTCGACAGGGTGATCCGCACCTGCCCGGCCTGGGCGTGCCGCAGGATGTTGGTCGTCGTCTCCCGCAGGACCTGGCCGAGCAGCTCGCCCGCGTGCGCGTCGACCTCGGCCTCACGCTCGACGTGCACCCGGATGCCCGCGGCCTCGAAGAGGTTCTTCGCGTTCTCCAGCTCGGCGGACAGGTTGAGCCGCCGCTGCGCGTAGGCGAGCGCCTTGGTCTGGGCGATGGTGTCGCCGACCAGGGCGTTGATCTCGCGCAGCTCCTCCTGCGCCCGGGCGGCGTCGGTACGCACCAGCTTCTCGGCCAGCGCGCTCTTCAGCTTCACCACGTGCAGCGTGTGACCCTGGATGTCGTGCAGATCGCTGGCGAAGCGCATGCGCTCCCGGGTGACGGCCAGCTCCGCCTCGCGGTCGCGTGACTCCTGCAGCTCCGCGATGAGGTCGTAGAAGAGCTTGTTGATGAACATGAAGCCGGTGGACAGCACCACGACCCCGGCGGGGACGAGGACGTAACTGGTCAGAACGCGGGCGAGATCGTCCTGCGGCACCATCAGTCTCGTGGCGCCCGCGGCGGCGACGAAGACGGTCAGGCCCACGGCGGCGATGCCCCGGTGACGCGGCAGGTGGGGGATGGTGATCGAGCCCACGATGGCGATGCCGCAGAAGGCCGTCATGTCGCCCGACACCAGCACGCCGTACAACCACACCGCCGCGCTGACGATCAGGCAGGGGATCGCGACGCGGGAGAGGCCGCTGGCCGGCCACCGCGCGATCGCCACCAGCCCCGCCAGCACCCCCGCGCTCAGGACCACGGCCTCCCACCACGTCCCGGACTCGATCACCACCAGCAGCGCACCCATCGGGGCGAGGACCGCGAGCTGAGCCCAGACGTTGATCTGGTGCAGCCGTCGCCGCGTCATCGTTCCGGGTTTGCGCGTCATGCGTGATTCTCCATGGGACGGGCTCACCGGTCGTCACCCGGCTGCCGGAGTCTCGGGCTGAGCAGCGGGAGCGCCAGGGCGCTCGCCACGGCGATGGCCATGGCCGTCCACATCAGCCACTGGTTGTCATCCAGCCACGACCGCACGTCTTCGGAGAAGGGGGCCAGGCCGAGGTTGTGCAGGGAGAACGCCGCGCAGACCAGCAGGAAGACGGCCGTGTTGGCCATCAGCAGTATGCGCGGGGTTCTGGTGTCCATGGTGCGGCTCCGGGGTCTGACAGCGGGTATGCCGCCAGTTTCCTGCCGGTTCCGTTCTGCCACTAGTGACACTGCGTCATGATTTCGCCCGACAAAGCGTCACAAGTGAGGTAGATCACCCGATCTGCGACTTGAGTATGCCGTAACGGCGGGGTGTGTCCTGTCTCCACCTGGACAAGCCGCGCTTCACATCTTCCCGGAGGAGAACGACATGCTCACGACGCTGACGACAGGATCCGGCACGCGCCGCGCCGGCGGCTCTGCCACCGGCAACGACACCCAGCACTTCGGCAACGCCGCCGTGCTGGCGGTGTGCGGGCTCGAAGCCCCGCATGTGGTCACCTCCGCCGAGTTCGACGAGCGGCTGGCCGCCACGTACGCCCGGCTGCGGCTGCGCGCCGGGATGCTGGAGGATGTGGCGGGGGTGCGGGAGCGGCGGTGGTGGCCGGCCGACGTCACCTTCACCGAGGTCGCGGCCCTGGCCGGGGCACGCGCGCTCACCGAGGCCGGGATCGGCGCCGACTCGGTCGGGCTGCTGATCGACACGTCGGTCAGCCGGGCCCACCTGGAGCCGTCGTCGGCCGTCGCCGTGCACCATGCCCTCGGCCTGCCGACCTCGTGCCTCAACTTCGACCTGGGCAACGCCTGCCTCGGCTTCCTCAACGCCGTCCAGCTCGCCGCCACCATGATCGACGCCGGTCGCGTCGAGCACGCCCTGATCGTGGACGGCGAATGCGCGCGCCTCACGCAGACCCGCACCCTGGAGCGCCTGGCGCGTCAGGACGCCACGCGGGAAGAGGTGTTCGCGCAGTTCGCCACCCTCACCCTCGGCTCGGGCGCCGCCGCGATGGTGCTCGGGCGGCGTGACCAGCACCCCGAGGGGCACCCCTTGACGGCCACGACCACCCGCGCCCACACCGAGCACCACCGGCTCTGCGTCGGCGATCTCGACGGCATGCACACCGACGCCAAGGGGCTGCTCGTCGCGGGCGCCGACATCGCCACGGCCACCTGGGCGGCCGCGGCGGCGGAGTTCGACTGGTCGGACATGGACTGGTACATCACCCACCAGGTCTCCACCGCTCACAGCCGGGCGCTGTGCGGGGCGGTCGGGATCGATCCCGAGCGGGTTCCGCTGACCTTCCCGGCCTACGGCAACATGGGTCCGGCGACCATCCCGTTCACCCTCGCCGCGCAGGCGGGCAAACTCCGCCGCGGCGACCGGGTCCTGCTGATGGGCGCGGGGTCCGGCCTCAACGCCTGCTGCGCCGAAGTGACCTGGTGACCGGCTACCGGGGGAGGGTGGCGGTGAGGCCGGCCTCGATGTGGGTGACCGCGGCCATGGCGCCGTAGGCCAGCAGGTACACCGTGCAGTGGTCGCTGAAGCGGCGGTCGGTGGCCCGCCAGGCGGCGACCAGTTCGCCGGTCGCCTCCTCGGGCGCCAGCCCCGCCAGGATCGCCACCTTCGCCCCCGCTCGCTCGTGCTCCGCCAGCGGAGACAGCGACTCCTCCAGCCAGTCGCCGGCGGGCCTGCGGCGGCCACGGTGCTCCGCGATCGTCCCGGCCGCCACCTGCGCCGCGGCGGGCGACAGGAGGCCGGCGCCCTGCGCGGCGGTGGCGACGAGCGCGGCGTACGCCGTGCCGATCGGCCGACCGGCCGCCCACCCCGGCTCCTCGCCGGCGGGCAGCCCGTCCAGCAGCGGCAGGGTGACGCCCGGCCGCAGGTCCTGGTCGAGGTCGCGCAGGACCGGGGCGCCCTCGAACGGCGGCTCGTCGCCGGCCACCATGCTGCCCGGGGTGAGCCCGGCAGGCAGCATGACGGCCGCCATCCTGTCGATGAAGTGCCTGAACAGCGTCGTACCGACATATTCGGCCACCGCGTCGCCGCCGAACGGCGCCGCCACCGGGTCGCCTCCGGTGGCGACCGCCCATCGCAGCAGGGCCGCCAGCGCGGGATCGGCGGGCCGGCCGCCGCCCTCGACGGTGTCGGCGAGCTCCTTCTGACCGAGCAGCCGCAGCACTCCCAGGAACGCCTGGATCTCGAAGTCCATCTCGTTGACCTGCGCCACGCCCAGCGTCACCACGGCCTTCTCCAGCGCCGGAACCTCGCCGGCCAGCTGGGCCTCGCGCATGAGCGACCAGCCGGCCGCCAGCAGCTCAGGTGACGGGGACATCATCATCACCGCCGGGCCGATGTTGCTGTACTCGGCGTTGACCTGCGCGTAGACCTCCGCCACGACGCCGGTCGCGCGGTCCGGGGAGACGGGTGTGATGTGGCGTACCAGTGACTGCATGGTTCGTGGCCCCTCGACGGTTGTGCGATGTGGAGCCTTGATCCTCGCCGCGGGAGGCCGCCGCCGTCGTCGTACGGCCGGAGACAGTACGCGCTACGCCCGTGACCGTAGGTTCCCCCGCGTCTACGGCTCCGGGAGTAGGCGGCGGCCGTCACCCGTCGTACGCTCGGCCGGCGGCAGCACGGCGGAGGCGAGGAGCGCCAGCTTGTCGGCGTCCCCGGTGCCGGAGTCGGGGTGGTAGATGGCGAGCACCTGGCCGGCCGTGCCGCTGACGCTGAGCTTCTCGCGGTTCAGCCACAGCTCGCCCAGCTGCGGATGGTCGAGGTGCACGGGCGCGGGCACGCCGTTCCTGGCCCGGACGTCGTGCCGGGCCCACAACCGGCGGAAACGGGGGCTGGCCAGGGAGAGCTCGCCGACGAGCTCGATGAAGCGGGGATCGTCGGTGTCGGTGCCGACGGACTGGCGGAAGCCGGCCACCAGGCCGGCGGTGACGAGCTCCCAGTCCGGGTAGAGGCTCTGCTCGGCAGGGTCGAGGAACACGTCCCGCAGCCGGTTACCTCCCGGCACGAGGCGCGGCGACAACGCGGTGGCCAGCGGATTGGCGGCGAGCACGTCGAAGTAGCGGCCCTCCACGAACGCGGGCAGCGGCAGCGTCGCCACGAGCTTGGCGATGCCGGGCGGGACGGTCTCCTTGCGTGGCCTGCGCCGCGGGCGGCGTGGCTTGGGGGAGCCGAGGCCGAGCAGGTAGGCCGCCGCGTCGTCGTCCAGCCGCAACACGCGGGCCAGCGACTCCAGGACCTGCACGGAGGGGTTGCGGTCGCGGCCCTGCTCCAGGCGCAGGTAGTAGTCGGCGCTGATGCCGGCCAGCATCGCGACCTCCTCCCGGCGCAGCCCGGCCACCCGCCGGATCCCCAGCACCGGGAGCCCCGCCTGCTCCGGGGTGACGAGCTGGCGTCGCGCCCGCAGGTAGTCGCCCAGGCGGTTCGGCTCCTCAGTCATGAATCCACCGTAACGCCCCACGTCGGGAGCCTGCCTGGTCCTGTCACCCCCAGGATCGCGGGGGCTCTGGCAGGGCCGCCACCGCCCCCTGAGCATGGTCCGGCGGCTCATCGAGCCGTCATGGCTTTCATCGGAAGGAACGACAATGAGCAAGCTCGCACTCGTCACCGGCGCCACCTCCGGAATCGGCCGGGCCTTCGCCGAGCGCCTGGCCGCCGACGGACACGACCTGATCATCGTGGGCCGGCGCAAGGAACGCCTGGACGAGTTCGCCGCCGCGCACCCCCGGGCCGCGGTACGGGTGGTGGCCGCCGACCTGTCCACCGACGCGGGCATCGACACCGTCGCCGGGATCGCTGCGGCCGAGCCGGTGACCATGCTCGTCAACAACGCCGGCGTCGCCCACTACATGCCGCTCGCCGACCTGCCCGCCGCCAAGGCCGGGGAAGTCGTGCACGTCAAGGTCGTCGCGCCGACGCTGCTCAGCCGGGCGGTGGTCGCGGGCATGCTGGAGCGCGGCGCCGGCACGATCGTGAACGTGGCCGGCATGCTGGCCTTCAGCGGCCCCGCCCCGCACTCCCAGATGCCCCGGCGGGCGGTCTACACCGGCACGCTGGCCCACCTCGTCGCGATGTCCCAGACCCTGTCCGCCGAGCTGGAGGGGACGGGCGTCCGGGTGCAGGTGCTGGTCCCGGGCGTGGTGGCCACCGAGTTCCACGAACGTCAGGGCATGGACCTGAGCGCGGTGCCCCGCATGCCGGCCGCCGACGTCGTCTCCGCCGGCCTGCGCGGACTGGAACTGGGCGAGGTGGTCACCGCTCCGGGCGTCGAGGACGCGGGCCTGCTGGAGGCGATCTTCCGGGCCGGTCTGGCGGCCTTCGGGGCCCAGAGCCCGGAACTCGCCACGCGCTACCGCCTGTCCTGAGCCGATCGGGCGAGCCACTGCTCGCGGGTGATCGCGTACTCGACCTCGCCGAGGTCGGCGCCGGGCAGCGGTTCGTCCCAGTCCACGTGGAAGGTACGGACGTGCTCCATGCCCAGGGTGGCCATCGTCGCGCGGGAGGCGGCGTTGACCGCCATGGTCTCGGCGAAGACCCGGGTCAGCCGGAGGTCCTCGAATCCGTGACGGAGGAGCTCGCGAGCCCCCTCACTGGCCAGGCCCCGGCGCCAGTGGCGGCGAAGGAGCCGGTATCCGAGCTCGGCCTGCCCTTCGACCGGGCCCTGGTCGGCGCGGGTGGGCGGCTCCAGGATCCACCAGCCGACGAACCGCCCGTCCACGAAACCGACCCAGAAGCCGAGCCCCGCACGGCGGCGCCCGGCGGCCAGCCGCTCGCGGTGCAGGGCCTCGACCTCCTCGCGGGTGCGTGCGCGGCCGGTGAGGTAACGCATGACCTCAGGGTCGGCGTCCAGCTCGACTTGGTGTTCGAGGTGCTCGTCGGAGAGCGGGACGAGTTCGATCCGGCCGGTACGCAGCATCGCCTGGGACATGGGAGGCATTCTCGCGCCCGTGCCGCTCGCCGGTCATCCGCTTTTCCGGCCGGAGACGTCAAGCGGCATCCGGCACGAAGCTGTCAAGCATCAAAACAAACTCGACAGGTCCGGACGGCGGCCGGCCACCCGGGAAGAGCCGGCCGGTGTGTCATGGAGGCATGAATCGGGAAGAGCGCCGAATCAGGAAAGTGGTCATTCTCGGCGGCGGAATCGCCGGTTGGATGACGGCCTCATATCTCGGCAGGGCCCTCGGGCCGGCGGTGAACATCACCGTCCTGGAAGCCCCGGCGATTCCGGAGATCGGCGCCGGCGAGGCCACCGCGCCCAATCTGCACACGTCGTTCTTCGACTTTCTCGGAATTTCCGAGGAGGAGTGGATGCGAGAGTGCAACGCCAGCTTCAGAATGGGCACCCGGTTCGTCAACTGGCGTACGCCGGGGACCGGTCGGGCCACGCCGCGGCCTCTGGGTGGCGGCGCCGATCACTTCGACCGCCTCTTCGGGCCGCCCGCCGGTCACGACGGCCTGCCGCTGACGCACTACTGGACGCACGGGCGGCTGACCGGCCGGACCGGGGAGCCGTACGACTACGCCTGCTACCGCAGGCCGGTGGCGTTCGACCACAAGTTGTCGCCGCGCCGCATGGACGGCACCAGGTGGACCAGCTACGCCTGGCACTTCGACGCCCACCTGGTCGCCGACTTCCTGTGCCGGTTCGCCGTCAAGAAGCAGGGCGCGACGCACATCGAGGACCAGCTGACCGAGGCGGTCATCGACCGGCACGGCCACATCACGGCGCTGCGCACCAAGGCCGGCCGCGCCATCGAGGGTGAGCTGTTCGTGGACTGCTCGGGGGTCCAGGGGCTGCTGATCAACCAGGCGATGCGCGAGCCGTTCCTGGACCTGGACGACCACCTGCTCAACGACCGGGCGGTGACCACCGCCGTCCCGCACGACGACGCCGCCCACGGCGTCGAGCCGTTCACCTCCGCCATCGCGATGAGCTCCGGCTGGACCTGGAAGATCCCGATGCCGGGCCGGTTCGGCACCGGCTACGTGTACTCCAGCCGATTCGGCGGCCAGGACGAGGCGACCGGGGAGTTCTGCCGGATGTGGGGGCTGGATCCGGAGATCCAGCCGCTCAACCACCTGCGCTACCGGGCCGGCCGCAACCGGCGCGCGTGGGTGGGCAACTGCGTGAGCATCGGGCCGTCCTGCTCTTTCCTGGAGCCGCTGGGGTCCACCGGCGTCGACTTCATCCACGGGGCGCTGTGCCGGCTGGTCAAGCATTTCCCGGACAGGCGGTTCGACCCGATGGCAGCTGATCGGTTCAACCAGGAGATCGAGGCGATGTTCGCCGACTCCCGCGATTTCGTGCAGAGCCACTTTCGCTTCGCGCCGCGCGAGGACACGCCTTTCTGGCGGGCCTGCAAGGAACTCAAGCCGGTTGAAGAGCTCACGGAGAAGGTGCGCAGGTATCGCGCCGGCGACATGCCCGCGGCCGGCCTCGGCGAGTTCTGGAGCGACGGCGGTTACCACTGCGTGCTCGCCGGGCTGGGTTTCCTGCCCGGCCGCCCGCCGGCCGGACTTCGCCGGGAGGCCATCGAGTCCGCGGAGGCGGTGTTCGCCGGAATCAAGCGCGAGCAGCGCGAACTCGTGCACACGGCGCCACCGCTTTTCGACTACCTCCGGCAGTTGCACTGGCGGCAGGCGGCCGTGGCGGGAGCCTTCTGATGCGCGGGCTGGCCGATGACAGGCGTCCGCGAATCGCGCATTCCAGGAGCCTTTCCGTGGCCGTCAGAAAAGGGACCGTCGATCTGGCCGCCGATTATCGATCGCTGATGGCGGAGTTCCCGACCGGCGTGGCCATTGTGACGGCCGCCGAAAGCGAAGGGCGGCCGCGCGGAATGACCTGTTCGTCGCTCTGCAGTCTCAGCATCGCACCGCCGACCTTGCTCGTGTGCCTGCGTAACGAGAGCCCCACGCTGGAGTCGGTCACGAACAGCGCGAGCTTCGTGGTGAATCTGCTGCACGACGGCAGCCGCGAAATCGCGGAACTGTTCAGCTCCGGCGATCCGGCGCGATTCGACAAGGTGCGCTGGACCGGCGGCCCCGCCGGGCCCCACCTGGCCGAGCACGCGCACGCGCTCGCCGGGTGTTCCGTGCGCGGCCTGCTGAACGAAGGAACCCACACGATCGTGCTCGGCGAGGTCGTGTACGCCCGGCGGCTCTCGGACCGGGCGCCGCTCCTGTACGGCCGCCGGCATTACCTGGCATGGCCGGAATAACCCACATCCACTCGAGGTCAAAATGATCACGGAACACCTGCTCGGCCGGACCGAGCCCATGTCCTTCTACGAGAACAGCGCGTACCGCAGCGGCCCGCTGTCCTACGGGAAGGACACCGAGAAACACCGGCTGTGCGCCCTCACCGGAGCGCTGGACCCGACCTCCATGAAAGTTCTCAACGCGGTCCGCATCCGCAGGGGCTGGCACTGCCTCGAAATCGGAGCCGGTTCCGGCACGATGGCGCAGTATTTACTGGGCATGGTCGGCCCCGGTGGACGCGTCGTGGCCACAGAACTCGACCTGAGCCTGCTGGCCACCGCGCGCGACTGTGGCGTGGAGGTCGTCGAGCACGATGTCGTCAGGGACGACTTCCCCGCCCGGCGGTTCGACCTCGTGCACGCCAGGTGCGTCTTCGAGCACATCGGCGGCGAACACCGCGAGGCGGCACTGAACAAGGTCGTGGGCTGGCTGAAACCGGGAGGCTGGCTGGTCGTGGAGGCGGCCGGCCTGGAGCCGGAACAGACGGACCCGTCGTCGTCCATGGTCAATCAGGCGGCGGAGATCGCGAGCCGCTACTTCGCCAGGGTGATGGGCTCCGATCTGCACTGGCCCCGGACCCTGGATGCGACGTTCGCGTCACTGGGACTGCGCGAGATCGGCCTCACCAGCAACCGGATGATCGTCGGAAAGGGCGAATCCACCGACCAGGTTCTGACCCTGACGCTGCGGCAGAACGAAGCGGAACTGATCAGGCTCGGACTGCTGGAGGAGGGATTCATCGGCCGGCTGGAGCGATATCTGGAAAGCGCCGAGTCCTCCGAGCCGATGTCGACCCTCTACTCGGTGTGGGGACGGGTGCCCCAATGAAGACGCTCACAGGCAGGCGGCACGCCCTGGTGACCGGTTCCAGCAGCGGGATCGGCGCCGCCATCGCGATGAAGTTCGCCGAGGAGGGCATTCTCGTCTCGGTCCACGGACGCGATGTCGACCGGACCAACGAGGTGGCCGAGAAGATCGCGAGCCACGGCACCGAGGTCGTCGCACTCATCGGGGACGTGAGCAGCGACCTCGAAGTGGCCGCCATCGTCGAGCGGGCGCAGGAGGCACACGGCCCGATCGACATCCTCGTGAACAACGCCGGCCGGATGCCGGACTTCTTCCCGGACTGGGAGAGGACGTCCACCGGAGAATGGCTCGAACTCTACGACACCAATGTCATCGGGGCCGTCCGCTTCGTGCGGAACGTGCTTCCGCAGATGCGGCAGGGCGGCTGGGGGCGCATCATCCAGATCGGCAGCATCTCGGCCGACGCCCCGCCGCCAGGAACGCAGATCAGCTACGGAGCCACGAAAGCCGCCCTGCTCAACTTCTCCGTCGGGCTCGCCAGAATGCTGGGCGGCAGCGGAATCACGGTGAACTGCGTGAGTCCGGGCACCATCGAGACACCCGGCCTGGCCAGGATATTCGCCAACGGCGACCCCGGGCCGAGTTTCGGAAACACCTGGCCCGAGGTCCGCAGGCAACTCGTCTCGGGAATCAGGAAGAACTGCGCCGGAAGAATGGGCGGCGTGGAAGAGGTCGCCGAACTCGTGGCCTTTCTGTGCTCGACGAAGGCCGACTACATCAGCGGCGTCAACTACCGCATCGACGGCGGGACGATCAACGGCCGATAAGCCACGACAACGGGAGGGAACCATGCGAAGCATCGCCGTCATCGGCGCCGGACAGGCCGGCCTGATGGTCTCGCTGGGACTGCAGCGTGCCGGCTATCACGTGACGATCGTGTCGGAGCGCACGGCCGAGGAGATCAAGGCAGGGCGGGTGCTCTCCGGCCAGTGCCTGTTCGACCCGGCACTGCGCCAGGAGCGCAAACTGGGCCTGCACCACTGGGACGACGTGGCGGCGCGGGTGGTCGACTTCCGGTTCTCGATGGGCGGCAACGAGTCTCCCGACCGGCAGGTCTCCTGGAGCACCCGATTCGACCGCCCCGCCACTTCGGTGGATCAACGCCTGAAAATGTCGCGCTGGCTGGAGGAGTTCGTCAAACGCGGTGGCGACCTGCGAATCGGCAGGGCCGATATCGACGACATGGACCGCTACGCGGCCCAGAACGACCTGGTGCTGGTCGCGACCGGGCGCGGAGAGCAGTTCTCCGCCCTGTTCCGGCGCGACGACGCGCACTCCCCGTACCGGGAGCCGCAACGAGCCCTGGCGCTGATCTACGTGTCGGTCAACGGCAGCTCCGCGACCTCACCACCGCTTCAGCTCACCTTCAACGCGCAGCCCGGAGTGGGAGAGCTCTACTGGCTGCCGATCTTCTCCGTCAACGGACCCGTCCACGGTCTCTGCCTGTCCGGCATTCCCGGCGGCCCGCTGGACTGCTGGCAGGGCGTCACGGACATCGAACAACAATGGGAGCTGACCAGAGAGCTCATCCGGAGATACTTCGCCTGGGAGGCGGACGTCTTCGCCGGCGCCTGGCCGGCGGGGCAGTCGGATTCGCTGATCGGGCGCGTGACGCCCACGGTGCGCCACGCGGTGGGCACCCTTCCGTCCGGCAGGTACGTCTTGGCGATGGGTGACGCGGCGATCACCAATGACCCGATCGCCGGTCAAGGCGCGAACAACGCCGCACATTGTGCGGTCTCCTACCTCGACTCGATCCTCGGCCACGGGGGCCGGCGGTTCGACCGGGCGTTCATGGAAGGCTGCTACGCCCGCTACTGGAATTACGCGAAACATTCGACCCGCCTGAGCAATGACCTGCTGGCGCCACCGGCGGATCACGTGGTCGAGACATTAACGGCGGCGCAGTCCATTCCCGAGGTCGCTCATCGTTTCGCCTCGATGTTCAGTGAGCCGAGCGAATACGGGGCGTGGCTGGCGGATCCTGGTACGGCGCGCCGGTATCTACAACGCTTGTAGGGACCGCAACTGGGCGGTTCTTCTCGCACGGACGACCAGCCGGTCGTCCTGCCAGGTGATGTCGAACGCGTCCGGATCGTCGGCGTCGGCCGTCCATGCCGAGGGGCGGTTTTCGAGGGGAAAGTGGAGTTCCTGACCGGCGTGGACGGTTATGGGCAGAGCTCCGGTGGAGTGGTGCCAGTAGCCGTTGAGTTGGAATGTGGCGAAGCGGTCGCGGTAATCCGGGGAGTCGTCGGTGTAGCCCCAGGCCGGGATGTGGAGGGGTGGGCGGCCGAAGGCGGCGTTGACGACCTCGGGACGCCGGGTGCAGGCGTCCCATGGGATGGCGTCGAGGTAGCGCTGGAGGATGTCCCAGGCCCGGTCCGGGGGGAGCGCTGGGTCGGCGATGAGGTGCCAGTCGCCGGGCGGGTTGGCGGAGACGGGTGAGGTGAGAGTGTCGAGCTTCTTCCACGGCCAGAGGTTCCAGCCGATGGTGTGGTGTTCGTAGAGGCGGTGGGCGGCGTAGATCCATTGGGCGGTGTTTTCGCCGCCTTCGCCCATGTAGATGGGGAGGCCGAGCTGGTCGCGGGTGTCGAGGTAGGGCTGGATGCTGGCGCGGTCGGGTGGGCACCAGTAGCGGTGGAATTGCAGGGCGGAGTTGGGGTCGAGGACTTCGGTGAAGATGGACCAGTTGGTGGCCCAGTGTGAGCCTTCGTAGATGATCAGGTGGGACGGGTCGATCGCCCGGATGGCGGCGGTCAGGTCGCGATAAAGGGTGATGAGGTCGGCGGCATACACGTGCTGCCATTGGTTGGGCAGGGGTTCGTTGAGCAGGTCGTAGCCGAGCACGGTGGTGTTGGTCTTGTAGCGGCGGGCGATCTCTTCCCAGAGGTGGATGGTGAGCCGCCGGTTGCGCTCGTGCATGAAGAGTTCGGGTTCGCCATGGGAGTCGTCGATGTTGGTGCCGGTCTGCCCGCCGGGGGCTCCGTGCAGGTCGAGCAGCACGAGCAGGCCGTGGGTCCGGGCCCAGCGCAGCAGATCGTCGATGTGGGTGAAGCCGTCCAGGAAGACGCCGTCGGCATCGACGAGGTGGCGGGCGTTCAACGGCAGGCGGATGTGGTCGAAGCCTAGGCGGGCGATGGCGGCCACGTCGGCTTCGGTGATGAAGGTGGCGCGGAAGCGGGTCCAGAACTCGGCGGCTTTTGCGGGGCCGACGAGGGTTTGCAGGTGTTGTTCGATTTGGCGTTGTGAGCTGAGCTCGTCACCGAATTTCCACATGTAGCCTTCGGCGAGCAGCCAGTTGCCCAGGCCGATGCCGCGTGGCAGGAGGGGGTTGCCGGTGCCGTCGACCAGTCGGGCGCCGTCGGCCCGGACGAAGCCGGTGACGAGATCGTTCATAGAGCGTTCCTCAATCGCCTGGATGGTCAGGCGGCCGGAGCGGAGTCCAGGTCCTGGACATTGCCGTGCGCGACGATGAGATCGCGATACCAGTGCGCGCTCAGCCGGGGCACCCGCTGCTGGGTACGGTGATCGACGTAGACGACGCCCAGGCGCTTGCTGTACCCCTCGGCCCATTCGAAGTTGTCCATGAAGGACCACACGAAGTACCCGCGCAGATCGACGCCGTCGGAAAGGGTGTGCGCGGCGGCGGTGAAGGCGCCGCTGAGGTGGTGGACCCGCTCGGGGTCGTGGGTCTGGCCCGCCGGACTGACGCCGCCGTGGTAGCCGGCGCCGCTCTCGGTGACGTACAGGGGCAGGCGGGTGAAATTGGTGGCGATCCGGGTCAGCACCTGGTGCAGGCGGGCGGGCGCGCCCTCGGGGGCCGGCTGCCGGCCCGCCTCGAAGGGGGCCGCGGGGTCGTGGCGGGCGATCACCGGGTGGCCGTGGCTGATGCCGGCGAAGTCGGTGGGGGTGCTCATGATCTCCAGGTCGCCGGTACGCATGAGCGCCCACAGGCCCATGGGGTCCACGCAGTCGAGCGTGAGCGGGTCGTGGCGGCCGCGGTAGATCGGCGCGAGGAACATCCGGTTGAGCACGGCGTCCAGCCGTTCGGCGGCGGCGCGGTCGGCGGCCGAGTCGCCGGCGGCGGTGACGTCGGTGACGGTGTTGGTGATCCCGACCTTGGCGGCCGGGGCCGCCTCGCGGATGGCCATCGTGGCCAGGCCGTGGGCCAGGGCGAGGTGGTGCGCGGCGGCGACGGCGGCCGTCAGATCGGTCCGGCCGGGGGCGTGCGTGCCGTAGCCGTAGCCGAGGAAGGCCGATGACCACGGCTCGTTGAGCGTGATCCAGTGGGTGGCGAGGTCGCCGAGCGCCGCCACCGTACGCCCGGCGTACTCGGCGAAGCACCGGGCGGTCTCCCGCTCCGTCCAGCCGCCCCCGGCCTCCAGCGCGGCCGGCAGGTCCCAGTGGTACAGCGTGACGTACGGCTCGATGCCGCGGGCCCGCAGCCCGGCCAGCACCTTGCGGTAGAAGCTCACGGCATCCGCGTTCAGCTCGCCCCGGCCGTCCGGCTGCAGCCGTGGCCAGGACACCGACAGCCGGTAGACGCCGACCTTGAGCGAGGCGAGCAGGTCGAGGTCGGCCTCCCAGCGGTGGTAGTGGTCGCAGGCGATCTCGCCGGTGTTCCCGTCGCGGATCGTGCCGTGGATGCGGGAGAAGGCGTCCCAGCTGCACCCGCCTCGGCCGGTCGCGCCCTCGGTCGGGTAGGCCGCTGAGGACAGGCCCCAGGCGAACCCGTCGGGGAAGGCGCGTACATCAAAACGACTATGTGTTCTGAGCTTCGCGTCCATGACGGCGACCCTCCGGACTCATTTGTTAAGACTTATGCTAAGCCTTGGTTTAAGGGGGCGCAAGGGTTCGGCGACATGGGAAGGAGATCCGGTTCAGGTGATCAGCGGGCCGCGCAGCCGCCTCGCGAGCTGTCCCCGCGCGGTCACACCCAGTTTGCGGAACATTCCGGACAGGTACGAGCCGACCGTGCGGGCGGACAGATGCACCTGCGCGCCGATCTCCCGGTTCGACAACCCAGCGGCGGCGAGCTCCGCGATGCGCAACTCCCGTGGCGAGAGCACGTCCTCGGCCTGACACCGCACGGTGCCGTCCCGCTCGGGGTCGGCCCAGAGCGGCGCCCCGAGCAGGCGCAGCGTGTCCCGCGCCGCGTCCCGCGCGGTCCTGGACTCGGGCGTGCGGCCGTGCCGGCGCAGCCAGTCCGCGTACGCCAGCTCGGTGGCCGCCCGCACCAGCGGCCAGCGGGCCAGGTCCAGGCCGAGCGCCGCCCGGAACAACTCCTCTGCCTCTGCGTCAGGGGCCAGGACGGCCCGCGCGTACGGGAGCTGCACGTGCAGCAGCGCGGCCGACGCGATACAGGCCACGTCCTCCAGCTTCGCCAGTACGTCCCGCGCCTCCTCCAGGCGATCGGCGCCCACGGCGGCGGCCATGTACGGGATCACCGCGGCGAACGCCTGCCTGCCCAGGCCCGCGATCGGCTTGACGAACAGCGGCCGCAACTCCTCATGCGCCCGCTCGTGCCGCCGCGCGGCCAGCCAGCCGAGCCCCCTGGCCAGCCGGACACCCGCCACCAGGTCGAAGCGGCGCGTACCGTCGGCCCTGGCCGCCAGCTTGAGCGCCCGCTCGGTGTCGCCGCGCAGCCCGGCCGCCACCGCCTCGGCGGCCATGAGCGCGTCCGCCCAGCCCGGCTGCCGCGTACCGGCCAGCACCCGGTGCGCCTCCTCCGCCACCGGTATGGCCCGCTCCCAGTCGCCGAGCACGCACAGGTCGGACATCCGCAGGATGAGGACCTGGGCCAGCGGCCCCGCGCGGCCGTGGTCGCGCAGCGTCGGCTCGGCCCTGCCGAGCAGCGCCACGGCCTTGACCGGATCGCCGATCGCGTGCGCGGCGATGCCCAGCAGCCGCAGACCCTCCGCGTCGGGCAGGTCCGACACGGCCGCGGAGGCGGGCAGCCGTTCGGCCACCGCCTGGTTCCTGAGCACGGGCTCGGCCAGCGCCAGCGCGGCGATGTGCCGGGGGTCGGCCGTGCTCGCGGGGACCCCGGCGGCCAGCACGTCGGCCGTCGCGGCCACGACGGCCTGCGCGGCGGGGCCCGGCGCCGTCCGCTGGATGCGTAGCGCGGCCCCGAGCAGCAGGTCGAGCGCGACCCCCAGGTCGTCGGCGGCGGCGGAACGCTTCGCGATCGCGCACAGCCGTGTCACACGCGCCGGGTCGGGGGAGGTGTCCTCGTCGCAGACGTCGCGCAGCCACTCCAGCCTGGTGCGGTCGGAGAGCGTCAGGCCCGCCTGGTCCGCGGCGTTCAGCAGGTCGTGGACGATGTGCGGGCGGCCCAGACCGGACGCGTACTGGGCGGCGGTGAGGAATCTGCGGGCGCGTACGACGCGGTCGGCGGTGAGGCGGG
This sequence comes from Nonomuraea sp. NPDC050404, assembly GCF_040655495.1. Lineage (NCBI taxonomy): Bacteria > Bacillati > Actinomycetota > Actinomycetes > Streptosporangiales > Streptosporangiaceae > Nonomuraea > Nonomuraea sp. NPDC050404. The sequence continues at coordinate 370,161 of NZ_JBFAKB010000008.1, forward strand.
CGGACAGTTCGAGCGCCCAGACGATGGGCGCAACGCCACGGCGGTTGGGGGTGCTCGGCCGCAGGTCGGCCAGCGCGTCGGCGAGGTCGCCCGCCGGGTTCGCCGCGGACTTGGCCTGGTGCCAGGTGCGCCGGTGCGGCTCCATGGGGAGCACCCGCGCCAGGGCGGCATGGGCGGCGCGGCGCCGGTCCTGGGGTTCGGCGGCCAGTACGGCGGCGCGGATCACGGGGTGCGTGAAGCGGAGGGTGGTGCCGATCAGTTGCACGAGGTCCCGCGCGGCGTCGAGGTCTCCCGTGACCTCGTGCCCGGCCAGCAGCGCGGCGGCCGCCAGGATCTCCGGCAGGTCACCCACATAGTCCACGGCCGTGACCAGCAGCGCGTCCCTGGTCGCCGGCGGGAGATCGCGCAGCCCGCCGGCGAACGCCTCCGCCAGCCGGGGCGTCACCGCCGGGGAGGTCCACGAGCCGGACGGGCCGCCGTCCCGCCAGGCGAGCGGAAGTTCGGTCAGCGCCAGCGGGTTGCCACGGGCCACCTGCAGGATGCGTTCGCGGGCGGTGACCGTGAGCGCGGGCGCGTGCCTGCCGAGCAGCACCCGCGCGGTGACGTCGTCCAACGGCCGCACGTCCAGCGTCAACGGCGACACGGCGCGCTCCGCATCGCCGGCCGAGGTATGACTCCCAGCGGCGGCGGCAGCCGGGCCTGCGGAGGCGTGACTCCCGGCGGTGGCGGCGGCGGTGGCGGTGCGGGCGGTGGCTGTGAGGTCTGTGGCGGTGGCCGTGCGGGTGGTGGCGACGAGCAGGATGGGATCGTGGCCCAGCCGCCGCGCGATGAAGCCGAGCGCCTCGCACGAGGGCCGATCGAGCAGGTGGGCGTCGTCCACCGCCACCAGCAGCGGCCGTTCCCAGGCGCAGGCCGTCAGCAGGTGCAGCGCCGCCTTGGCCACCGCCAGCGGTCGCGGCGCCCCTTCACCCGCTCCTTCAGCCGCCCCGGCCGCACCTTCGGCCGCTCCGTGCAACGCGGCCTGCAGCAACGCCCGCTGCGACTCCGGCAGCCGGCCGCCCGCGCCGAGCACGGGCTCCAGCAGCTCGCGGAGCCCCGCGTACGGTGGTGCGCCGTGCACCCCGGTGACCTGCAGGACCTCCGCTCCCGCCGCGCCGCCCCGCACGACGGCCGCACGGAGCAGCGCCGTCCTGCCGATGCCCGGCTCGCCCCGCAGGATGATCGCACCACCGGCTCCGGGCAACCGTCCGACCAGGTCATCCAGGATCGCCAGCTCGCCGTCGCGTCCGAGCAGCTGCGGGTTGCGCATGCGGCCCCCAACCATACGAGGTCTGCCGCGATCCTATGCACACCGGCCGAACCGCCATAGCGTCAAATGACTGACAGACCGTACGTTCATCGCGCGCGCGGATCGTCGTCCGGCCGCTCCAGGCAGGAGGCGAGTTGTGTCCGGGTGGTGATGCCGAGCTTGGGGAAGATCCGGTACAGGTGACTGCCGATCGTCCGGGGGGACAGGTGCAGGCGCTCGCCGATCTCCCTGTTCGACAGGCCGTCGGCGGCGAGCCGGGCGATCTGCAGTTCCTGTGGCGAGAGGGCGGCCGGCGACGGCTCAGCGGCTCGTTCGCCGGCCGAGCGCAGGTCGGCGCGGGCCTGGTCGGCCCATGTGCGCGCGCCGATGAGGTCGAAGGCGGTGCGGGCCGAGCGCAGCGGCATGCGTGCCTCGGCGCTGCGCCGCCGGCCGCGCAGCCAGCCGCCGTAGGCCAGCTCCAGCTTGGCGCGGACGAACGGCCAGCGGCTCAGGTCCTGGCGCAGCGCAGAGGCGTACAGGGTCTCCGCCTTGTCGTCGGGGGCCAGGACGGCGCGGGCGTACAGGAGCTGGGTGTGCAGCAGCGGCGCGGGAGTGACGAGCGCGGTCCGCTCCAGGCCGGCGAGCACCTTCCTGGCCTCGGTGATGTGCTGTTCCCGGCCGCTGCGCAGGGCGGCCTCGGCCAGGAACAGCACGCCGCCGAAGGACTCGCGCGGATGGTGGCCGGGGTCGGCGGGATCGTACGGCCTGCGCAACTCCCGGTACGCCTCCTCATGCGCCCCCGCCACCAGCAGCGCCACCCCCTTGGCCAGCAGCGCGCAGCACAGGAGCTGGTTGAGCCCCTCCCGCCGGGCGGCGGCCTCGGCCACGCCCGCCAGCTCCATGGCCGGTTCGCTGTCGCCGCGCAACGCCCGCAGCAGCGCGGTACGGGCCGTCGCGGCCGTCGCCCAGAGCGGCTGCCCGGTGTCCGCCGCCAGGCGGCGACCCTCCTCGGCTGTCGTACCCGCCCGCTCCCAGTCGCCCGTGCAGAGGTGGCCGCCGGCCTGCATGACCAGCACGTGCGTCAGCAGACCGAGCCGCCCCTCCTCGCGTAACCGCAGCTCGGAGCGGCTGAGGATGTCGGCGGCACGTGGCAGGTCGCCGATGGCGTGCGCGGCCTGACCGAGCAGGTGCAGGGCGACCGCGTTCAGCGCGCTGGCGGGCAGCGCCGCCGAAAGCAGGTCGTGGACGACGGCACCGAGCCGGACCGGCTCGGCGAGCGCCATCGCGGCGATGCGGCGGGGGTCGTCGCCGGGCAGCGACCCGGACTCGGCGACGCCTATTACCGCCTCGCGACCCCGCTGCCCCGCCTCGGCCCACCAGCAGCGCAGAGCGGCCCCATGCAGCAGGCCGAGCGCGAGATCCGGGTCACCGGCCCCAGGGTCGCCCGACCCGGAATCGCCGGACCCCGAGCCACCCGATCCGGAGCCGCCGGACCCCGAGCCACCCGATCCGGAGCCGCCGGAGCCGGAGCCGGAGCCGGAGTTGCCGGACCCGGAGCGACCGGACCCGGAGCGACCGGACCCGGAGCGACCGGACCCGGAGCGACCGGACCCGGGGTTGCCGGGGCCGGCTGAGCGGGCGGCGCCGGTGGCCAGTTCGACCACGCGTTCCGTGTCGCCGGGCGTGCCGTCGTTGAAGATCTCCTTCAGCCACTCCATCCGTACCCGGTCCTGTTCGGCCAGCTCGTATCGGGCCGCCTCGGTGATCAGCCGTTCCACCAGCTCGGCACGCCCCAGCGTGAAGGCGTGCCCGGCCGCGATCAGCAGCCGCCGCCCCCGGCGGGCGGGGTCGGTCGTGAGCTGAGCCGCACGCTCCAGCGCCCAGACGGCCGCCACCACGGCACCCTGCCGCAGCGAGACCACGTGCCCAGCCTCCAGCTCGTCGGCCACCTGGTCGTCAGGGCCGAGTATCGCCTGCGCGCGGTGCCAGGCCCGCCTGCGTGGATCGCCCGTCAGCGCCTGCGCCAGAGCGGCGTTCGCGGCGAGGCGGCGGGCCAGCGGCTCCAGCCCCAGGACGGCGGAGCGGACGAGCGGATGCTGGAAACGCAGTCGGCTGCCGTCCAGCCGTAGCAGCCTGGTCCGGGCAGCCGGGTCGAGCACCGCCGCGGTCATCGGCCTGCCGGCCAGCGCGGACGCGGCGGCCAGGATCTCCGGCAACTCGTCGCCGTAGTCGATGGCCGCGACGAGCACGGCGTCCCTGGTGGCGGGCGGCAGGACGGCGATCCGGTCGGCGAAGGCGCGCTCCAGCCGCGCCGTCATCGGCGGGCGCGGCGTGACGCCGCCGACCCCGGGGCCGCCGCGCGCCCGCCAGGCGTCGGCCAGCTCCAGCAGGGTGAGCGGGTTGCCCTGTGACTCCCGGACGATGCGGGCCTGCCCGGCCGCGCCCAGGTCGTCGGCGTAGGCGAGCAGCAGTTCCCCGGCCGCCGCCGCGTCCAGGCCGCGCAGGACGATCTCCGGCAGGCCGGTGGCCGCGAACGGGCTCGCGTGCCCGGTGCGTACCGTCGCGATGATCAGTACGGGGTCGTGGTCCACGCGGTGCGCGACGAACGCCAGCGCCTCCTGGCTCTCCTGGTCCAGACAGTGCAGGTCGTCCAGCGCCACGACGAGCGGGCGGTCCTCGGCCAGCCCCGCCAGCAGGTTCAGCACCCCCAGGGCCACCGCGAACGCGCCCGGCGGCGGCCCGTCACGCAGGCCCATGGCCGACAGCAGGGCCTGGTGTTGCGGTTCTGGCAGCGGCCTGGCCATCCTGATCACCGGCCACAGGAGCTGGTGCAGCCCGCCGAACGGCAGATCGGCCTCCGACTCCGTACCGGCCGCGTGCAGGACGCGGTGTCCCGCCGCGCCCGCCAGCTCCACCGCCGCGTCCAGCAGCGACGACTTGCCCGCGCCCGCGTCGCCGAGTATCAGCAGCGCGCCGCCCCGGCCGGGCAGGCCGCCGACCAGCTCGCCCAGCGTCTCCAGCTCATCGTCCCTGCCCACCAGGCCACTGTCGATCAGCATCGAGGCTCCTTCGGATTCGCCCCTGACGGTCATACCGTATGAGCGGAGCCCGGAGAACTTCCCGGCACGACTACGGCGGTGGAACGTGATCGTTGGCCGAGAACGCGAGTCCGCGTTGATCGAGGACTTTCTACGCCATTCCGGCCGGTCCTCGGTGCTGATCGTGCGGGGCGACGCGGGGCTGGGCAAGACCGTCCTCATCGAGGACGCGGTACGCCGCTCGCAGCCTGAGAGCGGCCCCGACGGTGGCCCCGATGGCTCCGATGGCTCCGATGGTGGCATGGTGCTCAGGGCGCACGGCTACCAGGGGGCGACCACGCTGCCCTTCGCGGCGCTGCACCAGTTGCTGCGGCCGGTGCTCGGCGGGCTGGACGCCCTTCCGGCTCGTGAACGTGCGGCGCTGCGGGCCGCGTTCGCCATGGACAGCGGGGGGAGACCGGTGGAGTGGGCGGAGGTGGCGCCCGCGACGCTGGCGTTGTTGTCCGGTCTCGACGGCGGGGTGCTGCTCGTGGTGGACGACGCCCAGTGGTGCGACCGCGCCTCGCTGGAGGTGGTCGGCTCCGTCGCCCGCAGCTCGAACCGGGCGGCCGCCCGGGGCGGGCGGCCGGTTACCGTGCTGGCCGGGGCGCGCGGGCCCGCGCCGGCGCCGCTGGCGGTGGGGGCCGCCGAGCTGCTCCTGCGGCCGTTGCCCGCCGAGGCGGCCGACCTGCTGCTCAGCCTGCAGCCGGGGCCGCCGCCCGAGCCGCTGGCCCGGCTGCTGCTGCGGGAGGCGGGCGGGAACCCGCTGGCGATCATCGAGCTGGCCAAGGCCACCGGGTCCTGGGCGGGGGTGGCGGTGCACGGGCCGGGGGAGACCCTCCCGCTCACCGAGCACCTGGAGAAGTTCTACGGCGCCCAGCTTGAGCAACTGCCCCCGGCGGCGCGCGACCTGGTGGTCACCATGTCCGCGGCGGGCGACGGCGAATGGCCCGCGATCCTGGCCGCGCTCAAGGCGGGCGGCTTGCAGGAGGAGGAGGGTCTGCCGGATGGGATGGGGGCCGCGACGTCCATTGCGGTGGATGCCGGGCTGGTCGCGCTTCCCGGCGACGGCGCGACAGGCCAGGTCTTCCGCTACCCGCTGATCCGCTCGGCCGTCTACCGGACGATCTCGTGCGAGGAACGCCGCCGTGCACACCTGAGACTGGCCCGCATACTGAAGAACGACCCCGACCGGCGAGCCCGGCATCTCGCCGCCGCCGCGGACGGCCCGGACGAGGAGGTCGCCGCCCTGCTGGAGGCCGCCGCGCACCGGGCGGAGGAGCGGGGCGCGCCGGCCGAGGCACGCACCGCCATGGAGCGGGCCGCCCACCTCACCCTCGACCCGCGTGCCCGCGCGCGCCGGCTGGTCAAGGCCGCCCGCGTGGCCCTGTACCTGGAGCAGGCCGGCAAGGTCGAGGAGCTGATCGCCACCGTGAAGGCGCTGACCGACGACCCGGGGGTGCTGGCGCTGCTGCCGTCGCTGGTCGGCTGGGTCATCTCCACCGGCGGGCGGCAGGACGCGGCCATGGCCCTGCTGATCCCCGCGGCCGAGGACGCCGCCGGGCACGCCCCGTCCGCCGCGCTGACCACGCTGGGCATGGCGGCCAGGGTGGTGTTCTACTCGGGCCGCCGCGCCCACCGCGAACAGATCAAACGCGTGCTCGGCCTGCTCACCGCCAAGGCCGGCCCCGACGACGGCCCGGCCATGTCCTGGGTGACGGCCTGCACCGACCTGCTGGCCGCCCGCGACGGTGTCCGCGCCGCACTCGAACGCGAGCTGGCCAGTCCAGGCCGGGACTTCGTGGACCGGCTGCTGCTGGGCATGATGGCCGCCTTCGGCGACTTCCCCGAGGCCGCCGTGGACCTGCTCGCGCCGCTGCTCGACCCCGAGCAGGAGATCGCGCCCGCGGGCGGCAACAGCGCGTTCCTGACCATGTACGGGTTCGCCTGCCTGGAGACGGGCCGGTGGAAGAAGGCCGAATCGGTGGCCGAGCGCGCCGTACGGATCTGCGCCGAGATCAAACCGGGCGTGTCCGCCGCCCAGGCGCAGTCCCTGCGGGCCATCCTCGCCGCACTGCGCGGCCACGCCGAGGAGGCCCGCGCGCTGGCCCACCAGACCCTGGCCGGCACCGACGCCCAGAACCGCCTGGTCACCGTGCGCTGCGAGCGCGCGCTCGGCCTCGCCGCCACCGCCGAGGGCAGCCACGAGGCCGCGTACAACCACTTCAGGCACCTGTTCACCAGCGGTGGCGAGCCCGTGCACGACCACCACTCCTACCACGCGCTGGCCGACCTGGCGGGCGCGGCGGCCCTCACGGGGCACGTGGAGGACGCCGCGCGCGTGATCGACGCGGCGGACGCCGACCTGGCCGGGCGCCGCAGCGAGCGGCTGGACCTGCTGATCGGCACGGCCCGCGGCCTGCTGGCGCACTCCGACGAGGACGCCTCCCGCCACTTCGAGGCCGCCCTCGCCGGCTGCCCGCCCGGCCAGTGGCCGTTCGAGCGGGCCCGCGCCCACCTGGAGTACGGCCAGCGGCTGCGCCGCCACTACCAGATCCAGCACGCGCGGGAGGAACTGGCCGCCGCGCTCGACATCTTCGAACGCCTCGGCGCGCAGCCGTGGACCGAGCGCGCCAGGATCGAGCTGCGCGCGGCGGGGGTGCGCTCCGACGGGCCCGCGCAGTCGCGCCTCGACCTGCTCACGGCGCAGGAGCTGCAGATCGTCCGGCTCGCAGGTCAGGGCCTGACGAACAAGGAGATCGGCGAGCGGCTGTTCCTGTCGCACCGGACGGTCAGCAGCCACCTGTACCGGATCTTTCCTAAGCTGGGCGTCTCCACCCGGGCCCAGTTGCACACCTTCATCGGTGACGGCGAAGCAGTCGATTGACCGAAGTGCGCCGCCCGGTCACGTTCCTAGTCTGCTGGCAGAGAGATCGCCCGCAGGAAGGGAAAGACCGATGCGTACGACGCAGATCCGCCGGCCACGCAAGCAGAGCCGCCGTCTGCCGCTCGACCTGCGCACCCCCGCCGGCCGGCCGCTGCCCTACTGAGGGCCGCCCGCACCTCGACCCAATCGCCCGGAGGAGTCCGTGGACTCGCGCGTTCAGAACGAAGCCCTGCACGCACTGATCAGACAAGCGGCCTGGAACGGCCAGGGCCTCGCGGAGGCCGTGAACGCCGTCGGCAGGGAGGCCAATTTTCCCCTCGCCTACACCCGGTCATCGGCCGGGCAGTGGCTGGCCGGCATGGTACCCCGGCGGCCCGTGCCGCACATCGTGGCCGAGGCGCTCTCCCGGCGGCTGGGCCGCCAGGTCACGACCGCCGAGGCGGGCTTCGGCGAGAGCGCCCAGGAGGACGGCGACGGCACGTCCGACCGGCTGATCGCCCTCGCGGTGGCGGGCAGCCCGGCCAATCTCGCGACCTCGCCGTACCGCGTCTACCGGCTGTCCGGGTTTCCGGGAGATGAGGAGCCGCGCGTTCCGGCGCCGGAGCCGTCCCCGAACATGTCGGCGCCGGCCGGGTCCGTACGGGTCGGGCGCAAGGACGTCGAGTCGGCCGAGGAGATGTTGCGGCTGTTCACCGGCGCGGACGCGGCGGGCGGCGCCGGCCACGTCAGGACCGCGCTCGGCCTCTACCTGGCCAACGCCATCGCCCCGTCGCTGGCGGCGGCCACACGGGAGATCCGCGCGGAGCTGATGAGCGTGGCCGCCCGGCTGGCGTACCTGTGCGGGGTGATGTGCCGCGACGACGAACTGCACGGCTTCGCCCAGCAGTACTACCTCATCGCCCTGCGGCTCGCCGCCCGGGCGGGCGAGAGCGGCGTCCGGGCCCGTGTGCTGACCTCGATGAGCGTGCAGGCGGTGGCGCTCGGCCACCACGACCGAGCGCTCGCCCTGGCCCGCGCCTCCGTGGCCACCGCCGCCGGCGAACTGCCGCCGGAGGAGTGCGCCCGGCTGCTCGGCCAGCGCGCGGTCGCGCACGCGGCGGCGGGGGACCGCCAGGGCGCGCTGGCCGACATGGCGGCGGCGCAGGCCGGGCTCAAGCGGGCCGGCGACCCCTCCCGCACGGCCGCGGCCGCCCTGGCCTACCGGCGCGGCGTGATGCTGGCGCTGCTCGGCGACACCCCGAAGGCCATCACACAACTGGAGATCTCGGTACGGCACAGCCCCGCCACCGAACGCCACTCCCGCGCCATCACCCTGTCCCACATCGCCGGCCTCCAACTGCGCCACGGCTACCTGAAGGAGGCCATCGCCACCTGGCACCGGTTCCTGGACGACTATCCGGCCATCAACTCGGGCCGCGCCCGCACCGCGCTCGCCCACCTGCAGTCCGGCGTGCGGCCCTACCATGGCGTCCCGTCGGCCAGGGCCCTGCTGACCAGGGCCGTCTCCCTGCAGCAGCGGCTGCCGCAACTGACCACCGGGCCCCGCGCCGCCTCCGCGATCGCGGGCCTGTGAAGTGCGCTCCGGGCCGTCGTTCTGACTCCAAGAGGGCCGCAGGGGCCACAGGGGCGCCCCTGCCGCCCTCTTGTCTCGTCAGTCCGGCACGGGCACGAGCGACGTGACCACCGTCGCGTCCCTGCCCTTGCCCGAGGAGTCCTTCGCCTGGGTACCGCCGTCCTCGTCGAAGCGGTACCAGGCCACGTCGCCGCCTCCCGGCGTGCCGGGGAGCGACCGGATCTCGGCCTGCGTCAACGCGCGTCCGTAGATCCGGAAGTCGTCCACGGTGGCCTTGAGCAGCGGGTCGCCGTACTGGGACCTGCCGATCCAGTTGTCGGTCGTCGCGCCCAGGGCGCTCGGGTCGAGGGTCAGGCCGTCATTCGTGGCGACGGGTTCGCCGTCCACGTAGAGGGTGCCGGTGGTGCCCGAGAGGGTGACCGCGACGTGGTGCCAGCCGGTCGGGAGCGGCGTGGGGGAGGTGATCTGCTGTTCGCCGGCGCCGCCCTTGGTGGTGATGGCGAAGCGCAGGCCGGGATCGCCGCCCACATCGGGGGCGAGGAACATGTACGCCGATTCGCCGGTGCCGAAGTCGAAGATCCTCGACCATTCCTGGTCCGTTGTGGTGGCCCGGTTCACCCAGGCGGCGATGGTGAAGTCGGTCAGCCCGCCGAGCACATTGTCGGGCAGGTCGATGTGTTCGTTGGGGTCTTCCGGGCCGTTCAGCCGCACGGCGTTGCCGTGCCCTTCCTGGCCGGCCGTTCTGGTGGCCGGCGCCGGGGAGAACACGCCGAAACGTTCGAAACGCGCCCATCCGAACGTGTCCTCGTCGTGGGAGTGGTGGATCAGGCCCGCGTCCATGGCCTCGTCCGCGCCGGTCAGCCGGGCGGTGCCGACGTCGATCCACTCTTCGTGGTCGTACTCGAAGACCCTGGCGCGAAGGGTGTTCCCGTCGCGGACGATCTCCAGGTCCGCCGGCACGGCGACGTCGGTGACCTGGGCGACGTTCGTGTCGAGATGGCCGTCCGCGTCGCTGTCGACGCTCAGCACGACGCCGTTGGAACCCGTCACGAGCAGCGCCGCGTAGCCGCCGGGACTGCCTGGCCTGGACAGGTCGTTACGGACGACGATGCCGGTCTTGGACCAGTCGTCGGTGACCTCGACCGAGGTGACGCTCGCCCGCAGGGTGTCTCCGGACTTCAGGACGTCGGGCCGGAAGATCGAGGCGTAGTCGTCGGCCCGGGTCCAGAGGTCCTTGCCCGCCTGACGGATTCCGTACCGGCCCTCGACCTCCGTGGCCTGGTAGCCGGTGTTTCCCGTGCTGCGCAGCGGCGGGGAAACCGGTCCTGCGAAGTCCAGGGTGGTGCGCCGTGCCTTCGACACGCCCTGCCAGGTGGCCGTGACGTCGATGTCGGCCACGACGCCGGCCTTGGCGGCGGTGACGTCCCAGACGCCCGGCTTCCTGGGCTTGAGGGTGATGTTCTCGGGCGCGGCGGCCGACAGGCTGTGCCTGCCCGCGGAGTCGCCGGAGAACGTCGCGGTGAGCACGCCGGTGGTGGGGCCGGTCTTGTCGAACGAGGTCCGCAGGCACGCGCCGGTGCCCGGGGCCGGCCGGTTCGGGTCGTTCCCGGCACGCAGGCGCGGCGGAATTCCGGACTCGTACGCGATGGCCTGCGCCTCCTTCGGCCAGTCGCACGTGAATGGCGACTTGACCAGGGTCGAGCCGATGTCGATGCCGCGTGAGGTGTTCCGCGAGCGGGGCGCGACCTTGTTCGTGTAGTTGCCGTGGCCCGTGAAGTCGCCGGTGGTCGGTCCGTTGAGATTGGCGTCCAGCCAGAGTTCGGTCCCCTGGCCGCCCATCATCATGACGTTGCCGACGAAGGTGAGGTGCCGGCTTCCCTCGTCCATGTGGAAGCCTTTCCCGTCGGGCGAGGTGAAGAAGTTGCGCTGGTAGACCCCTCCCGGATGGGCGGAGAGATTGTAGAAGCCGCCGCCGTCGATCCGGCCGGACACGACCTGCGCGACGTAGTTGCCGACGATCCGGTTGTTCTTCAAAGTCGTGGGCGTGGGGAATATCGGCTGGTAGTCGTAGAGCCCCCGGGCGAGATATTCGGTGCTGCCGCCGGCGTCGTTCGATCCCCAGCCGTAACCGAGTCCCATGCCGGAGTAGGGCTGGTCGGTGATCTCGTTGTGCTCGATGAGGGAGTTCTGGAAATACGTCATCAGCATGCCGTCACTGGCGTTGTAGAGGCGTGCCGTGCGGTGGATGACGTTGCGCCGTACGGTGATGCCGGAGATCGTCCGGCGTGCCACCTCCTCCTCGCCGACGGCGGGATCCCTGGTTCCGTCGGACGAGGTTCCGGGGTGGTGGGCCTCCTGCTGGACGCCGCCGACGGTGAGCCCGTTGGCGCCGATCTCGGTGAACGTCGAGTTCTCGATCGTCACCCGTTGCGCCGACAGGCCCACGCCGGAAAGGTGCGCGTTGGCGTCGTTCCCGACCCCCAGTCCGCCCGCGCCGAGCCCGTGGAAGGAAGCGCCGGTGAAACGGATGTCGGTGGCGGCGGAGACCTGGACGGCCGAGGGGACCTGGTTCCACTTCGGGCGGGTGGCCTCGAAATTGGCCGGATATCCCTGGGGTGGATACCAGGCGGGATCGACGGAGATGAAGGTGCCGGTCTGCTGGTCGGCGTACGCGCCGGAGGTGGTCGGTTCGTTCCAGGTGGTGCCGGTGAAATGAATTCCCTCGAAGGCGATGTGATGCGCCTGGGCGGTCGTCTCGCCGGTCCGGGTACCGCTGACGCTGAGGAGCGTTTCGAGCCGGGGGAGTTCGACGTTCAGGTCGGTGATCCGGACGCCGGCGGGCGGCTTGTAATAAAGGCGGCCGGCCTGTCCGTCGAGAAACCACTCGCCCGGTTCGTCGAGAAAGGCGAGGGCGTTCTCGGCGAAGAAACCGTGGTCCTCGAATGGGGAGGCCATGTGGTCCCAGCCATAAGTGTTGCTGCGCCATCCCGGCTGGCTCATCCGGAGCGTGGTCCCGTCGTCGCTGATTTTCTCCACGCGGTTGTAGCGGTCGGTGAAGGAGGCCGAACTGCGGATCTCGACGCCGGCGAGTTGCTCGGGCGTGAGCGACTTCAGGAAGTTCATGGCGGGTGTGAAGCGGAGCCCGTCGGTGAGGAAGCCGTCGTTCGCGGGCCTGGTGAACCGGGTGGCGGCTCGCGGGGCGAGCTTCCCATTGACCACGAGTGCCCTGGTGGCCGACCCCTTCTGCACGGCGGCCTGGTAAATTCCTGAGCCGCCCGGAGCGGCCTGCCAGCCGGTGACCGGGCTGGAACCGGCGATGACGGGCCTGGCGCCCCTGGCCGCGCGCCAGATCACGGAGTGGCCGTTGCCGCCGGAGTCCTCGCGGGTGAGCCGGAGCGGCTCCCGCAGGCGGTACCAGCCGTCGGCCAGCGTGACGATGAGGTCGTCGCTGAGGGAGTCGTTGCGTTCGCGTACGAGGTCGCGGGCGCCTTCGATCGAGACGGGATCCCTCTCGGTGCCCGCGGCGTCCGCGGCACCCGAAGGAGAGACGAAGATGGTCCGCGGAGCCGGTGCCGCGCCGGTCGCCGTGATCGTGGTGAGCGTAAGACTGGCCGTGACCGCCGCCGCGAATAACCGGCGGTGGCGCGTGTACCCCATTGCTGATCCCTCTCGGTCGATCATGCGTGCATGATCCACGATCATGCTTACGACCCCGTTTGTCATAGTCGTAGGGCGTCGAAATCTGGAGGCCCAGGTGCCACGCCAGTGACATGGCGTCACCACTTCGCCTGACGGTACGTCACGGTGGGATCATGACGCGGTCCCACTGGCAGCCCGGCGCGCCGGCCGGTGGAATCGAGGCATGTCCTCAACACCCGTCATCGACGTCGACCGCCTGAACGTCACCTACGGCGACTTCCACGCCGTGAAGGACCTGTCCTTCCAGGTGCGGCACGGAGAGTTCTACGCCCTGCTCGGCACCAACGGGGCGGGGAAGACGTCCACGCTGGAGACCGTCGAAGGCCACCGCGCGGCCACCTCGGGCACCGTGCGGGTCTTCGGGCAGAGCCCGCGCGACCGTCACGCCGTGCGGCCCAGGATGGGCATCATGCTGCAGGAGAGCGGATTCTCGCCCGACCTGACGGTACGGGAGTCCGTCAGGCTGATCGGGCGGCTCACCCGGCGTACCGACAGCGTCGAACGCGTGCTCGGTGTCGTGGACCTCACCCGCAAGGCCGGCACCAGGGTGGCCCAGCTCTCCGGCGGCGAGAAGCGGCGCCTGGACTTCGCCACCGCCGTCTACGGCACACCCGAGCTGATCTTCCTGGACGAGCCCACCACCGGCCTGGACATCCAGTCCAGGGACGACCTGTGGGACGCCGTGGACCGGCTGCGCGAGGACGGCTCGACCGTCGTGCTCACCACGCACTACCTCGAAGAGGCGCAGCAGCGCGCCGACCGCATCGGGCTGATGCACCAGGGCACCTTCCACCGCGAGGGGACCGTCTCGGAACTGACGCGGACCCTGCCCGCCGCGATCCGCTTCGTCCTGCCGGACGGCGCGCCCGAGCTCCCGCTGCAGGCCACCAGGGCGGCCGACGGCAAGCACCTCATCGAGACCTTCGGCCTGCAGAAGGACCTGTACATCCTGCTCCGCTGGGCGCAGGACCACGCGGTGGAGCTGCAGGAGCTCCAGGCCGGGCCGACCCGCCTCGACGACGTCTTCCGCGCCCTCGGCAACGACTAGAACCCCTACCAGAGAACGAGAAAAGGACCTTCGCCATGCTCTCGATCGCTCTCAGCGAGCTGGTCCAGATCTTCAGAAACCGGCTGGTCCTGGTCACCAGCCTCATCATGCCCGTGGCGGTCAGCGCGTTCTTCATCAACCAGCACGAGGTCTTCTCGGCCCTCGGCAGTCTCGGATACATCGCGGCCGTGGTGATGTTCACCGTCGGGGCGTTCGGGCTCTACACCAGCACGGTGACCACGCTGGCCGCGCGCAGGCAGAACCTGTTCCTCAAACGCCTGCGGTCCACCGCGGTGGGCGACGGCGACATCCTGTCCGGGCTGCTGCTCCCGGCCACCGTCATCTCGCTCGTCCAGGTGACCGTGATCATGAGCGTGCTGGGCGTGGTCGCGGGCGGACCGGACAACGTGCTCCTCCTGGTGGTGGCCGTCATCGCGACGCTGGTCATGATGCTGGGCCTGGCCCTGGCCACCGCCGGGCTGACGAACTCCCCCGAGCACGCCCAGGTGACCACGCTGCCCGTCAGCCTCGGCGTCATCGCCGTGGCGAGCTGGGTGGGCATCACCGGGACCGAGGACCTCACGCTGCTCAAGCGGCTGCTGCCCGGCGGCGCGGCCACCGAACTGGTGGTCAACGCCTGGAACGGCGGCGTGTCCGTCGCCAACTCCCTGATCCTGCTGGCGCCCACCCTGGCCTGGGTCGTCGTCGCCGTCACGCTGGCCTCCCGGATCTTCCGCTGGGAGCCGCGCCGATGACCGCACAGGACCGCACCGAGAGAAGGCAGGGCAAGGACGTGCGGAGCGACATGCTGATCGTCGAGGATCTGATGCTGCTGATGCTCGACGACGAGACGGGGACCCCCTCCGGGGCCGGCACCCTGCACTACGCGCTCGGCGGGGCCGTGCTGGTCGAACTCGCGCTGCTCGGCAGGGTCGAGACCGACGGCGGCGGCCCGTGGCTGAACGGCCCCAAGGTGCGCCCGGCCGGCGACGGCCCCCTGCCCGACCCGCTGCTCCAGTCCGCCTACGACAAGGTCGCCGAGCGGACCCAGCGGGTGCAGCCGCTTCTGCTGGACATCGGCGCCGGCCTGTGGAAGCTGATGATCGACCGGCTGGTCGAGCGTGGCCTCATCCGCCGCGAGAGCAGGCGGGTGCTGGGCCTGTTCCGCACGACCAGGCTGCCGTCCGACGACCCGCGGCACGAGGCGGAACTGCGGCGGAAAATCCGTGCCGTGCTGGAGGACGGTGAGACCCCCGACCCTCGTACGGCGGCGGTGATCGCGCTGCTCTCCTCCAGCGGCACCCTCCCGGCCCTGCGGCCCCCGCTGCCGTGGTCGGGCCTGGTCCGGGAACGGGCGAAGAGGCTGGAGCAGGGCAACTGGGGAGCCGAGGCCGTGAACGCCGCGGTGGTGCGGACCGCCGCCGGGATCGCCGCGTCGAGCGCCGCGGTCAGCGTCACCGTGATCACGACGACCACCTGACGACCATCACTCGGGGGCCGGCCCGGTCGACTCACGCCAGATGACGTGCGTGATCGGCCCGTCGTCCGCGGGCTCGGGCTCGTCACGAAGCGCGGCCAGCAGGTGTCGCAGTACACGGCGTCCCAGCTTCTCGTGCTCGACGGCGACGGTGGTGAGCGACGGCGGGTAGATCGCGGCCAGCGCGTTGTTGTCCCAGCCCGTGACGCTCAGGTCGGCCGGCACCCGCAGGCCGCGTTCCCAGGCGCCCCGGATGGCGCCGGCGGCCAGGAGGTCGTTGGCGCCGATGATCGCGGTGACGCCGCTGTCCTCGGGAAGGGCGAGCACCGCGTCCCGCGCGGCCTCGGGCGACCAGCCGCTGTCGGCGACGCCGTGTGACTCCAGCCCCAGCCGGTCCAGGGTGTCGAGGTAGACCTGCCGGCGCCGGCGCGCGGAGGTGTGCTCGTAGCCGCCCGCCACGTGCAGGAAGCGCCGGTGCCCGTACGCGGCCAGGCGTTCGATGATCTCGGCCATGCGGGAGGCGTCGGCGAGTTCGCCGATGCCGCGCATGTGATCGTCGTAGCCGGGGGAGACGACGATCGGCACACCGCCGGGGCGCCGGTCGGGCAGCGCTATGGGGGTCAGCGACAGGATGCCTTCGAACAGGCCGGAGTCGGCGAGTTCGAGCACGCGCTCCGGCCAGCCCCCGGCGGGCGCGCCCAGGGTGACGACCTCGACGATGTAGCCCGCCTCGTACGCGGCCGTGGTGGCGCCGGTGAGCAGTTCCAGGGAGCTGATGGCGTTCCCGGCGGGCAGCAGGATCGCCAGCCGGCCGGTGCGGCGGTTGCGCATGGCGCGGGCGACGAGGTTGGGGCGGTAGTCGAGCTGCTCGATCGCCGCCCTGATGCGCTCCCTGGTCGGCTCCTTCATGCCGTGGTCGAGCTTCAGATAGCGCGACACGGTCTGGTGGGAGACCCCGGCGAGCTGGGCGACCTCCCGGATGGTCGGGCGCTTCTTCGACCCTGCACTGCTCACCTGATGCTCCTCGGTGCGTGATGGTCCGACGCTTGACTGCCAAGTGACCGTTCACTAACTTACCGAAGTGACCGTTCACTCTGTGGCCGCGGCACCGCCCCGATCTCACCGACCGGCCGTCCGGGCAGTGACCGACGACGGCGCCCGGCATCACGGACGGCGTTTCACCTTGAGACAAGGATCTTCTGTGAACGACCACAGCCCCGTTGACCAGAACCCCACCGCGCCCGCCCCCGCGTCCAGCACCAGCACCAAGGCGGGAGCGGGCGTGGTGCCCCAGTTCCAGGCTCCGCCGCCGTCGCGCCGTCGCCGCCGCTACGCCGTGGCCGGCACCGGGCACCGGGCGGGCATGTACGTGGCGGCTTTGACGGGCGAGCACGCCGATGTGGGCGAGATCGTCGCGTGGCTGGACCCGAACCCGGGCCGCATCGACTACTACGACGCCCAGGTCGGTGACGCGCTGGGCCTCGGGGGCCCCGCCGGGTTGCCGCGCCATGTCCCGGACGACCTGGAGAAGATGGTCGCCGAGCACCGCGTGGACACGGTGATCGTCACCAGCGTGGACCGTACCCACGCCGACCTGGTCGATCGCGCGCTGCGCGCGGGCGCGGGCGTGGTGGTGGAGAAGCCGCTCACGATCGACGTGGACGGCTGCCGGCGCATCACCGGGGCGGTCGCCGACACCGGCGGCGACGTCGTCATGACGTTCAACTACCGTTACGCGCCGCGCAACTCCACCCTGCGCCAGGTCATCGCCTCCGGCGCGATCGGCGAGGTGACCGGCGTGCACTTCGAGTGGGCGCTGGACACCGTGCACGGCGCGGACTACTTCCGGCGCTGGCACCGCGACAAGACCAACTCCGGCGGCCTGCTGGTGCACAAGTCCAGCCACCACTTCGACCTGGTCAACTGGTGGCTCGCCGACGACCCCGTCAAGGTCTACGCCTCCGGCGCGCTGCGCTTCTATGGCGACGAGAACGCCGCCGCCCGGGGCATGGGGGAGCGGCCCGAGCGCGGCACGGGCGTCCAGGGCGACCCGTACGCCCTGGACCTGCGTGCCGATCCCCGTTTGGAGGCCCTCTATCTACAGGCGGAACACCACGACGGCTACCGGCGCGACCAGGACCCGTTCGCGCCCGGAGTCACCATCGAGGACAACCTGGCCGTGCTCGTCGACTATCGCCGGGGCGCCACTCTGACGTACTCGCTCAACGCGCACAGCCCGTGGGAGGGCTACCGCGTCACGGTCAACGGCACCGCCGGCCGCGCCGAACTCCAGGTCGTCGAGCGCGGCTCCATCGAGCTCGGCCAGGACGGCGACGTCGCGGTAGACCCCTCGGCCACTCCCGAGGGCGCCACCCGGGACCTGCTCCGGCCCGCCCGCGACCAGCTCATCGTCCAGCGGCACTGGCGCAGGGCCGAGGAGGTGCCCATCCCCGACGGCATCGGCGGGCACGGCGGCGGCGACGCCATCCTGCTCAAGGAGGTCTTCCGCCGTGACCTGCGGATCGGCGACGACCCCCTCGGCCGCGCCGCCGGCCACCTGGACGGGCTGCGCGCGGTCGCGGTCGGCATCGCGGCCAACCGGTCCCTGGAGACCGGCTCGCCGGTCCTCGTCGAGGAGTTGGCCCTGGGCGCCGACCTCGCGGTCGTCCGGCCGCCGAAGTAGCCGCCGGCCCCTCCGCCCGGCCCCTCCGCCCGGCCTCCCGGGCTGGGCGGAGGGTTCACGACATCAGCTGTGGCGGGGCTCCCAGCGGAAGTACTTGCGGGCGACCAGGGTGCCGACGATGATCCAGGCCGCGATGAGCAGGAGCCGGGGTGCGGCTGGATCAAGTGAAGGAAGCGGCGACGACCGGGCGAGCGCCGCTCGGAAATCCCGCCAGAAATATCCCGGCGGGATGTCGAGAACCCGCGCGCGGCCGCGTCCCCGCAGTGAACACGGCCACGATGGGCCGTATCGCACCAAGGAGAACGTGATGGCCAAGTACCTGTTGCTCAAGCACTATCGGGGCGCGCCGGCGGCGGTCAACGACGTGCCGATGGAGCAGTGGACGCCCGAGGAGGTCTCGGCGCACGTGCAGTACATGCGGGACTTCGCCGATCGGCTTGAGGGCACCGGCGAGTACGTGGACGGTCAGGCGCTGGCCCCGGAGGGCACGTTCGTCCGTTACGACGGCGAGGGGCGTCCGCCGGTCACGGACGGGTCGTTCCTGGCGGGCAAGGATCTGATCGCCGGGTGGATGGTGATCGACGTCGGGACCTACGAGCGGGCGCTCGAACTGGCCGGCGAGTTGTCCGCGGCGCCGGGCGCGGGCGGCAAGCCGATCCACGAGTGGCTGGAGGTGCGCCCGTTCCTGTACGCGCCGCCGACCATCACGGAGTGACGCCCCCAGGGGCGCATGAAGAGGCCCGGCCTCTTCATGCGCCCGCCTGAGGGCGCTGGTTGGCACTGATCGTCTACGGGCACGTGATCGTGTACGTCGCCTCATAGAGCCCGACCCCGCTGTCGAAGTGCACGTCCGTGTCCACGACGTGGCACGAGAGGTAGCCCGCGGCACGGGCCTGGCCGAAGGCGTCGGCCCTGGCCATCCTCAGCGCGTGGGGCGGGAACTCGCCGGCCCCGGACCCGACGAACGTCTCGCTCGCCAGGAGCGAGGCGGACGCCGCGCTCGGGAGAGCGACGCCGCCCAGTGCCGCGAGCGCGATGGACAGCCCGATGACAGCTCTTTTCAGGAACATGTTCGTCCTTTCTCGATGTGTTCTCTGATCAGGGCGTTCCATCCCGTTCCATCGCGCTAGGTAGAACGTGTTCAGCCAGATCGCCGCCCGGCCTCATCGACCACGGCGGCCTTGATCAGGGCGTCCCAGTTGCGGATCTCACCCTTCCGCATGGTCGCGAAAGGTCCGTCCTTGTGATCCTTGACGACGACCGTGCGGTAACCCAGGTACTCGTAGGTCTTCGGATCGATGAAGATCTCGTCGCGCAGGTAGCCGTTCAGGACGTGGTAGAGGGTGATGCCCCGGCGCTTGAGCAGATCGGCGGAACCGGCCTCGTACCGGACGCCCGGAATCCTGGCCATCGCGCCGTACATGGCGGCACGGAGCCTGGGCGGGAGCGCGGCGTCCCGCATGCCCATCGCGATCGTCCGGAACGCCCATCTGTCGCGCTCCACGGAGGTGAGGGGCGGAAACGCCTGCTCGGCCAGGCGCTTGGCCTCCTCGGGGGTCTTGCCCCTGGATTCCGCCAGCTGCTGGGCGTTGCGCAGCGAAGAGGCGCGATGCCTGGCGTTCTCCGCGTCGGCGGTCTCGTAGACGCGGGCCAGCAACTCATCGGCGTCGGTCGGCAGGGCGAGCAGGTAGGAGTAGGCGACCTCGAACTCCGAACCCTTGTAGATCTTGAGCTTGCCCTTCTCGATACTGGCGAACGCCTTGTCGTCGAGTCGTCGCCACAGCTCGTGGGTGGTGGTCACCGCCGGCCTGCCGCGCAACCATTCCCCGCCGTCCACCCGCGTCCGCGCGCTCATGCTCTTCACGTAGCCCCACTGCTTGGGACCGGCCGACCATCCGGGGTCGTCGGCGGCCAGCAATGCCGCGTTGTCGGCCACGTCCTGGGCATTCGCCACCGGGCGCAGCCGCAGCTCAGTGGTCGCGGGCGGCCGTGGCTCGGGAGTGCGCGGGCCGCTTCCTGCGCCGGGAACGACCGTCACGGCCACCAGTACGGCGGCGGCGGACGCCCCGGCCACGGTCAGCGCCCACATCGGCCGGATCCGGCGAATCCTGGGCCGCCGGCTCCCGCGCATGTGCGCGCCCAGGCGCGAACGGGCCGCGTCGATGCTCTCCGGAGCGGGCTCCGGCACCGCGTCGTGGTAGCGGCGCAGCTCCTGCAGTTCCTCCATGACTCAGACCTCCTTCGCCGCGTGACCCAGCGTCCTGCGCAGCTTGGCTCTGGCCCGGTTCAGCCGGGAGCTGACGGTGCCGATCGGCACGCCCAGGGCGAAGGCCGCCTCCGCGTAGCTGAGGTCGGCGCAGGCGACGAGCATCAGCGCGTCACGGTCGCCCCGGGACAGGCTCTTCAGGCCGCGCGCCAGCCGCGGGCTGAGCTGCTCGGCGGCCACCCGGTCGGCGACGCGGTCGGCGTGGCCCTCGACGTCGTCGCGGCCCGCCGAGCGGCCGAGCGCCCGGTAGAGGCGGAGCTCGTCGCGGCGGTGGCGGCCGATGAGGTTGGTGGCGATGCCGTACAACCAGGCTTTGGCCTCCGGGCGGCTCACGTCGTAGCGCTCGCGCTGGTCGAACCCGGCCAGGAACGTCTCCGCCGCCACGTCGTCGGCGGCGGCGGGCCCGAGCCGGGCGGCGGCGTAGCGGTGGATCGCGGTGAAGTACCGGTCGAAGATCACCGAGAAGCACTCGGGGTCGCGGCACGAGTTCGCGATGACCGACGCGTCGTCCGGCTCCGCGGCCACCCGGGTGGAGCGGGGGGTAGAAGGGTCATGCATCCGGCGCCTTTCTCGAAAGAGGGTCGGCGCTGATTACCCGATGCGGGCGTTCTTGTTCGCGGTTTTTTTCGCGGAGCACGTTGTCCATGCTGCCGCCCGCCCGAGGCGGCGGGCGAGGAAGCCCTCCGCCACAAGGCTCATCGGCGGAACGCCGCGGCCGTTCTGAACAGTCCGTCCTGCTGCTCCACCGTCAGCTCGCCGCCCTGGGCTTCCAGGCGGTTCCGGAGTGCGGCGAGCCCGCTGAGCCGGGGAGCCCGCGTCTCCCGCACGCCGTCGTTGGTCACGGAGATGCCCGTCTCGGAAAGCGTGATCCACACCTGCCCGGCCTCGGTGTGGCGCAGGATGTTGGTCGTGACCTCCCTGAGCACCTGGGCGAGCAGTTCGCTCGCGCTCGGATCCACCCCGGCGGCGCGATCGACGCGGACGCGGATGCCGGCGGCCTCGAAGAGGTTCCTGGCGTTCTCCAGCTCCGTGGACAGGTTGAGCCGTCGTTGCGCGTAGGCCAGCTCCCTGGTCTGGGTGATGGTGTCGCCGACCAGGGCGCGTACCTCCTCCAATTCCTGCTCCACCTGCCCGACGTCGCGCTGCAGCAGCTTCCTGGCCAGCGCCACCTTCAGCTTCACCACGTGCAGCGTGTGGCCCTGGATGTCGTGCAGGTCGCCGGCGAAACGTACGCGCTCGCGCATGACGGCCATCTCCGCCTCGCGTTCCCGCACCTTCTCCAACTCCCCGATGAGGTCCTGGACCGCGGTGACGAGGAGCGTGAGGACGACTCCCCCCACGGCGACGCACACGGAGACGAAGACGTACTTGAGCAGCACGTCGAACGCGCTCTCGCGCGCCACCACCAGTTTCGCCGCGATCACGGCGACGGCGACGGCGGCGATCGCCACGAGCGCCGCCCGCCGGTGGCGCGGCAGCTCGATGACGGTGATGGTGGCCACGATGGCGAAGCCGTAGGCCGGCGCCGAGGCGTCCGCGGCCAGCACTCCGGCCAGCCATACGGCCGCGGTGACGATCAGGCCGGGCAGCGCGACACGGGAGAAACGGCCCACGGTCCACTGCTTGACGACCACCAGGGTCACCCCCAGGCCCAGGCCCATGAGCAGCGAGTCCCACCAGGCGTCGGCGTCCATCGCCAGCAGCAGCGCCCCGACGGCGGAGATCGTGCTGGAGACGATGTCGATGTTGAGCTGGCGCAGCCGGCCCTGCGTCTCCTGGGTCTGCCTGGACGTCATGCGCCCCCTTCCTGGCCTCACCACCCGGTCCCTCATCCCGAGCTTCGTCAGGCGCCAAGGGTGTGCCGCAAGTCTGCTTCCGTCCCGCCGCGGCCACCAGTGACACTGCGTCATGGGTTCACCCGCGCAAACGTCACATGGAGAGCCGTTAGGTTGGGCGGTGTGGACATCGGCATCACCACCTTCGCCGGCGCGTACGGCCTGGAGCCGCCCGCGCTCGGCAGCGCCATCGAGGAACGCGGCTTCGAGTCGCTGTTCTTTCCCGAACACACCCACATCCCCGTACGCAGCCGGCGGCCGGACGGGAGCTCCCCGCGGTCCTACGCCGAAACCTACGACCCGTTCGTCGCGCTGTCCGCGATAGCCGCGGTCACCCGCACGCTCAACCTCGGCACGGGGGTGTGCCTGGTGACGCAGCGGGACCCGATCGTCACCGCCAAGCAGGTCGCCTGCCTCGACCGGCTGTCCGGCGGCCGGTTCCTCTTCGGCGTCGGCGCCGGCTGGAACCGCATGGAGCTGGCCAACCACGGCACCGATCCCCGTACCAGGATGGCGCTGCTCGCGGAGCGGGTGCGGGCGATGCGCCGGATCTGGACCGACGACGAGGCCGAGTTCCACGGCGAGTACGTCGGCTTCGAGCCGATCTGGTCCTGGCCCAAGCCGTACCGGCCGCCGGGCCCGCCGGTGCTGGTCGGCGGCAACGGGCCGGGCGCCGAGGATCGGGTCCTCGCGTTCGGCGACGGCTGGTTCCCGCAGTGCGGTGAGCCCTCGGACGCCGGCGAGCTGAGCCGGCGCGCCGCGGCACTACGCGGGCGCGCCGCCGACGCGGGCCGGGGCCCGATCCCGGTCACGGTGTTCAACGCCCCGCCGGAACGCCGCTTCCTCGACGCGGTCGCCGACGCCGGCCTGGACCGGTGCCTGCTCCTGCTGCCGCCCGGAACTGAGTCGGACCTGCTCGCCCGGCTCGACGAATGGGCGCCGCTCGCGCCCGGATGGCGCTGAGCGCTGCCTACTCCTCCGCGAACGGCGGCAGCGGGCGGATCAGCGGGGTGAGCGTGCGCAGGGCGTCGTCCAGGGTGATCACGTCCTCGGTGGCGATCGGGACGATCTCCCGTACGGCTACGTGATCGTGGACGTGCTCGCCGACGACGCGCCCGCGCCGGTCGTGCGGCCAGTACATGAGGATCCGGTTGCGCTTGGTGTACCAGTTGTCTGACGGCTCGATCGGGAAACCCTGCGCGGCCAGCTCGCGGCCGGTCAGGTAGAAGTGGAACGTGGAGTCGGCCCAGAATCCGGCGTCGCTGACCGTGAGCACCGGATCGTGCACCGAGAACATGTGACCGACCTGCGTCTCGTAGAAGGCGCGCACCTCCTTGCCGCCGGTCAGGGTCACGCTGGCGCCGTCCAGGTTGAGGAAGTAGACCGGCTCCTCGACCATCATGTCGGGCGCGAACAGCTCGGACAGGCGGCCGGTGAGCTCCAGCAGATAGTGCCGTCTGACCACCTCCGCGATGCGCCGGCGCAGGGGTTCGCGGGAGCCCCTGATCAGGGCGTCCAGCGCGCGGGGGATGTTGGTGAGATCCGCTTTGGCCACGATGGCCCCTTTCTCTGTCTTCCACCTTTCTGTTGTGGCGTTCCACCCGGTTCCGCCTCCGGGACGGGACGGGACGGCCGCTGAGGAGGCGGCTTGTGGGAGCGGCCGGCTCACCCGTGCCGGCCGGCTGCCGTCTCCAGGACGTCGCGCAGCTGGGAGCGGGCGGTGACGCCCAGCTTGGGGAAGGTGCGGTAGAGGTGGGAGCCGACGGTGCGCGGGGACAGGAAGAGCCGTTCGCCGATCTCGCGGTTGGTCAGCCCCCGGGCGGCGAGCCGGACGATCTGCTGCTGTTGCGGGGAGAGCCCGGCGAAGGCCCCGGGGTCGGCCGGCTCGACGTCCAGGCCGGCCGCCCGCAGCTCGGCCTGCGCGCGTTCCGTCCACGGCCGCGCGTCCAGCCGGCGGAAGGTGTCGTACGCGGTGGTGAGGAACGGCCGCGCCTCGGCGATCCGGCGACGGCGGCGCAACCATTGCGCGTACTCCAGCCGCGCCTGGGCGCGTTCGAACGGCCAGCTCTCCAGCGCGGGGTCTTCCAGGGCGGCCAGGAAGCAGGGCTCGGCGTGCTCGGGTTCGGCCAGCAGCGCGCGGGCGCGGTGGATCAGCGCGCGCAGGCGGGGGGAGCCGCCGCCGGCCAGGGCGCGGGCGGAACGCTCGACGATCTCGATCGCCTCGGCGCGGTGGCCGCTGCGCGCGGCGGACTCGGCCAGCTCCGGCAGGGCCGGGTAGGAGGCGTGGTAATGGACGGGGTCGCCGTCCGGGCCGAAGATCGCCCTCGCGTGCCCGTAGGCGGCCTCGTGGTCGCCTTCCGCCACGGCGGCGGCGGTCAGGGCGCGGCGTGCGTACACGGCCACCGACCGGCTCTCCAGCGGGTCCACCAGGCGCAGCGCCTCGTCGGCGAGCGCGCGGGCGCCCGCCGCGTCGCCCTGGGCGGCCGCGACCATGGCCTCGACGGCGTGCGCGCAGGCGACGGCGTGATCGAGCCCGGTCGCGGCCGGCAACGCGGCGAGCTCGGCGCTGACCGCGCGGGCCCGGTCCCAGCGGCCGTACTCGAAGTAGGCCAGCGCGACGACGCCGCCGAGCCCGTCGGGCAGCGGCCCCCTGGTCCGCCACGACTGCACGGCCTCGTCGAACGTCCGCACGGCCAGCGGAGTCTCATCCAGCACCCACGCCGCGACGGCCAGCGCGGCCGACAACTCCGGACGACCCCGGGCGGCGGCGATGAGGTCCGGCAACTGGAGGGCCGGTTCGCGGGCGGTGGTGGTGACATTCGGCGGCTGGGACGCTGGTTCGCGGGCGGCCGTGATGAGGTCCTGCAGCCGGGGTGCCGGGTTGGCTTCGCTGCCGAACGGGTCCGACACGATCCGCGCCCACTCCCGCACCGGGCCGGCGGGCAGGAGTGGCAGTAGCCGGTCGATCTCCCGCCGCTGGGACTCCTCACTCGAGTAGAAGCGCAGTACGGCCGCGGCCGCGAGCGCGTCCAGCGCGATGGCCGGGTGGGTGGCCGCCAGGTCGCCGGCGATCGCGGCCAGGCCGGCGAAGACGGCGGTGTGCTGCCCGGTCAGCGCCGACAGCCGCGCGACGTGCAGCGCGGCGACGGCGCGTACGGCGGGGTCCTCGGTACGGGCGCGCACCCGATCGGCCAGCTCCACCACCCACGGCAGGTCCCCGGTGAACATGGCCAGCCCCGCCGCGTCCGCCAGCAGCCGGGCACCCTCTTCGCGCCCGGGACGCAGCTCCGCCGCCCTGGCCAGCGCCTTGGCCGCCGCCGCGTAGCCGCCTCGCCCGCGCGCCCGGCCGGCCGTCCGCTCCAGGGCGGCCGACACCTCCGCGTCGGGCCGGACGGTGGCGGCGGCCAGATGCCAGGCGCGGCGGTCCGGTTCGTCGTGCAGGGCGTCGGCCAGCGTGCGGTGTGCCCGCGTGCGGGCGTCGAACGGCGCGGCGTGGTAGATCGCGGAGCGGATCAGCGGGTGGCGGAACCGTATGTGCCTGCCCGCCCGGCGGATCAGCCCCGACTCCTCGACGGCGATCCAGGCTTTCTCGCCCGCGTCGGGCAGGAGCCGCAGCACGGCTTCCGGCGGATCCTCCACATCGGCGGCGGCCAGGAGCAGCAGGGCGTCCCTGGCGGGTTCGGGCAGCTCCGCCAGCCGGGCGGCATAGCCGGCCGCCAGCCGCTCACCGACCGGCAGCGGCCCATGGCCATCGGCGGTGAGGGTGGGGGAGGCGTGTCCGGCCAGTTCGAGCAGGGCCAGCGGGTTGCCCGCGGCCTGGTCGAGCACGCGTTCCCTGGCCCCGCCCGTCAGGCCGGGCACGCGCAGGCCGACCAGCCGCCGGGCCGCCGCGCGGTCGAGCGGAGGCACGCCGAGGACCGGCAGGTCAAGCGGAGGCACGCTGAGGACCGGCAGGTCAAGTGGAGGCGGCCCGAGCGGAGGCGACCCCTGTTCCTCGTGATCACGCACGGCGCCGAGAAAGACGACGGGATCGTCGTCCAGCCGCCGCGCGGCGAAGGCGAGGACGTCGGCGGAGGCGGAGTCGATCCACTGGACGTCGTCGAGCACGATCATCAGCGGTGCCCGCTCGGCCACCTGCGACAACAGGGTCAGCACCGCGACCCCCGTCAGCAGCGGATCGGGGGAGTCGGCCACGAACCCGAAGGCCCCCAGCAGCGCCCGGCGCTGCCGGTCCGGCAGGCCCGCCGCCTCGCCCAGCACGGGCCGCAGAAGCTGGTGCAGCCCCGCGAAGGCCAGATCCCTCTCGGATTCCCGGCCACCCGCCCGCAACACCCGGCGCCCCGCGTCCTCGGCGCGGCGGGCCGCGTACTCCAGCAGGGTGCTCTTCCCGATCCCGGCGGGGCCGGACAGCAGCAGGGCCCGGCCGCCATCGGCCCCCACCAGCGCGGCCAGCCGCTCGATCTCGGCGTCCCGCCCGATGATCGCGTCGTGTTCCGCGGACACGCGAGAGCCCGCCCCCCGCTCGTCCACAAACCCTCCAGAAAAACGTGGCTCCTTGCCGAAACGGTAGCGCGTCAGATGCAGTCACCTGACGCATACCGCCGGGCCGGGGTGTCGGCGCACGATGGGTCTCATCGAATTCGTCCCTGAACAGAAGGACCATTCTCATGCAGACCGATATGATCACTTTGGGTGACGTCACGATTACCAGAATCTGGGAATACAGCGGACCCGTCGGAATGACGCCCGAGGCGTTCTTCCCCGAAGGCTCGCCAGGCACGTGGCAGGAGCACGCCTCCTGGCTGGAGCCGCATTTCGTGGACCCTGGGACACGGATCGTCAACGGCGCGATCCAGACCTGGCTGCTGCGCAGCGAGGGCCGCAACATCCTCATCGACACCGGCGTCGGCAACCACAAGGAGCGGCCCTACTCGCCGTTCTGGAGCCGCCTGAACACCGGATTCCTGGACAACCTGGCCCGTGCCGGCGTACGGCCGCAGGACGTGGACCTCGTGGTGAACACCCACTTGCACGTTGACCACGTCGGCTGGAACACCTACCTGGACGGCCGCACCTGGGTGCCGACCTTCCCCAACGCCACCTACCTCATCCCCAAAGCCGACTTCGACTTCTGGAACCCGGCCAACGAGCACAAGCCGATGTTCGGCCGGGGAAACCAGAACGTGTTCGAGGACAGCGTCGCCCCCGTCCACGAGGCGGGCCTGACCAGGCTGTGGGAGGACTCGTACACGATCGACGCCAACCTGCGCCTGGACCTCACCCCCGGGCACACGCCGGGGTCCTCGGTGGTCACCCTGGAGTCGGGTACGGACCGCGCGGTGTTCGTCGGCGACCTGCTGCACAGCCCCGTGCAGTTCGTGGACCCGGACACCAACAGCTGCTTCTGCGAGGACCCCGCGGAATCGCGCGCCGCCCGCCGCAGGGTGCTCGGCTGGGCCGCGGACCAGGGCGCGCTGGTCATCCCCGCCCACCTGCCCGGGCAGGGCGCCGCCGAGGTGGCCCGCGACGGGAGCGGGTTCGCCGTCAAGGGCTGGGCGCCGTTCGCGACGAACTCCCGGGACGCCCGGTGAACACCACCGTCGTCACCGCGCAGGGCGCCGTGCGCGGTCTCCGGCGTGACGGCACGACGGTCTTCATGAACATCCCGTACGCCGCCCCGCCCACCGGCGCCGCCCGGTTCGCCGCTCCGCGGCCGCACGATCCCTGGGACGGCGTACGGGACGCCACCGGGCCGGGTCCCACCGCGCCGCAGGCCGAACGCACGCTCGGCAACGTGGACATGACCCCGTACTTCGGCCCCGGCTGGGTCCCCGGCGAGGACTTCCTGACCGTCAACGTGTGGACGCCGGCCACGTCCGGGCCGCCCCTGCCCGTGCTGGTGTTCGTGCACGGCGGCGGGTTCGTGGCGGGATCCACCAGGTCGGAGATCTATGACGGCGGCGCCTTCGCCCGCGACGGGGTCGTCCTGGTGACGCTCAACTACCGGCTGGGCGTCGCGGGCTTCCTCGACCTGCCGGGGGCGCCCGCCAACCGGGGCCTGCTCGACGTGATCGCGGCCCTGCGCTGGGTGCGGCGGAACATCGCCGCGTTCGGCGGCGACCCGGACCGCGTCACGTTGTCCGGCCAGTCGGCGGGCGCCACGATCGTGGCAGGCGTGCTGGCCGCGCCCGAGGCCGAGGGGCTGTTCCGGCGCGCGATCACGCAGAGCGGCAGCGGCCTGGGCGCCTTCACCCCGGAGCAGGCCGCCCGCGTGACCCATGCGGCGGCCCGCGCCCTGGGGGTCGAGCCGCACGCCGGCGCGTTCGAGGACATCCCCGACCGGCGTCTGGTGGAGGTCATGTCCGAGTTGCCGGGCATCGACCTGCGGACCGCGACGCACTTCGACCCGCTCATCGGGCTGAGCCCGTTCAGCCTCGTGCTGGACCGGCAGCCCGCCGAGGCGGTCGCGGCCGGCCGGGGCGGCGGCGTGGACCTGCTGGTGGGCACCAACACGGAGGAGGGCAACCTGTACCTCGCGCCGTTCGGGAACCTGAGCGGCTCGACGGCGGCGGACGTGGAGGCCGCGGCGGCCCGCTCGCATCCGGAGCCGGCCCGCCTCGCCGAGACCTACCGCAGGTCCCGCCCGCGGGCGTCAGCGGGGGAGCTGCGCTCGGCCATCATGGGCGACGCCCTGTTCGGGGTGGGCAGCCGCCGCCTCGCCGACGCGCACGCGGGGGTGACCTTCCGCTACTCCTTCGCCTGGCGCTCGAACGCCCTGGACGGCGAGCTGGGCGCCACCCACGCCGTGGAGCTGCCGTTCGTCTTCGACGTCACCGGTCTGCCACGGTTGCGCGGCCCCCGTGCCCTGCTCGGGCCCGACGAGCCGCCGGCGGACCTGGCCGCGCGGACGCACGCCGCCTGGGTGGCCTTCGCCACGACCGGTGACCCCGGCTGGGACCGCTACGACACCGGCCGCCGGGCCACGATGCGCATCGACGGGAAATGGAGCCTGGTGAACGACCCGCGCGGCGAGGAATTCCGGGCGTGGCCGTAATTCTGTGACGCAGAAGTGAAGCCGGCCGCTGTTTGACTGGGGCCGCCCATCAGGAATGGTCCCGGAGGAGCAGACACGATCATGTCGAATTCACGCCTGCGCACATTATCCATTGGCTTAGCCACGGCGGCCACGATCCTCCCGATCTTCGCCGCCTCGCCCGCCGCCGCCGACGTTCCCGAGCCGGAGAGCGGCGTTCAGCAGATCGGCCCAGGCCAGTATTTCCCCGACAACAGGTCCTTCGAATTCAGCGAGACCGACGTGGCGGCCGGAGCCATCGGCCGCCGGCACCGGGTGGCCGCCGTGGACGGCGGCCTGGCCCGTCCGGAGAGCTCCGCCCGCAGCGACCTGGCCGTGTACGGTCCCGGCTGGCAGGCCGAGTTCCTCGGCGGGACCACCAGCCGGTCGCTGAACGTCCAGGGCGACACCATCACGGTCGTCGACCACGGCCTGGCGGCCTCCGTCCGCTACGACCTCAAGAGCGCCGTCTCCTTCCCGGCCGGTGGCGGCGTGCGCAAGTTCGAGGCGGCCGACGGCTCCAAGCTCAGCGAGACGACCCGCTG
This sequence comes from Nonomuraea sp. NPDC050404, assembly GCF_040655495.1. Lineage (NCBI taxonomy): Bacteria > Bacillati > Actinomycetota > Actinomycetes > Streptosporangiales > Streptosporangiaceae > Nonomuraea > Nonomuraea sp. NPDC050404. The sequence goes on from NZ_JBFAKB010000008.1 coordinate 399,611, forward strand.
GGACGCGGCGGCCGGTGCGATGAACACCACGGTCGCCGAGACGCCCGCGCTGGAGCTCGGCCCGCCGGCCGACGGCACCGCCACCAGCACGGCCGACTACGCGCTCACCTTCGCCTGGGCCAGGGTGAACACCGCCGACCCGGCGTCCTGGCGCGTGACGTCCGTGGGCAACACCGCGTACGGCACCTCGTCGGTCTCCTACGACACGCAGGGCCGCGTCGCGACGGTGACGGAACCGGCCGCCGGCGAGAGCCCGCAGACCGTGCTGACCTTCAGCTACGCCACGACGACGACCGCCACCGCCGGATCGTTCGGCGACTACGCGGGCCGCATCAAGCAGGTCTCGCTGACGTCCGGCTCGGACGCGCCGGACGTCGTCACCAAATACGCTTTCGACACCTCCGGTTACCTCCGCAACGTGTCCGACCCCGACGAGGGCCAGCGGGTCGGCTACACCTACGACGCCACCGGGCGCGTGTCCACCCTGTCCTCGGAGCAGAAGGGCGGCTGGGAGCTGAGCTACGCCGCCGACACGGCGGCCCCCCGCGCCACCGCCACCACTCCCGAGGGCCTTCCCGACGCCCCCGACCCGGCCAGCAGCACGCAGCCGCCCGCCGGGGCGCCGAGCCTCACCGATCCCTCCGCCTCGGGCCCGCCGACCGCCGAGTTCCCGCCCGAGGGCATCGACCTCACCCAGGCCTACCCCCGGCAGTGCTGGTTCGCCGCAAGCTGGCTCTGGTACACCCGCGCGGGTTGCGCGTCGTGGGCCAGGCACTACGGCTGGCGCAAGCCCTACTGGCGGCAGCTGCCCTCGCGCCGGTGGGTGGTCGGCATCATCTACGACCACTGCACTTCCCCCACCGGCAGCCGGCCCGGCGGGTTCGACTTCCGCGCGGCCTGTGACATGCACGACTACGGGTACGGCCTGATCGGCAACACCTACCGGGGCTACCGCTACTACCTCGACAGGTCGCGCAAGGTCGACGTGGACAACGTCTTCCACACGACGCTGAGGACCTACACCTGTTCCGCGTACAGGAGCGGATGGAGCCGGTACTACTGCCAGCTCTGGGCCTGGGTCTACCGGCAGGGCGTGCGCTTCGGCGACCCGCGCAACGGCGCGAGGTAAACGTGAAGCGATGGCCTGCGGTGCTGGCGGCCCTGGCCGCCCTGGCCGCCATGATCGCGGTCCCCGTGACGCGCGCCATGGCGGAGGACGACCCGAAGATCGAGGCGGGGCTGGCCAAGCAGTTGGCCGACGGCGGAACCGCCCGGGTGATCGTGACCACCAGGACCAGAGCCGACCTGATCGCCGTGACCGGGACCGATCCGGTGTTGCGGCCCTTCACCCGGCTGCCGATGGTGGTGCTGCGGGTGGACCGGTCGGGGATCGCCCGGCTGAGCGAGCAGTCCGAGGTCGTGAGCGTGGTCGAGGACCGGCCCGCGCCGCCGGCCCTCGGTGCGAGTGTGCCGCTCATCGGCGCCGACAAGACCCGTACGGCGGGCTTCACCGGCCGGGGGAGCGCGGTCGCCGTACTGGACACCGGGGTCGCGGTGCGCCATCCGTTCCTGGGCGGTCGCGTGATCGCGGAGGCGTGCTTCTCCACCGTCGATCCCGATTTCGGCTCCACCAGCCTCTGCCCGGACGGCGCGGAGACGGCCGAGGGGCCGGGGACGGCGGACTCCGAACAGGGGCCGTGCGCCTCGCTCGGCTGCGCGCACGGCACCCACGTGGCCGGGATCGTGGCCGGCGGCGCCGGCGTGAGCGGCTCCGACGGGCCGGGTGTGGCGCCGGAGGCGGGCATCGTGGCGATGCAGGTCTTCAGCCGGTTCGACTCGGAGGACTTCTGCGGTCCCGACGGCGCGCCCTGCGTGCTGAGCTGGACCAGCGACCAGGTGGCCGCGCTGGAGAAGGTGCAGGCGCTGCGCGAGGCGGGCGTGCCGATCGTGGCGGCCAACCTCAGCCTGGGCGTCGGGCGGCACTCCGCCGCATGTGAGAACGACTCCCGCAGGGCGGTCATCGACCGGCTGTGGGAGCGCGGGGTGGCCACGGTGATCGCGGCGGGCAACGACGGGTTCGGCGACGCCGTCACGGCGCCGGGCTGCGTGCCCAAGGCGATCACCGTTGGGAGCGTCAACGACGCGGACGGGCTGTCCGACTTCAGCAACCGCGGCCTGATGCTGGACCTGCTCGCGCCGGGCAGCGGCATCATCTCCTCGGTGCCCGGCGGGCAGTGGGCCTCGATGAGCGGGACCTCGATGGCGGCGCCGCACGTGGCGGGGGCGCTGGCGGTGCTGCGGCAGGCGTTGCCGGCCGTGAGCATCGGCGAACTGGAGGCGAGGCTGAAGTCCTACGGCAAGACGATCAGCTACACGGGGGCCACCACACCGCGGATCAACGTGCACAACGCGGTCACGGGGACGACCCCCACCACGCCGACGCCGACGCCGCCGATCCCGACGCCCGTTCCCGTCGGCAGGTACTGGGTGGACACCTTCGCCGTCGCGCAGGGGTATCCGTGGACGTACTGCGTCGGCAAGTGCCCCTCTCAGGGGCGGCTGTTCAAGGCGACGAACTACGTCTTCTGCAAGAAATGGGGTGATGAGGTCAGGGACTCGGCGGGCAACTACAACCGCTGGTGGTTACTGACCGACCTGGACGCCACGCGGGCCGGGGGGAGCGGGCGGGCCTACGTGTCCGCGTACTACCTGAGCCGGTGGGGCAACGACGAGGCCCGCGACAACCACGGCCGGGTCATTCCCGACTGTACGGGCAGGAGCAACGGCAAGTACTGGGTGGACACCTTCGCCAACGGCACCGGCTACTCGGGGCCGCTGGCCGGTGCGACGGCCCAGGGCACGCTCTGGAAGGCGACGAACTACGTCTTCTGCAAGAAGTGGGGCAGGCAGATCAGGGACGCGGCCGGCAACTACAACCACTGGTGGTTGCTGACCGACCTGGACTCGGTGAACTCCGGCGCCAGTGGACGGTCCTACGTCTCGGCGTACTACCTCGCCCGCTGGGGCAATGACGAGGCCCGCGACAACAACGGCACGGTCATTCCCGACTGCTGAGAGCCCGGGCGTGCCAGACCGGCACGCCCGGAACCTCACATCCTCTTCGCCGCCGGCAGCCCGAGCGGCTCCACCCGCTTCAGGATCACCGCGTACGTGAACGCGCCCAGCAGCGCCACCGCCGAGATCACCATCAGCGGCACGGTGAACGACGACGTCGCGTCCACCAGCACACCGATCATGATGGGGCTGATGATGCCGGCGAAGTTCGAGGCGAAGTTCTGGATCCCGCCGATCGAGGCGACGTGCCGGTCGGCCGGGGCGACGTCGGCGGGCAGCGACCAGATGTTGGCGGCGGCGAACGTCGAGCCCGCGTAGGCGACCGACAGCAGCGCCAGCGCCATCCACGCCTCCGGCACCCACACCGCGATCCCGATCACGGTCGAGACCAGGAACCCGCCCGAGATGAACATCTTCCTGACCTTCGTCACCGAGTCGCCCGCCTTGATGCGCCGGTCGGCCAGCCAGCCGCCCAGCCATTCGCCGCCGATCGCGACCAGGCCCGGCAGCGCGCCGAACAGCCCCAGCTTCAGCAGGCTGAACTCCCGCTCCTCCACCAGGTAGGTGGGGAAGAAGGTGAGGAAGAAGTAGACGACCATGTTGAGGCAGAAGAAGCCCAGCATCATCGCCCAGATCGTGCGGTAGCGGAACAGGTCCCGCCAGCGCAGGTTGTCCGCCTCCCCGTGGTCGTCGCCCTCGAACCGGGCGCCGCCCTCGCGCAGGTACGTCAGCTCCTCCTCGGTGATCTTCGGGTGCTCCTGCGGGTCCCGGTAGGCGCGCCACCACCCGTACGCCCACAGCAGCCCGACGACCCCGATCACCGCGAACGTCCCCCGCCAGCCCAGCCACGCGATCAGGCCCGTGACGACGGGCAGCGCGATGACCCCGCCCACCCGCGAGCCGGAGTCCCAGATCCCGGTGGCCAGGGCCCGCTCGTGCCGGGGGAACCAGCGGCCCACGACCTTGGCGCTGGTGGTGGCGGCCGGGCTCTCGCCGATGCCGAGCAGCAGCCGTACGCCGAAGAGCGAGGCGAAGCTGCTGGCCAGCGCCGTCAGCGAGGTGAACAGCGACCACCACACGGCGGCGAAGGTGAAGGTCCTGCGCGGCCCGTACCGGTCGACGAACCAGCCGGCGGCGAGCTGGAAGAAGTCGTACGACCAGAAGAACGCCGCCAGGATCATGCCCTCTTCGGTCTTGCTGAGCTGGAAGGTCTCGCCCATGAAGGGCAGGGCGACGCCCAGGCTGGCCCGGTCCAGGTAGTTGATGACGAGCCCGGCGAAGACGTAACTGATCATGTACCAGCGCAGCCGGCCGTGGACGGCTCTCCTGCGGGTTGTGCCCATCACGATCCTCAGTACTATTTCCTATTGGATAATTCGGACATGTTGCCTACGCTTCACCACGTACGTCAAGAGCAGTCAGGAAGGTAGTGAAAAAGTGGAGGACGGCCCGCTGAAGGGGCGCGCCCGCCGCAGCGTCCTCACCGAGAACGTCTACGAACGCGTCAAAACCCTCATCATGGACGGCGACCTGGCACCCGGCGCGCGCGTGAACATCTACGCCGTCGCCAGGCTCCTCGACGTCTCCCAGACGCCGGTGCGCGAGGTGCTCGCCGCACTGGAGTCGGAGGGCCTGCTCACCAAGGAGGCGCTGCGCGGCTACTCGGTGACCCCCGTGCTCACTCCCGCCCAGGTCGCCGACCTCTACCAGCTCAGACTGCTGCTGGAGCCCTGGGCCGCGGGCCGGGCGGCCGAGCGGATCACCCCGGCGGACGCCGCCCGCCTGCGCGCCGAGCTGGACAGCCTGCCCCAGGCCCCGCAGGGCACCCGGTACGAGGACTACCACGCCATCGCCGCCCACGACGCCCGCTTCCACGACCTGGTCGCCGAGTTGTCCGGCAGCCCCGCGCTGCGCGAATCGCTGCAGCGCACGCACTGCCACCTGCACCTGTTCCGCATCGAGTACGAGGGCAGGCGCAGCGGCGAGCCCACCCTGGCCGAGCACCACCGCATCGCCGGGGCCCTCACGGCGGGCCGCGCGCAGGACGCCGAGCAGGCGATGCGCGAGCACCTCACCGCCGCCCGAGACCGTTTCCTCCGGATTGGACCGACCAAGTGACGAAGATCGTCAGCGCCGCCGCGTACCTGGTGGACATCCCCGTCGAGACCGAGCGGACCGACGCCGTGCAGGCGTTCGTCAAGCAGGAGACCGTGTTCGTGGAGCTGCGCACGGACGACGGCCTGTCCGGCACCGGCTACTCCTACACGATCGGCACCGGCGGCCGGGCCGTGTTGTCCATGCTCCGCGACCACCTGCTGCCCCTGCTCGACGGCCGCGACGCCCGCGAGGTGGAGGCCGCCTGGCGGGAGTTGTTCGCCGTCACCCGGGCCACCACGGTCGGCGCGATCACCTCCCTGGCCCTGGCCGCCGTGGACACCGCCCTGTGGGACCTGCGCTGCCTGCGCGCCGGCGAGCCGCTGTGGCGCCTGGCCGGCGGCTTCCGCCGCGCCGTGCCGGTGTACGACACCGAGGGCGGCTGGCTGCACCTGCCCACAGAGGATCTGGTACGCGGCGCGGTGGCGGCCAGGGACGCGGGCCTGTGCGGGGTCAAGCTCAAGATCGGCCGTCCCCGGGTGGACGAGGACGCCGAGCGCGTCGCCGCCGTCCGCGCCGCCGTCGGTCCCGGGATGGACATCATGGTGGACGCCAACCAGTCCATGACGTACGCGGAGGCCAGGCGGCGGGCGCACGCGCTGGAGCCGTACGGGGTGAGCTTCTTCGAGGAGCCGCTGCCGGCCGACGACGTGCAGGGGCACCGGGAGCTGGCCAGGTCCACGTCGATCCCGGTGGCGGTGGGGGAGTCGTTGTACTCGGTGGGGCAGTTCCGCGACTACCTGGCGCGCGGGGCGGCCTCGGTGGTGCAGGCGGACGTGGCCAGGGTGGGCGGCATCACGCCGTGGCTGAAGGTGGCGCACCTGGCGGAGGCGTTCAACGTGGCGCTGTGCCCGCACTTCCTGATGGAGCTGCACGTCAGCCTGGTGGCGGCGGTGCCGGCGGGCACGTACGTGGAGCACATTCCGCAACTGCGCGCCATCACCCTGGGCGAGCTGCCCATCGAGGACGGCCACGCCGTCGCCCCCGACGTTCCCGGCCTCGGCATCACCTGGGACCGCGACGCCATGGACGACCTGCGGGTGGCCTAGCGGCGGCTTGTTTGGGGCAGGCTGCGGACGGTTCACGCCCGCAGCCTGCGCCGCCCCCGTGTCAGGCCGCGTGTGCCCTGATCGCGGCCTTACGCCACACCTTGAACAGCCGCCTGGCCGACCCGCCCACGGGGCCGACCGCTTCGTAGAGGACCTTGCGTGAGACCGGCTCGGCCGTGTCCACCGCGTTCACGGCCTCGTCGGCGGTGGTGATCGTGTGCGCGCAGACGTCCCGCAGGTAGCCGGGGATCTGCAGGGCCGGGTCGGTGCAGCCCACCAGCGGCACGCCCACCGCCGCCACCACGGGGAAGACGGTCCCGGGGATGCCGATGGCGGCCTCGGCCCGCGCCGACGCCTGCACCGACGGGACGGTGCTGATCTCGTACTTCTCCCACAGGGCGCGGTTCTCGCGCGGGTGCAGGCCGACCAGGATGTGCTTGCCGGCCGCCGCGAGCCGCTCGGCCGCGGTCAGCAGCAACTCGGTGCCGGGGGCCGAGCCGCCGGTCTGGTCGGACTTGGTGACGCTGGTGAGCACCAGTACGGTGTCCGCCTCCGGCCGGTGCCTGGGCAGGTCGTCGGTCTGCGGGGTGCCCACGACCGAGATCGCGCGGCGGGTGCCCAGATAGTCATCGAACACCTTGGCCTCGGCTGGCGACGACGCGGTGATCGCCCGCAGCCGCTTGCGGAACTCCTTGGCCCGCGGCGCCTCCTGCGGCAGCTGGTAGGCCAGCGAGCTGGCGACCAGCGGCAGCCGGCGCAGCCGCGCGGCGCAGTCGGCGGGCCAGTCGCCGGCGCCGGTCACCACGAGCAGGTCGGCCCGGGGGATCTCGTCGGGCGTCGCGACGGTGACCGGGTCGTCCGGCTTGATCTGGGACCGGTCGGGCACCAGTTGCACGACCTCCCAGCCCTGGCGGCGCGCCTCCGGGAGCAGCGGTGCCGCGTGATAGGTGCCCCACGGCTCGTTCGTGGCGATCAGCACGCGCGGACGCCTCCCGCCCGGCCTGCTCGCCGCGACGGCGGGAGCGCCGCCCAAGGTTCCGCCCAGGACGGCGAGCCCGGCTCCGGACAGGGCGCCGGTGAGCAGGGATCGCCGTGACAGACGGCTGGGAGACGTGTCATTGAATGCCATGAATTGGCACCTTATGGGGCGTTTGTGAACGCCACTGGTCGTGCAGGAGAACGAGGCGCGGTGCGCGCTGGACCGGCAGTCGGTCGGGTGGCTAGGGGTGGTTCGGCGCGGGATGGGTGCGCGGCGTGCAGAGTGCCACCGCCAGCACGGCGATGAAGGCCAGCGGCATCCCCAGCAGGAGCACGAACCGGAAACCGAAATACCAGGTGACGGCTCCGCCGATCACGGGTCCCGCGAGTTGTCCCAGCAGGGCCACCACCGCCGGGGCCACCAGCGCCGGCCACCACGTGGTGCCGCGGAAGTGCGTCCTGGTGAGTTCGAAGCCGGCCCGCAGCACGATCGCGGCCGCCAGTCCCTGCCCGAGCCGGCAGGCGATCAGCATGCCGCCGCCCACGGCGACGGCGCCTACCGCCGACGTCAGGCCGAAGGCGGTCAGGCCGTACAGGAGCACGCTCAGGCGGCCCCTGACGGGAATCAGGACTGCCAGGAGCGCCAGGGGATAGGCCCAGATCACCATCATCAGGGTGACCGTGGTCAGCGGGAGCTCCCCGGAAATCATCGATTGCGCCGCGTCCAGCGCGCCCCAGTTCACTGCGAAGATCGCCACACACAGGGTCAGGGCCGCGATCATCTGCCAACGTCCGGTCATCGCCCAACCGTAGGGACGCGCGCTTGACGATCACTTGCAGCTGTGAATCTACAATGTAAAGGCGGTCGGAACTGGTGCGACAGCACCGCGACAAGAGCTATACCCATCACCTATCGGATGTCCGGATGTGACAGAACCCCGTCATGGCGGTCATGGTGGAGGGTCGGCGACAATGGGTGCATGCTCGCTCCACACCGTGTCGTCATCGCCGTGTTCCCCGACGTCGACCTGCTCGATGTCACCGGGCCGGCGGAGGTGTTCGCGGTCGCGAACCGGGAGATGTCCGGCCAGGCGCCGTACCAGGTGCTGCTGGCCGGTCCGGCGGGCGGCCAGGTGCGCACCAGCGCGGGAGTCCGGGTGGTCACCGATCTGACCTTCGATGAGGTCGGCGACCAGGTCGACACGCTCGTGGTGCCCGGCGCGGTGGACGGCGACGGTGTGCCGGTGATCGATCCGGTGCTGGTCGGCTGGATCGAGGAGACGGTGCGCCACGCCGGCCGGGTCGCCTCGGTGTGCGTCGGCGCGCACCTGCTGGCCGCCGCCGGGTTGCTGGCCGGGCGGACCGCGACGACGCATTGGGCCACCGCCGACCGGTTGGCCGCCGATCATCCCGACGTCATCGTGGATCCGGATCCGATCTACGTACGGTCGGGGAAGGTGTGGACGGGCGCGGGCATCAGCGCCTGCATGGATCTCGCGCTCGCGCTGGTCGCGGAGGACCATGGTGAACGGCTGGCCCTGTCGGTCGCCCGGCAGCTGGTGATGTACCTGAAGCGGCAGGGCGGGCAGAGCCAGTTCAGCGTTCCGCTGTGGCAGGCTCCGGCCGAGCGGCGCGACATCGACGAGTTGCGGGCGTGGATCACCATGAACCTCGCCGCCGACCTCTCGGCGGCGGCGCTCGCCGAGCGGATGCGGCTCAGCGAACGGCACTTCTCGCGGGTCTTCCGGCAGGAGACCGGCTCGACGGTGGCCGCCTATGTCGAGGCGGCGCGGGTGGAGTCGGCCCGGCGGTTGCTTGAGGGCACTGATGAGTCGCTGGAGCGGGTCGCCGCCACGTCGGGGCTGGGCTCGGTGGAGACCCTGCACCGGGCGTTCCGGCGGCGGCTCGGCACCACCCCGGCCGCCTATCGGCGGCGGTTCCGTATCGCCGCCTGAGTACGTTTCTTCCCTCCCGGCCTGGTCAGGCCGGTTCCCCCCGGCAACAAGGAGAATGCGATGACCGTTTCGACGACCCTGCGTGACGTGATCGGCCTGGACGGCACCCTGCCGCGGTTGTCGGCCGCCACCCTGGTCATGATCGACTTCCAGAACACGTACTGCACCGGCGTCATGGCGCTGCCGGACGCCGACCGTGCCCTGGACGCCGCCGCCCTGCTCCTGGAGCGCGCGCGGGCCGCCGGCGCCCGGGTGGTGCACGTGATCAACGACGGGGGAGAGGGCAGCCCGTACGACATCCGTGCCGAGATCGGGCGGATCGAGGCGCGGGTGGCGCCCCGGGAGGGCGAGGCGGTCGTGGTGAAGGGTTTCCCGGACTCCTTCCACGAGACCGACCTGCTGGAGGTGCTGCGCCGGTCGGAGGCCGGGCCGGACCTCGTACTGGCCGGGTTCATGACCCATATGTGCGTGCAGTTCACGGCGCAGGGCGCGTTCAATCTCGGCTACCGGCCCACGGTGGTGGCGGAGGCGTGCACGACCCGGTCGCTGGCGGGGCCGGACGGCACACCGATCGCGGCGCAGGCTCTGCACGCCGGCGCCCTGACCACGATCGGCGACCTGTTCGGCCTGGTCGTCGCCCGGGTGGCAGACCTGCCCGCCTGATCGCCGCGCGGCTCGGTGCCCATCGTTTGAGCGGGCCCTCTTCCGGCAGGCCCGGCGAGGGCACCGCCGTCAGCGCCACCGTCCCCGCGCTCCAAGGAAACCCCCGGTGATCCGCCTCCTCATCGTCGAGGACCACCCCATCGTCCGCGGCGCGGCCGCCGGCGAGCCGGTCCTGTCGCCCTCCGTGGCCGGCCGCCTGATGGGCCAGGTACGCAGACCGGTCAAGGCCGGAACTGCAGGTCCTCGCCGGTAGCGTGTTAGAAATCTACAATGTAAAGGCGGGTCGCTTTTGCAAATCAAATTCCTCAGACAGCAATGGCGTGGGCTACGCCCACACGCCCCAACAGAAACCCCAGGGACGGGCGCCGTGAGTGATAAATTCTCGGGCCATGCTCAAGACACGCCTTCATCTTGACCGGATTCGCGCCGCTCGCCAGCTGATCGATCCGGTGTTCCTCGACACGCCGCTGTACGAGTGCGACGCGCTGGGCCGCAGTCTTGGCTGCACGGTGAGCGTCAAGCTGGAGACGGCGAACCCGGTCCGCAGTTTCAAGGGCCGGGGTACGGAGGTTGTGGCGAGCCTGCTGACTGATCAGGGGCGGGTGCGGTCGGCGGCGGTGTGTGCCAGTGCCGGGAATCTGGGTCAGGCGCTCGGTTGGTCGGGTCTTCGCCGTGGTCTGGATGTGACGGTGGTGGCTTCGCGTGGGGCGCCTGCGGTGAAGCTTGATCGGATTCGTGCGCTGGGTGCGGAGTTGGAGGTGGTGGAGGGTGATTTCGAGATGGCCCGCGAGCGGGCGGTGGAGCTTGCGGAGCGGCGTGGTGTGCGGTTGGTCGAGGATTCTTTGGATCTTGAGACGTGTGAGGGTGCGGCGACCATTGGTCTGGAGTTGGCGGGTGGGGGGTCGTCGTTCGATGTTGTTCTGATCGCGTTGGGTGGGGGTGCGATGGCGTCCGGTGTGGGGTTTGTGGTGAAGTCTCTGCTGCCGGGGGTTGAGGTGGTCTGTGTGCAGCCGGCTGGTGCGCCGGCGATGACGCGTTCGTGGCGTGAGCGGCGGGTGGTCACCACGGATTCCGCTGTGACGATCGCGGATGGTGTTGCCGGGCGGTTTCCCATTCCTGTGGTTTTGGATGATCTCCTTGAGGTGGTTGATGATGCCGTCTTGGTGGGGGAGGGGTCGATTGTCGCGGGTATGCGGTTGTTGCTGGAGCATGCGGGGCTGGTTGTGGAGCCTTCGGCGGCGTTGGGTGTGGCTGCGGTGCTGGAGGATCGTGATCGGTTCGCGGGGCGTCGCGTGGTGACGATTGTTTGTGGCAGCAATGTCGGTCTGGATGCTTATCGTCGTTGGGTTGGTGTGTAGGGGGCTTGACTTCACGTTGGCTTCAGGTCGCATGGGGTTGTTCCTTGGCCGCGCGCCGGTGACAGGGTGGCGGGTCGGCTGGGCGGTGGGTATGAGGTTGTCCGCATTTTTCCTGCGGTCAACCTCAGCGGCGAGGACGGTGGCTCGCTGGGTGGTCGTGGGCTGGGTGGCGGCGGTTGTCTGGAGGCAGGCGGCGTCCATGCGCCGGCCGGTGTCCGTGTCGCTCCTCGTTCTCGGATGGAGACCTTTGTCATGAGCATGCCTGTTGTCACTCGCCCGGCTTCTGGGGATGGTTCGTGAGGTTGGCACGCGGGGGCGGCGTACTGGTGAGGGTCGCCGCCGTTGTGGTGGCGGTGGCGGTGGGCGTACCGGCGCTGCTGCTGGCTCCGTGGCCGCCGGAGGTGGGCTCGGCGGCGACCGGTGATGCCGCGCTGGGCCGTCTGGTGCGTCAGCATGCGGGGGCGGACGGTTATGAGGGTCTGTCGGTGGCGTTGATCGAGGGTGGGCGGACGCGTTTTGCCGGGTTGGGCACCGGGGACGGTTCCCGTCCGGCCGACCAGGACACCGCCTATGAGATCGGTTCGGTCGCCAAGGTCATGACCGGGATGTTGCTGGCGGATCTGGCGGGGAAGGGGTTGTCTCCGGATACGCCGGTGCGTGATCTGCTTCCGGATGCGGGGTTGTCGACTCCGGCGACGCTGGCGGAGCTGGCGTCGCATCGTTCGGGTTTGCCGCGTCAGCGTATGACGCCGCAGCTCCTTGCGGGCGTGATGCTGATGTCCTATACCGGTCGCAATCCGTATGGTGTGGCCGGGCGTGATGAGGTGCTGGCGGACGCGGCGGCCGTCGGGTCTGAGGGGCGGGGTGAGGTCGCGTACTCCAATTTGGGCATGGCTCTGCTGGGGCTGGCGTTGGCCGAGCGTTCTGGCATGCGTTATGCCGATCTTCTTCGTACCGGTCTGCTGGATCCGCTCGGTATGGCGTCCACGGTCGTCATCGACCCGCAGGACGATCTTCCGGCCCGTCATGCGGTCGGCCGGGCGCGCAATGGCCTGGTCATGGATCCCTGGCGTGATCACGGGAATGCCGGGGCGGGTGGTGCGTTCTGGTCCACCGCCGGTGACCTCGCGCGGCTGGTCGCGGCCGTCATGGATGGCAGTGCTCCTGGCGCTGATGCGGCCGCTGCGCGCTGGGATGAGACCGAGCGGCGGCGTATCGGTTATGGCTGGTTCACCACCCGGTACGGCGACAGGGCTCTCACGTGGCATAACGGCGCCACTGGCGGGTTCACGTCGTTCGTCGGTTTTGACCCTGTCGCGCAGCGTGGTGTGGTTGTCCTGGGTAACACGAGCAAGTCGGTGGATTCTCTGGGTCTGCGCCTGCTGGGCGTTGAGGAGGAGGGCGGCGAGCGGGGCTTGTCGCTGGTGACCATGGTGGTGATGGTCGTTTTCGCCTTCGGCGGTCTCGGGCTGGCCGTGTCGGCGGCGCGCGGGCGGGTGCCCGATCGGTTGTCCGCGGTCGGCCGGTGGTTGACGGCGTTGTTGCTGGTGGTGGTGGCGCGTAATGGCGGTCCGTGGGATGTGGTGCCGCCGTTGGTGTGGATCGTGGGGGCGGGGGTGCTGGCCGCCGCCGCGGCTTTGACGGTGGTCCGGTGGCCGGGTCTGCCGCTGAGCCGGGGCGGGGCGGTGTGGTGGAGCTGGGCGGGCGTCGCCTTGCCGGGTGTGTTGCTGGTGGTGCTGGGGGTTGCTCTGGTGGTGTGAGCTGAGGTGGGTACGGCTCCCGCTCGTCAGATGATCTTTCCGGGGTTGAGTATGCCGGCGGGGTCGAGCGCCGTTTTGATCGCGCGGTGCAGTGCCAGCACGTTGTCGCCCAGTTCGGCGTGCAGGCCGCGTTTCTTGAGCAGGCCGACGCCGTGTTCGCCGGTGACCGTGCCGCCGAGTGCGATCGCGTCGTCGAGGATCGCTTCGAAGGCGAGTTGTGCGCGGGTGCGGGCTTGGTCGTCTCCGGTGGGGACGACGATGAGCGGGTGCAGGTTGCCGTCGCCGGCGTGTGCGATGTTGGCGATGTGTACGTCGTGTGTGCGGGCGTGGCGTTCGATGCGTGCGAGCATTTCGGGTACTTGGCCGCGTGGTACGCACACGTCCTCGGTCAGTACGGGGCCGAGGCGTTCGAGTGCGGGGTAGGCGAGCCGCCGGGCGGAGAACAGCGCTTCGGCTTCGTGGGCGTCGGTCGAGCGGGTGCTGAAGACGGCGCCGGCCTGTTCGAAGCAGGTTTGCAGGGTTTGGGCCTGTTGTTCGTCGCCGGTGTCGAGGCGGCCGAGCAGGAGTACGTCGCCGAGGTCGGCCAGGCCCATGTTCTTCCAGTCGTCCACGGCTCGCAGGCAGTAGCGGTCGATGAGTTCGAGGGCGCTGGGGGTGATGCCGGAGGCGGCGACGGCGGCGACGGCCTGGCCTGCCTGCACCAGTGAGCTGAAGGCGCCGACGATTGTCTTGGGCGGGCTGTCGGGCAGCCGGAGGAGTCGTACGGTGATTTCGGTGATGACGCCGAGGGTGCCTTCTGAGCCGACGAAGAGTCCGGCGAGGTCGTAGCCCGCCACGCCTTTCCTGGTTCTGCGGCCGACTCTCACCAGGTCGCCTGCCGCGGTGACGATCTGCAGGCCGAGTACGTAGTCGCGGGTCACGCCGTATTTCACGCAGCAGACGCCGCCGGCGTTGGTGGCGGCGTTGCCGCCGATGGTGGACCAGGGGGAGCTGGCCGGGTCGGGCGGGTACCACAGGCCGTGTTCTGCCGCGGCGGCGCGCAGCCGGTCGTTGATCACGCCGGGTTGGACGACGGCGAGTTGTTCGTGGGTGTCGATCTCCAGGATGTGGTCCATGCCGTCGAGGGCGAGGAGCACGCAGCCGTCCACGGCGTTCGCGCCGCCGGACAGGCCTGTTCCCGCGCCGCGCGGTACGACGGGCACGCGGTGTTCGGCGCAGAGGGTCACGGTCTGGCGGACCTGTTCGGCGTTTCGGGGTCTGACCAGTGCGAGGGCTCTGCCTTGCGGGGCCCAGGCGGCCTGGTCGCGGGAGTGGGCCGCGATGATGTCGGGGTCGAGGGTGATTCGGTCGGCGGGCAGGGCGGCGGACAATGCCTGGAGGAACTGCACGATCAGCACGTTAACAAGGGGCTGGCGGTGGGTGCCGGTGGTTTCGGTACGCTGCGGCGATGTCGTTAACGTATCGATCGCGCGGCGCGATGGCGCTCGCGGCGGCCGCCACCGTACTCGTCGCCATCCCCGGCATCGCCACAGCCGCCGAGGTCGGGGCGGCGGAGCGGGTGTTACGGGTGTACAACAACAACATCGAGAATCTGGTCCGGAACAACGCCGATGGTTCCTGCACCCGGGTTTCGGGGCCGGAGCATCTCACGTCGATGCTGGTCGACGATGAGGGCAGGACCGGGACTTCCGGGGTGCGGGCGCCGGATCTGCTGATCGTGCAGCAGGTGCGTGGCACGGGGCAGGCCAGGGCGTATGCCGATCAGCTCGCGGCGAAGTTCGGTTTTCCGGCGGGTACGTACGGGGTGATCGTGGCCTGGGACGATCCCGAGCCGTGGGGGAGCACGCACAAGTGCAGTCAGCAGTCGCTCGGTGATCTGAAGAAGAAGCAGACGAACGGGATCATCTACAACACGCGCACGCTGAGTCTGGCGGCGGCGGATGTGTCGAAGTACTGGAGCGCGGGCTGGTTGAAGCCGGGGACGGCGTATGCGGGCGGGGCGGGTTGCACGCTGTACAAGCCGCCGAGCAACGACGATGGTGTCACCCTTCGGCACAAGTGGAAGCGGACGAGTGCGATCGCGGCCAGGTTCACGATCAGGGAGACGGGGACGAAGGTTTTCGCGGCGACGATGCATCTGCCCGAGCAGAACGGCGCCAACGCGTGCGCGGGTGCGGGCACCACGGGCGTCGCGAATTCCGGCATTCACCTTGGCGCTGATGCCACGAGCCTGATGGACGGCTCGGCGATCCGGGTGGTCGGGATCGACGCGAACCGGGTGAACATCGCGCCGACGGTGCTCGGTGGGTCGGGGATGACGGGTTATGGGGCGAAGGCCACGTCCGGGTCGCGGAAGATCGACTATCTGTTTGTGAAGGGCGCGGTGCGGCCCTCGAGCATTGACCACACGGTGGGTGGCACGAAGTCGAATCATCTGGCGTTGTACGGGTTCATCGAGTTCTAGCGCGTGCGCGCCCGCGGGTGCCGGCTCGCGGGTGCCACAGGGGGCCTCGTGCCGCCTCGGGGTGCTAGGCTGCCGTTCGTCGGGTTTCGGATCTGTGTGGATGGGAGGTGAGGTTTGATGACCGCGGTGAAGACCGCTGCCGTGCGCAGCGCCCGGACCAACCTCACGTCCCGGGCCCCGGTCTGACCTATTTCTTCCTCCGGCCTTGAGTCAGGCGGAGTGATGCCCGTGTCTCGTCGGGGCCCCTTCACCGCAAGGGTCTCACGTTGTCATATCCTCACACCGATCCATCCGGCCTGTCCCGGTACGGGTGGACCGACGCACTAGAGCGAATCTTCACCGGCCATGCCGGGGCGGGCCTTGTGCCGGCGCGGATCGCCCGTGTCGATCGCGGCCTGTGCACGGCGATCACCTCGTCGGGCCCGGTGCGGGCCACGTTCGTCGCGCCGTACCCGCTCCTGACCCCCTGCACAGGGGACTGGGCCGCGCTGCGCCCGGGCACCGATTCGGGGCCGCATCTGGTGGAGTTGCTGCCGCGGCACAGCGCGATCGTGCGCTCGTCGGCGTCCAGGTCCTCCCACGGGCAGGTGCTCGCCGCCAATGTCGACACGGTCGTGATCGCCCTGTCCCTGGCCACGCCCCTGGACGCGGCCAAGCTGGAGCGGCTGGCCGCCCTGGCCTGGGAGAGCGGGGCGCGGCCGGTGGTCGTCCTGACCAAGGCGGACCTGGCCGCCGACCCCGGGGCCGTCCGCGCCGAGGCCGGTGTGCTGGCGCCCGGTGTGGACGTCCTGGCCACCAGTGTCACCACGGGCCAGGGCATCGACGCGCTGGCCGCGTTGTTGCGCGGTACCACGGTGCTGCTCGGCCCGTCGGGGGCGGGCAAGTCCAGCCTGGCCAACACGCTGCTCGGGCAGGAAGTGCTGGCCGCCGGCGAGGTACGGGCGCAGGACGGCAAGGGCCGCCACACCACCGTCCGCCGCGAGTTGTTGCCCCTGCCCGGCGGCGGGGTTCTCATCGACACGCCCGGGTTGCGCGGGATCAGCCTGCACGACGCCGCCGACGGTCTGGAGCAGGTCTTCGCCGAGATCGAGGGCCTCGCCGCGCACTGCCGTTTCGGCGACTGCGCGCACGACAGCGAGCCCGGTTGCGCGGTCCGGGCCGCCATCGGGGCGGGTGAGCTGCCCGAACGCCGTCTGCGTAGTTACCGCAAGTTGCAGCGGGAGAACGCCTGGGCGGCCTCACGTGCCGACGCCCGGCTGCGTGACGAGCGCGTCGATCGGCAGAAGTCCATTACCCGTCACCTGCGTGCCACCTACAGGTTCCGGGACCGGCAGCCATGACCGGCCGCGTCCCGCCGACCTCTCATCATCTTGCCTCAGGAGATCGCATCACCATGCCCGACACCTCCCATGACTCCGCTATGGCGGCGTTCTTCGCCCTGCACGACAACCTGGCCCGTCAAGGTCCCGGGTCCGACGCGACCACCCGCCACCTGCTGTCCCTGGCCGCGCCGCCGGTCTCGCGCCCGCGTGTGCTGGACCTCGGCTGCGGTCCCGGCCGCTCGTCGCTGGTGCTGGCCGAGGCCGGCGCCGATGTCACCGCGGTCGATCTGCATCAGCCCTACCTCGACGATCTGGCGCGGGCCGCCGCCGGGCGCGGCCTGGCCGTCCGTACCGTACGGGCGTCGATGGCGGACCTGCCCTTCCCTGACGGGAGCTTCGACCTGATCTGGGCGGAAGGTTCTGTGTACGTCATCGGTTTCGACACCGCGCTGCGTTCCTGGCGGCGGCTGCTCGCCCCGGGTGGGCGGCTGGTCGTCACCGAATGCGAGTGGAGCACCGGTTCGCCGTCGCCCGAGGCGCGCGCGTTCTGGGAGGAGGCGTATCCGCTGCGCACGCAGGAGGGCAACCTGGCCGCGGCGCGCGATGCGGGGTATGCGGTGGCCGCGGTGCATTCGCTGCCCGACCGGGACTGGTACGAGGAGTACTACACGCCGCTCGCGGAGCGCGCTCACGCGGCCGACCTGGCCGTGCCCGGGATGCGTGAGGCGGTCGCGGTCACCCTGCGCGAGATCGGCATGCGCCGCGAGCACGGCGAGGACTACCAGTACACCGGCTACGTCCTGCATCCGCGGGAGGAGACGACCATGAGCCTTTCCTGGACGACCCGGCCGGAGCGCTCCGGCGACGTGGCCGCCATCCGTGACATCAACCTCGCCGCGTTCCCCAGCTCGCACGAGGCCGATCTCGTCGAGGCGCTGCGGGCCGACCCGCGGGCCTGGCTGCCCGGCCTGTCGTGGCTGGCCGAGGCTCCCGGCGGTGATCTGTCCGGGTACGCGCTGCTCACCCGGTGCCAGGTCGGCGGCGCGCCGGCGCTCGCCCTGGGCCCGTGCGCCGTCAGGCCCGCTCAGCAGCGGGCGGGCGCGGGTTCCGCCGCCATCCGTGCCGCCTTGCGCGCCGCGCGTGAGCAGGGCGAGAACCTGGTGGTGGTGCTCGGCCACGCCGAGTACTACCCGCGTTTCGGCTTCACCCCGGCCTCCGGGTACGGCATCCGCCCGCCCTTCGACGTCGAGGACAGGTACATGATGGCGCTCGCCCTCGACCCTGGGCGGCCGGTCCCGAGTGGTGTCATCCGCTACCCGGCGGCGTTCGGCGTCTGATCCACCCGGTGGCGGGCGGCCCTCAGCGCGGCTGAGGGCCGCTCGCCACCCCGCCCTCGTGCGCCCTTCTACGGCGAAGCGGCGGGCAAGCTGTGGGAAAGGGCAAGCCGTGGGAAATCGCCGGTCAGAGCACGCGGCCGACGCCGCAGAGGATGTCGGCTCCGCCGGGTCCGGCCAGGGCCGGGTCGAGCGGCGCGGTGTCGGGACGCCAGTCGGTGACCGACACCAGGCCCGGCTCCATCATCTCCAGGCCGTCGAAGAAGCGGGCGATCTGCTCGCGGGTGCGCGGGGTCACGTTGCCCGAGCTGGTCTTGCGGTAGACGTCGCGGCCCTCGCCCACCACGTCGTCGCCGAGTTCGCCGGCCGTCACGTGGGAAATGATCAGGTGGCTGCCCGAGGGCAGGGACTCGCGGATGGTACGTACGATGGTCTGGGCCTGGTCGTCGTCCGGGATGAAGTGCAGCACGGCGACCAGGATCACGGCCAGTGGCCGCCCGAAGTCGAGGTGGCCGGTGACGTCGGGGTGGTCGAGGATCGCCTTGGGTTCGCGCATGTCGCCGGCCACGACCACGGTGTCGGCGGTCTCGGCGAGCAGGGCGCGGGCGTGTACCAGCACGATCGGGTCGTAGTCGACGTAGACGACCCGGGAGCCGGGGGAGACCCGGGCCGCCACCTGGTGCACGTTCTCCTGGGTCGGCAGGCCGGTGCCGATGTCGAGGAACTGGTCGATCCCGGTTCCGGCGACCGCGTGCACGGCGCGGCCCAGGAAGGCCCGGTTGGTCTGCGCGACCTCCCTGGCGTTGGGTGAGAGCTTGATGATCTGGGCGGCGGCCTCGCGGTCGGATGCGAAGTTGTCCTTGCCGCCGAGCAGGTAGTCATACATCCGGGCCACGCTCGGCACGCTCGGATCGATCCCCGCCGGTGCCTGCTCCGGTCCCGTCATCCCCTGGCCTCCTTCTTGTCCGGTTCAAACGATCTTAGGGGACCGTCGGCGGCCGTGGAGGAAAACTTTCCTGGGCTGGGCTGGGTGAGGTGCCGGGCACGAGTGCGCGCCGCTACCGCTGGCGGAACAGCTCATCCAGATGCGCCGTCAGCAGGGCCTCGGCCTGTTCGCCGGTGTGCTGGCCGGCGAGCACGCTCATCTGCAGCCCCGACAGCAGTGCGAGCGTCACGGCCGCCCGGGTGGCCGGGTCGCCGCTCACCCGGGCCTGGGCGAACTGCCCGGTCACCAGGTCGCGCAGGCCGTTGGCGTGGGATACGCCCTTGGCCGCCTGGTCGGGGTCGGTGAGGGTCAGGGTGAAGTGGGCGGTGTAGGCCAGGACGATGCGGCGGCTCTCCTCGTCGGCGGGCAGGAGGGTAGTGAGTGTGGCGTACAGGCGGGCGCGGGGTGTGGCGGGTTCGCCGAGTGCCTGGATCGCCCGCCGTACGCGGGCGCTGAGCTGGGCGCCCAGGTGGGTGAGGACGGCGGCGAGGAGTTCCTGCTTGGTGTGGAAGTAGTACTGCACCAGCCGCAGTGATACGCCTGCCTCGGCGGCGACCTCGCGCATGCTGGCGGCGGGCAGGCCGCGGGTGGCGGCGATGCGTACGACGGCCTCGGCGATCTGGTGGCGGCGTTCTTCGTGGTCCACTTTTGTCGGCACCCTTTGATGATACGGGCGTATCAACGCCGTGATACGTTCGTATCATGAAAGCTCGTCCCGCCCTCGGCCGGTTCCGCAGTGAGAAGGCCGCCCGGCGTTACTTCGCCGGGTACGACGCCGAGATCGGCAACTGGCCCGTCCCCCTGGAGCCGCTGGACGTCCGCACCGCGTACGGCACCACCCGCGTCTACCGCGCGGGCGCGCGCGAAGGACTGCCGGTGATGTTCCTGCCCGGCATGGGCGGCAACTGTCTCGGCTGGTTCCACGCCAGCGGCCCCATCGGCGCCCGCCACCCCATCTACCTGCTCGACCCCCTCGGCACGGCGGGCCGCAGCGACCAGACGGCGCCCCTGACCGATGCCGGCGACCAGGCCGCCTGGCTGGGCGAGGTCTTCGACGGGCTCGGCCTGCCGCGCGTCTACCTGGCCGGCTTCTCCTACGGCGGCTACATGGCGCTGTGGCAGGCGATCCGCACACCGGAACGGGTGGCGGGCATGACGCTGCTCGACCCGGCCGCCTTCCGCGTCGCCGGCCTGCCCCACCTGGCGTGGGGGCTGGGCTGCGCGATCACCATGATGCTGCCGCCCCCGCTGCGAGGCCCGCTGGCCAGGCTCCTGCACAGCGACTCCCTCAACCGGGCCGAAGAGGTCAAGGTCGGCATCTCCGGCACCTACCTGTACGAGGGCGCGCAACCCGCGATGATCCCGCTGACCGACGAGGAACTGTCAGCCGTCAAAACACCGACGCGCATCCTGTTCGGCAAACACAGCACCATGCAGGACTCGGCCGCCGTCGCCCGCCGCCTGGCCCGGGTACTGCCCGCCGCCGAGGTGGAACTCGTCCCCGGAACCGGGCACGCGATCGCCCTGGACGCCCCCGCCCTGGTCAACGCCCGCATCCTGGACCACACGGCCACGATCGGCGGATGAGCCGGCCGGTCCTGCCGGCCCGGGGGCTGAGCAACGGACCGGTCATCCGTGCCGCCCCCGGGCCGCCTTCGTCAGGACGGTGACACGCCGACGAGGGGCTTGGTGATCAGGGCGATGGGGAGGAAGAAGCCGAACTGGGCGATCACCAGGGTGAGTGTGGCGAGTGCCCTGTCGTCGTAGTGTTCGCGTACCTCGGCGATGAGGTCGTCGGGGACGCGCTCGCCGCCGTCCTGTGCGGGGGTGAAGACGGCCTCCACCAGGGTCAGCGCGGCGCGTTCCGCGGCGGTGAAGAAGGAGGGCGCGTCCCGCCAGGTCGCCACGGCGGTGATCCGTTCCTCCGATTCGCCGGCCTTGCGCAGGGCGTCGGTGTGCCGGATGGTCTGGTAGGTGCTGTGGATGAGCTGGCCGGCGCGCAGATGTACCAGGCTGATGGTGGTGCGGGGGATCGCGTGGTTTCCGGTGGCCTTGAACAGGGCGGTGCTGATCTCCGTCAGCTCGGGGATGAAGGCGCCGATGTCAGGCAGGCGGAAGGGGAGCGCGGGAGTGGTCATGGTGGGGTGGTCCCTTCTGGAAGGTGGGTGTGGCGCGGCGTTGTCCGGGTTGGTCGCCGCGGCTGGAGTCATGACGTACGGGGCGCGGGGAGTGTGACCGCGTAGGCGGGTCACACTTCGCCGGTGGTGTTCGTCATCGGGGTAGGAACCCACCTGAGGAGTGATCGTGGACGAGCGTGACGTTCTGGCCCGGCGGTTCGAAGGCCATCGCGCGCATCTGAAGGCGGTGGCGTACTCGATGCTCGGCTCCCTGACCGAGTCCGACGACGCCGTGCAGGAGGCGTGGCTGAGGCTGGAGCGGGCCGGCGACGGCGGCATCGGCAATCTGGGCGGCTGGCTGACCACCGTGGTCGGCCGTATCTGCCTGGACATGTTGCGTGCGCGCCGGTTGCGGCGTGAGGAGCCGTTCGGGTCGCGGCTGCCCGATCCGGTGATCAGCGGGGAGGGCGCCGATCCCGAACGGCAGGCGCTGATGGCCGAGGCGGTGGGCTGGGCGCTGATGGTGGTGCTGGAATCGCTGAACCCGGCCGAACGGGTGGCGCTCGTCCTGCACGACGTCTTCGACCTGCGGTTCGAGCAGATCGCCGCGATCCTCGACCGTACACCGGTCGCGGCCAGGAAACTGGCCAGCCGTGCACGCGTGCGGGTGCGGGGCGCGCTGGCGGAGCCGGAGGCGGATCCGGTCGCTCAGCGGCGTGCCGTGGACGCGTTCGTCGCCGCCGCGGGCAGTGGTGACTTCGAGGCACTGCTGGCGATTCTCGACCCCGGTGTCGTGCTGCGCGGCGACAGCGGGAAGGCGGCCGCGGGCGGCCTGCGGGTGCTGATCGGCGCCGAGGCGGTGGCCGGTCAGGCGCTCACCTTCCAGCGCATGGCGCTCGCGTGCGTCACCCGGCCCGCGCTGGTCAACGGTGCGGCCGGGCTGGTCAACAGCATGGACGGCGCGCTGTACTCGATCATCGTGTTCACGGTCGTCAGGGGGCGGATCGTGGCGATCGACATGGTGTCCGGCCCCGGGCGGCTGGCGCGCCTCGACCCCGCCGGCCTGCCCGCCGGAGATCAGGGAGCTCCCATCGCCACCCGGTAGAGGGCGGCCGGCGCGTCGTCGATGGGATGGGCGTCGGCCGGCCCGAGGCGTCGAGCGTGTTCCACCGCTGCAGGTTCACCGCGACGGACAGCTGCCGCCTGCCGTCGGCTCCGGTCATGGGACAGCGCTCCGGCGCCCCACACCGTGCCGCCATGACCCAGAAGACGCCGCCGCCGGGGACCCGCATCGGGTGCGGGCCGAGCCCAGAGTCGATGATCGTGCCTTCCTGGGAGACGACCGGGACGGTACGGCGCATCTGCGCCAGTGACGCGTTGGAGACGATCCGGCCGGGTCACCGCGGCTGCTTCGTCCACATCAGGGCGACGGCCGCGAGTCCCGCCAGGCAGGGGAGCAGGCCGGTCCAGCCCAGCAGCGGCGGCAGCCCGGTGTCGCCGGAGGTGTCCCGGATGAGCAGGTTGAACAGCGCGATGCCCGCGCCGATCGGCAGCAGCGCCGTGGCCGCCCGGCGCGCCCACGGTTTGCGCGTGCCCGCCGCCCAGATGGCGCACAACCAGCCGAGGATGCCGAGCGCCCCGAGCACGGACAGGTAGATCAGCCACGTCGTGACGGCCGTGCCGATCCGCGCCTGATCGTAGGACGGGTAGCCGGCCCGGATGTGGCCGGACAGCGCGGCGCCGTTGACGTACGGCAGGAGCAGCGCGACCAGGGTGAGGCCGAGTCCGGTGTACAGGGCCGCGATGGCCGGTCGCGGCTGACGGGTGGAGGTCATGGGTGGTGGATCCTTCTAGAGTTGTACGGCGTAAAACTTGCGGGCATGCTAGTTTTACGGCGTACAACATGTCAACCGGGAGGGATGGCACCATGACCGCCAGCCGCAGCCGCGGGCAGCACGCCGGCCTGACCGGCCGGGCCATCCTGCGGGCCGCCATCGGTCTGGCCGACCGGGAGGGCCTGGCCGCCCTGTCCATGCGCGGGCTCGGCACGGAGCTCGGCGTCAAGGCGATGGCCCTGTACCACCATTTCCCCAGCAAGGAAGCCCTGCTCGACGGCATGGTCGAGGAACTGGCCGCCGCGGCGCCGGTGAGCTTCGACGGCGCCGACTGGCGCGACGGGCTGCGCGGCTACGCCCGCGCGCAGCTGGACACCCTGGCCGCCCATCCGAACCTGGTCCCGCTCCTGCTGTCCCGGCCGGCGACCACCTCGGGCAACCACCGCATGATGGAAACGCTCCTGCGGTCGCTGGGCGCCGCCGGGTTCCCGCCGATGCGGGCCCTGGACATGGTCTACGCACTCAACGGGCTGATCCTCGTGCACGCCGCCCTCGACGCGGGCGTCGGCGGCGCGCCCCGGCCGCACGGCGAACCCGGCCAGACCAGCCGGCTGGCCGGCCTGCCCGCGCAGACGTACCCGCTGCTCGCCGAGGCCGCCCGGGCCGGCGCCGGCCGCGGCCCCACCGCCCGCTTCGAGTTCGCCCTCGAGGCGCTGCTCACCGGCTTCGCGGGCCCGCCGGACGGAGCATGACGGGTCTGTCATGTCCTCTGGCGGACCCGCCGGTGCGGGCCGTGAACCGGTTCCGGCCCCGGGGGCCGGAACCGTCGGGGTCAGTCGCCGGCCATCACGATGAAGGTGAAGGCGGCGCTCGTCGTACGGCGCAGCGGAATGTCGCACTTGATCCGGCGCGGCACCTCGTTCCTGCTGAGGCCGAGCGCCTGCGCGATGAGCCGGTCGGGGCGCACCGGCACCGGATCCTCGAAGGCGACCTCCACCCGGACCGGCCACGCCTGATCGAACAGGGGCGGCGGGGCGTCCAGCCGCCAGGCCCCCCTCCAGTCCAGGGTGAAGCGGTTGCGCCGGGCGAACAGCGGATCCAGCAGCCTGGCGGCCACCAGCCCCGCGTCGTTGGCGTGGTAGCCGTCGAGCTCGGCGGGATCGATGGATCTGACCGGCACCCGCTCGTACACGGCGAGCTTGCTCGTACGGTCGCAGGACACGCAGCGGACCAGCAGCCACACGTGCAGCAGCTTGCCGTTGGCGTTGACCCGGAACCGGCCCTGGCCGGTGGTGGCCGACTCCGACGGGCAGTGCACGCACCGCAGCGACAGCAGCGGCAGCCTGGTCCGCCGGACGACCCAGGGCAGCACGATATGAGGTTGTGAAGACATGATCTCTCAAGACCTGACACGAGGCCGATTACGCGCGGCCTCGAACGCTGAACGACCGGGCGCACGCGGGCAGCCCGGCGGAGCCGGCGGCAGGGCCGGCTTCAAGGTGAGCGGAAATACGTGTCAGGTCAGGCGAGCAGGCGGCGTCACGCGGGTCATGTCCTTCGTTCGCACGGCGTTGGGGCCGCTGGCAATGTAGGGGACCGCGTGCGGAAGGCTCAAACGATTTTCCGCCAGGGCCCGATCCCCTCGCACGCGGGCGGCGCGAACGGCTCCTAAAATGCCGATCATGCGTCTTCCTGCTGTTCTCGCCGCCTTTCTGAGCGCCCTGCTGTTAGCCGGCAGCACCACGGCCCACGCCACGGCCCACGCCGCCGCTTATCCTGTGCGTGATCGCGTGCTGACCGCGAACCAGCTGTACAGCAGCGGCAAACTCGCGCCCGTCCGGTGCCGGGAGCGCACGATCACGCCGGACAGCGCCCCCCGTTACCTGAGCGCCGTGCTGAGCTGCCTCAACGCCTCCTGGGGAGCCCACTTCAAACGCGCGGGGCTGCCGTTCACCCGGGCGAGGATCAGCTTCATCACCAAGCCGCGCCGCTACTGCGGGCACGCCTGGGACGAGGCCCAGGCGAAATACTGCTTCGCCGAGAACCGTTTCCTCGTCCTGCTGGACGGCGACGTCCTCAAGGACCCCTCGGACCTGTATCTTTTCAACGTCGTGGCGCACGAATACGGGCACCACGTGCAGAACCTCACCGGCATGAGACGCGCCTACGACCTCCTGCCTTATCGCGGAAAGAAAGAGCTGAACGAGCAGGCACGCCGCATGGAATTGCAGGCCGAATGCCTGGCAGGCGTTTTCATCGGCAGCGTCTGGAAATTCCTCGGCCGCCCGGCGGAGGACTGGTATTACCTGCTCGAACTGAACAAGAGAAGCGGCGACGAGCAGTACAAGGTCCGCGACCACGGCAAGGGCGTCAACATGGCCGCCTGGCTCGACAGAGGCTTCCGCGCTTCGTCGCCGTCGGCGTGCGACACCTGGTCAGCGCCCATTTCCCAGGTTTCCTGAGGTCATTCCTCGATGGTGATCCCCATCGCGCCGGCCAGGGCGGACAGCAGGCTCTGCGCATCGGCGCTCTTGATGGTCGAGCCATGGAGGCTGGTGACGCCGCCGATCCCCAGCAGTACGCAGTCGGAGAAATGGGCGCCCTCCAGCCGCGCCTGCGAGAATTGGGCGCGGGTCAGGTCGCAACGCTCGAACCGCACCCCGCGCAGGTCGGCATTCTGGAAATTGACCTCCGCCATTATGCAGTCCCTGAAGACGGTGTTCTTGAAGGTCGAGAATCGAAACCCCGCCAGCTCGGCGCGGCACGTGTCGAAGACCACGTCGCGGAACGCGCATTCCGACCACGTCATGCCGGTCAACCGGCTCGCCGACACGTGGGCGCGGTGCATTCCCGACATCGCGGCCGTCAGGTTGGACAGATCGCAGCGCCGCAGTTCCACGTCGGCGAATCCGACCCGGCGCAGATGCGTGCCGGAGAAGCTGGTGGTGACGAAGCGGCAGCCCTCGTAGTCGGCCGCCTCCGCGTCGCGGCCGGTGAGATCGGCGGCCTTGAACTCCAGTCCCCGGTAGAGGCCGTCGTCTTCGAGGTCGTGCTCGGGGAACTGGGCGGTGACCAGCGGCGAGGGCAGTTTCGGGGCTTTGATCCGTTTTGCTGGCTGGGGTGAGCGGGCGGGCGTCATGAGCCGCCCCGCGGGCTGAGACCCGCGATGGCCAGCCGGAACAGCCGGTTCGCGCGGGCGAGCGGATCGGGGTGGTGCTCCGTCGCCAGGGCGATGCCGACGATCAGGGCGATCAGGTCGGCGACGGTGACGCCGTCCGCCACCGCGCCGTCCTGGGCGGCGCGGCGCAGCAGCGGCTCGCCCGCCTCGTTCAGCATCGCCGCGCAGCTGTTCTCATGTATGGAGCCGGTCTCGGTCTCGGTCCCGTCGTAGGCCAGGGCCGGCGCCAGCCCCCGGGCCGCGACGCAGTAGGCGACGACGTCACCGAGCCATTCCAGCAGCGCGTCGCGGCCGTCGCCGTGGCACTCCAGTTCGCGGGCGCGGGCGCTCAGGGCCTCGATCCGCTGGTGGGAGACGGCCTCCAGCAGTGCCCGGCGGGTCGGGAAGTGGCGCCGTACGGTCGCCGAGCCGACCCCCGCGACGCGGGAGATCTGTTCCAGGGAGGCGCCGGCCCCGTGCGCGGCGACCTCCTGTTCGGCCACGGCGAGGATGCGCGCGTAGTTGCGCCGGGCGTCCGCGCGCTGGCGGTCGGGCATGTGCGTCGTCTCCCCGGGAGGTTAAGTGGCGGGCTCCGCCGTTTAGGGTTGCTAAGTGGCGGGCCCCGCCGTATCGTACCGCACAGGAAACGGCGGGCCCCGCCGTTTATGTTCGCAGGGGAGAACCATGTCCATCGCATCCGCGCCCGTCCTGGTCACCGGCGCCACCGGCAAGCAGGGCGGGGCCACCGCCCGCGCCCTGCGCGCGGCCGGCGTTCCCGTCCGCGCCCTCGTACGCGACCCGTCCACCGGCCGGGCCAAGGCCGTCGAGGCGCTCGGCGCCGAGCTCGTCACCGGAGATCTGGACGACCGCGACTCGGTGACCCGCGCCGCCGAGGGCGCCCGCGCCGTCTTCTCCGTGCAGATGCCCCCCTTCGCCGCCGGGAGCTTCGACTTCGGCGCGGAGGTGACCCAGGCCGTCAACCTCATCGAGGGCGCCAGGGCCGCCGGGGTGCCGCAGTTCGTGCACACCTCCGTCAGCGGCGCCGGAGGGCACACCGAGCATCCCGGCTGGATCGCGGGCCGCTGGGGCACGCTGGACGACAGCCTCGCGGCCAAGAGCACGATCCAGGACCGGGTCCGCGCGGCCGGCTTCCCCCGCTGGACGATACTCAAGCCGGCCTTCTTCATGGACAACCTCCTGCCGTCCATGAAGTTCCTGTTCCCGCGCGGCATCGAGGGCGGCCTGGTGAGCGTCATCAAGCCCGACACCCGGCTGTCCCTCATCGCCGTGGACGACATCGGCACAGCCGCCGCCGCGGCCATCGCCGAGCCCGAGCGGTTCGACCGGGTCGAACTGGAGCTGGCAGGCGATCACCTGCCGATGCGGGCGATCGCCGAGATCCTCTCCCGCGCGCTGGGCACGCCCCTGACCGCGCCGGACATGACCGAGGAGCAGGCGCTCGCCGCCGGCATGCCGGAGATGGGCCGCGCGCACGAATGGATGAACGTGGCCGGCCAGCCTGCCCGCCCGCAGTTCGCCAGGGACCTCGGCCTCCCGCTCACCGGCCTTCGGGAGTGGGCGGCCGGGCACCTGCGGCCCACACCCGCCTGAGGGTCACGATCCGCCCGAGGGCCACGACCCGGCCGGGCGTCTTGGCCCGGCGGGAGGTCACGACCCGGCCGGGGGTCACGCGTCGCGCAGGATGTCGAACGCCTGGCGGGCCAGGTCACGCGCGGACTCCACCGTGCGTTCGTCCTCGGGCAGTTCCCGGAAGGCCAGGACGGTCGCCCGCAGCGCGCCCACGCTGGCCCGCGCGAGCACCGAGGCCCGCAGCGCGGCGTCCGGGCCCAGCCGGGCGTGCAGGGCCCGCGCCAGCTGCTCCTCCAGATCGAGCAGCACCGGCTGCGCGGACCTGCCCGGATGGGAGAACACCTGCCCGGGCAGACCGGTGAACAACACCGCCACCCCCGAGCCGCGCGCCGCCGCGAGGTCGGACAGCGCGTTCAGCACCGCCGTGTACGGGCCCTCCCCGGCGGGCCGTTCCCGCACCAGCCGCACCACCTCGGCGACCAGGTCGAGGACCTCTCCCAGAACCAGATCCTCCTTGGAGGCGAAGTACCGGAAGAACGTCCGCTCGGTCACCCCCACCGCCTCGGCGATGTCGCGGACCGTCGTCTCGGCGAACCCCCGCTCCTCGAACATGCGCGTGGCCGCCTCCTGCAGGGCCTGACGCGTCGCCCTCTTGTGCAGCTCCCGCCGCCCGGCAGTGACCATGGTCGGCATTGTTCCACGTGTCCGCATCCGGACACCAGAAAAATGTCAGGACTGACAGATCTCCGGCTAAAGTGTCAGTCATGACACATTTCATCAAGGCCGTCCTGCTCGCCGCGGGGCTGACCGCACTGACCGCGACCGGCGTCCACGCCAACACCCAGCAGCCCGACACACGGCCCAACTTCGTCGTGATCCTGGCCGACGACCTCGACGACCGGACCACGCCCTACCTGGAGGCCATGCCCAAGACCAAGGAGCTGTTACGGCGCAGCGGCCTGACCTTCACCAACTCCTTCGCCACCACCCCGATCTGCTGCGCCGGCCGCGCCGCGATCCTGAGCGGCCAGTACGGGCACAACAACCACGTCCTGACCAACTTCGGCGACTGGGGCGGCTTCGAGGCGTTCGAGGGCAACGGCAACGAGGACAGGACGTTCGTCAAGCGGCTGCACGACGCCGGCTACCGTACCGGCATGGCCGGCAAGTACCTCAACGGCCTGGAGGACCACCCCGGGCACATCCCGCCGGGCTGGGACGACTGGAACGCGGGCGTCACCCAGTCGCTGTACACCGGCTACAACTACACCCTCAACGAGAACGGCACCATGGTCCGGTACGGTGACCGGCCGCAGGACTACCAGACCGACGTGATCGCGGCCAAGTCCGCCGACTTCATCAAGGAGTCCGCCGCCGGCGGCGAGCCGTTCTTCTGGTACGCCGCCTCCACCGCCCCGCACCTGCCCATGCCGCCACCCCAGCGGTACGCCACCAGGCAGTGGGGCCCCACCCCGCACCTGCCGAACTTCCAGGAGAAGGACGTCAGCGACAAGCCCACCTGGCTCAGGCAGAGCAAGCACGTACGCTCGGCCCTGGTCACCGCCACCAACGACCGCGACCACCGCAACCGCATGGGCACCCTGCTCGCGCTGGACGACATGGTGGCCGGCATCGTCGAGACGCTGAAGGAGACCGGCGAGTACGACAACACCTACCTGGTCTTCGCCAGCGACAACGGCTACAACCTGGGCGCGCACCGGCTGGTGCAGAAGATGGCGCCGTATGAGGAGTCCACCCGCGTGCCGCTGATCATCTCGGGCCCCGGCGTCAAGCAGGGCAGCACCCCCGCCATGGCCACCTCCATCGACTACGGCCCGACCCTGCTCGACCTGGCCGGCGTGCCCGTCCCCGCCGGCATGGACGGCAGGTCGCTCAAACCCCTGTTCGACGGCGTGCCGCCGGTCGATTGGCGCAGGGACTTCTTCGGCCAGTACGCGGGCGACGGCGTCACCGACCGCGACGGCATCTTCCAGGAGTACACCGAAGGCGACAACAAGGAGGTGTACCTCATCGACGTGCCGTCCTGGAGCTCCCTGCGCACCGAGCGCCACACCTACACGCGCTGGTACGACCTGGAACGTTCCGGCGGCAAACGCGAGTACGAGCTGTACGACCTGGCGAAGGACCCGTACCAGCTGGACAACCTGCTGGCCACCGCCGCCGGCCGCAAGCAGAACGCCGGCCTGGTGGCCCGGCTGCGCACCCGCGCTGGCGCTCCAGCTCGGGCCGCTGGACGAGGCGTACGGCACCCAGGGCTCCGAGCCGCGCCGCGCGTACGAGCTGATGGCGACCG